>JANMAP010000350.1:0-18060 GCA_031359905.1 Burkholderiales bacterium | reverse complement strand
GTTGCGGTCGAAGGGCATGCCCGAATGTTCGAGCTCGTAGACCACGTTGGGCGCCTCGCGGCACATGAACTCGATGGCGTCCTGGTCGCCCAGCCAGTCGCTGCCCTTGACGGTGTCGTAGAAGTGGTAGTGCCAGTTGTCTTCGGACATGTTGCCGAGCGACGCGCCGATGCCGCCCTGCGCGGCGACGGTGTGCGAACGCGTCGGGAAGACCTTGCTGAGCACGGCCACGTTCAGGCCGGCGCGCGCCAGGCGCAGCGACGCCTGCATCCCGGAACCACCGGCACCGACGATGACGACGTCGAACTTGCGACGCGCAAGGGAGTTGGATGCCATTTCAGTACACCTTCACACGGTACGGATCAGACCAAGCAAGCGCCGCGGAACCGGCTTCGCCGGGCCGCTGGCGTTGCCCCTTTGGGGGGAGGCGCCGAAGGCGCTCCGGGGGGCCATTACACAGCCGCCACAGCACCTGGACGGCCCACCCGGAGCAGCCGATCAGCCAGACCAGGGTCGCCACCTGCATCACCAGCCGCACGCCGACCGGCTTGACGTAGTCCATCCAGATGTCGCGCATGCCAACCCAGGCATGCCAGGCCAGTGCGATGAAGACGACGAAGGTCAGCACCTTCATCCACTGCGCCGAGAAAATGCCCGCCCACTTGTCGTAGCCCAGCGGCGCGCCGAACAGCAGCTGCGCCAGCAGGACCACCGTGAACAGCGCCATCAGCGTGGCGGTGACGCGCTGGCTGAGCCAGTCGCGCATGCCGTAGTGCGCACCGACGACGACGCGCTTGGAACCATAGTTGACCGACATGATGGGGTGCTCTTCCTCTCAGTACAGCCCGAACAGGCGGGCGCCGAGCAGCACCGTCAGCAGCGTGCTGGCCGCCAGCGTGATGACGGCCGACGACTGGCCCTGCTCCTTGCTGACGCTGTGCGTCATGTCCATCCACAGGTGGCGCACGCCGGCGATGAAGTGGAACAGGTAGCCCCAGATCAACCCCAGCACCACCAGCTTGACGAACCAGGCCGGCAGCCAGCCCATGCCAGCAGAAAACGCGCTGGTGAAGCTGTCGTAGCTGATCTCGGAGGTCACGCTCTTGTCGAACAGCCAGACGACGAAGGGCAGCAGTAAGAACATCAGTGCCCCGCTGACGCGGTGCAGGATGGACACCACGCCGGCCACCGGCAGGCGGTATTTCACCGCGTCGATCAGACGCATGGTGCCCGGTCGTTGCTTGATCATCTCGGCCATGGGCGTGCTCTTGTTGAATGCGTGTCGGACAGGGAAATTAGAAACCAGAAATCACCGCTGACAGAGTCTATTGCAACGCAACAAGTCGGCGTGGTGGTGCGGGCATCGGCCCGGCGATCAGTTCAGGTCGTTGCGATAGTGATGCGCCGCGGTGTGGTACAGCCCGCGACGCAATTCGACCGGCCGGTCGCCGTAGGTGAATGACAGCCGCTCGACCGACAGCAGCGGCGCGCCCGGCGCCACGCCCAGCAGCACGGCCTCGTCGCCACCGCTGGCGCCGGCGGCCACCGCGCGCAGCTTTTCCTCGGCACGGATCATGTGCACGGCGAACTCAGCCTCGAACAGACGGTACATCGGGCCGCGCCAGGCTTCCATGCGTTCAGCGCTCAGGCCCTTGAACAGATTGCCGGGCAGCCACAGATCGTCGAGCACGACCGGCGTGGGCGCCGAGCCCGCCTGCGCTTCGGCGAGCAGCAAGCGGCGCACCTGGATCGCCGCCTCGCCGGCCTTCAGCGCAAGCAGCCGGGCGACCTCGACCGGCGCGCGCATGCGCCGGCAGTCGAGCAGCCGCCGCTGCAGGCCCGGCGCGCTGCCGTCGTCGGGCGTCAGGCGCAGGAAGCGGTATTGGGTCTGGGCTTCGGCATGGCTGGCGACGAACGTGCCCTTGCCCTGGCGGCGCACCAGCAGGTTGTCGGTGGCCATCTCGTCGATGGCCTTGCGCACCGTGCCCTGGCTGACCTTGTAGCGCGCGGCCAGCTCGAGCTCGCTGGGGATGCCCTGTCCGGGCAGCCATTCGCCCGCCTGCAGGCTGGCCACCAGCAGCGACCTGATCTGCCGGTACAACGGGCTGAACGACGGCGCGGCCTCGGCCGCCATCGGCAGCGGGGCGACAGGAGCGGTGGCGGCTGGCATCCCGGCATTGTCCATCAACCTGTCTTGCATAAGACACAAGAGCTGTTCGAAGCGCCGCGACGGGGACATCGCTTCAAAGCCGGGGCAGCGGGGCGCGTCAGGGCCACCGCAACAGACGCAACAGAGCCACCGCACCAGAGCCACCGCACCCAAGCCAGCGACCCTAGAATCTTGCCTCCCGGCACTGGCACTGCCTTCCTCCCCTGTCGCCTCTTCCTTCCAGGAGCCTCCCATGAGCAAGAAGCCCGTTCGCGTGGCTGTCACCGGCGCTGCCGGCCAGATCGGCTATGCGCTGCTGTTCCGCATCGCCAGCGGCGAGATGCTGGGCAAGGACCAGCCGGTGATCCTGCAGCTGCTGGAAGTGCCGGTCGAAGGCCCGCAGAAGGCGCTCAAGGGCGTGATGATGGAGCTTGAGGACTGTGCCTTCCCGCTGCTGGCTGGCATGCAGGCGCATGGCGACCCGATGACGGCCTTCAAGGACACGGACTACGCGCTGCTCGTCGGCAGCATGCCGCGCAAGGCCGGCATGGAACGCGCCGAGTTGCTGGCCATCAACGGCCAGATCTTCATCGGCCAGGGCCAGGCGCTGGATGCGGTGGCCAGCCGCAACGTCAAGGTGCTGGTGGTCGGCAACCCGGCCAACACCAATGCCTGGATCGCGATGAAGAGCGCGCCGGGCCTGCCGCGCGAGAACTTCACCGCCATGCTGCGGCTGGACCACAACCGCGCGCTCAGCCAGCTCGCCGCCAAGACCGGCAAGCCGGTGGCGTCGATCAAGAAGCTGGCTGTGTGGGGCAACCACAGCCCGACGATGTATGCCGACTACCGCTTCGCGACCAGCGGCGGCGCCAGCATCAAGGACATGATCAACGATCACGCCTGGAACAAGGACGTCTTCCTGCCGACCGTCGGCAAGCGCGGCGCGGCGATCATCGAAGCCCGCGGCCTGTCGTCGGCGGCGTCGGCGGCCAACGCGGCGATCGACCACATGCGCGACTGGGCGCTGGGGTCCGGCGGCGAATGGGTGACGATGGGTGTGCCCAGCAACGGCGAATACGGCATCCCCAAGGACACCATGTTCGGCTACCCGGTGACCACCGAAGGCGGCCAGTACAAGATCGTCGAAGGCCTGGCGATCGACGAGTTCAGCCGCGGCTGCATCGACAAGACCCTGGCTGAGCTGTCCGGCGAGCAGGACGGCGTCAAGCATCTGCTGTGACGCGATGAGCCGGCAGAGTCGCTCCACGGCGCTCGGGGCGGGGCGCGCAGTGAACAGGCCGGTGTGATGAGCACGCCGGCGACACTGCATCCGCGCGAGGCGCTCTTCGACAGCGAATCGCAAGGCCCCCTGCTGCCCGTCTGCGACCACTATGCCGGCGTCGAGCCGCGCATGAGCAAGAGCCTGGACCTGCAGGCCGAGCTCGGGCCGGTCTTCGACGTCACGCTGGACAACGAGGACGGCGCGCCGGTCGGCGGCGAAGTCGAGCAGGCGCATCGGATTGCCGGACTGCTGGGCTCGGAGAAGAACCGCTTCGGCCGCGTCGGCGTGCGCCTGCTGGCGATCGATCATCCGCGCTTCGGCGACGTGTTGGCCACCGTGCTGGCGGCCGCCAAGCCGCCGGCGTACCTGATGCTGCCCAAGCCGCGCGGGCTGGCCGACGTGCAGCGCGCGGCCGAGGCCGTCGATGTCGCCGGCGGCGCCAGCGTGCCGCTGCACGCGCTGGTCGAAACCCATGGCGCGCTGCGCGACGTGATGGCCATCGCCGCCCACCCGCGCATTGAATCGCTGTCGTTCGGCCTGATGGACTTCGTCTCGGCCCACCGCGGGGCGATCCCCCAGTGGGCGATGACCGCCGACGGCCAGTTCGACCACCCGCTGGTGGTGCGCGCCAAGCTGGAGATCGCCGCTGCCTGCCACGCCCACGCCAAGGTGCCGTCGCACTGCGTGGTCACCGAATTCAAGGACACCTCAGCGCTCGCCGAAGCCGCCGACAAGGCCAGCCGGCTGCTCGGCTACACCCGCATGTGGAGCATCCACCCGTCGCAAGTGCGGACCATCGTCGACGCCTTCGCGCCGACGGTCGCCGAGGTCGACGAGGCCATCGCCATCATTCTGGCCGCCCAGGCCGCACAGTGGGCGCCGATCCGCCATCGCCAGGGGGGCGACGACCGGCTGCACGACCGCGCCAGCTACCGCTACTTCTGGCATGTCATCGAACGCGCCCACCGCACCTCGTTCCTCGGCGGGCCGCAGTTGCCGGCCGAACTGCGGCTGGCCTGGTTCGGCCCGCCCTGAGCACGCGCCGGCAACGCGATACAACCCTGGCGCGACGGCGGGGCAAGATCCGTCGTCCCGCCCCCGCCCCGCCCCGCCCCATCCCGCTCCGCCACCGTCCAGGACGCCTTGATGACCCACACCTTGTCTTTCTTCGTCCGCACCGGCACCCTGCTCGGCGCCGGCATGCTGTTCGCGACCCTGTGCGCAGCCCAGGCACCGGCCAAGCCTGCGGCCAAGCCAGCAGCAGCGTCCAAGCCGGCCGCCAAGCCAGCCGCCAAGGCGCCGGTCAAGCCGGTGGCGACGCTGCCGACGGCCAACGAGGAGCAGCTGGCCGCGGCGAACATGGCGCTGTTCGGCGGCTACATCTGCGACTTCGGGCAGGTCGTCGACGTCGTCCGCCACCCGAGGACCGACGGCTATGTCGATGTGCGTTTCGGCAAGGAGCTGTGGACCATGAAGCCGGTGCTGTCGAGCACCGGCGCGCTGCGCCTGGAAGACGTCAAGGGCCGCACGCTGATGCTGCAGATCGCCAACAAGTCGATGCTGATGGACGTGCTGGTCGGCCGCCGCCTTGTCGACGACTGCGTGCACGAGAAGCAGCGCGAGGCGATCCGTCAGGCGGCCAACGCGCCGCCCGGCCCGAGTCTGCTCTCGGGAGACGTCCCTGCGGCAGCGTCGGCGCCGGCTGCTTCGGCAGCCCTGGCCACGGCCGCGGCATCCTCGGCGTCGGCCACGGCCGCGGCGTCGCCAATATCAGCAGCGGTCCCGGCAATATCGGCCCCGGCAATTTCGGCCCCGGCATCGGTCGCGCCGTCCTCGGCCTCGGCGGCGGCATCCTCGGCGTCGGCAGCCTCGGCTGCCCGATGAACTGCGGCGTTGTGCGGCGGCGGGGTCGCCGCCCTGCCGCGGCGTGGCTGGCACTGCTGGCCCTCATCGCGCTGCCTGGGCTGGCCCCGCCCGCCGGCGCCGCCGAGATGCGCGTGCGCCTGCTGGAGACCACCGACCTGCATGTCGCGCTGCTCAACCACGACTACTACCAGGACAAGCCGGTCGACGACTACGGTCTGGCCAAGACCGCGACGCTGATCCGCGCCGCCCGCGCCGAAAGAGCCAACACGCTGCTGTTCGACAACGGCGACCTGCTGCAGGGCAACCCGCTGGGCGACTGGGTGGCGCGCATCAAGCCGCTGCCGGCCGGCCAGCAGCATCCGGCGCACCGGCTGATGAAGGCCCTGGGCTACGACGCCGCCAACATCGGCAACCACGACTTCAACTTTGGCCTGCCGTTCCTGATGCAGGTGCTGGCGGCGGCAGGCTTTCCGTACGTCAACGCCAACGTGCACATCGACGACGGCAGCGGGCCGGGCGGCGGACGCCACGCCTTCACGCCCTACGTGATCCTCGACCGCAACTTCGTCAACGAGGCCGGCGCACGGCAGAGCTTGCGCATCGGCGTGATCGGCTTCGTGCCGCCGCAGATCATGCAGTGGGACCGCAGCAACCTGCTCGGCAAGGTCGTCGCCCGCGACATCATCGAGACCGCGCGCCGCCTGATCCCACGCATCAAGGCCGACGGCGCCGACATCGTCGTGGCCATTCCGCATTCGGGATTCGAACGCGGCGAGACCGTGTTCTTCGCCGAAAACGTGGTCGCCCAGCTGGCCGAGGTGCCGGGCATCGACGCGATCCTGTTCGGCCATGCGCATGGCGAATTCCCCGGCCGCTTCTTCAACAGCCATCCGAAGGTCGACCTGGCGCGCGGCACGATCAATGGCGTGCCGGCGGTGATGGCCGGGCGCTGGGGCGACCACCTGGGCGTCGTCGACCTGCTGCTCGAAGGCCAGCCCGGGGCCTGGAAGGTCAAGGACGCGCGCGCCGAATTGCGCCCGGTGTTCGACCGCGAATCGCGCAGGCCGCTGGTCGACGCCGACCCCGAGATGGTCCGCCTGATCGCGCCCGAACACGCCGGCACGCTGGCCTACATCCGCGCCGAGGTGGCGCAGACCACGGCGCCGATCCACAGCTACTTCGCCGCGGTCGCCGACGACCCGTCGGTGCAGGTGGTGGCCAACGCCCAGCTGGCCTACGCCCGGCGCGCGCTGGCCGACACGCCGTTCGCCGCGCTGCCGCTGCTGTCGGCGGCCGCACCGTTCAAGTATGGCGGGCGCCAGGGCTGGGCCAACTACACCGACATCCCGGCGGGGCCGATCGCGCTGCGCAACGTCGCCGACCTCTATGTCTACCCGAACACCGTCAAGGTCGTGCGGCTGAACGGCGCGCAGGTCCGCGAATGGCTGGAGTTCGCCGCCGGCGCCTTCAATCGCATCGACCCCACCGGCCCGCCCGAGCAGGATCTGCTCAACCGCGGCTTCCAGACCTTCAACTTCGACACCATCGACGGCGTCAGCTACCGCATCGACGTGACCCAGCCGGCGCGCTATGACCGCAGCGGCGCGCTGGTGGAACCCGGCGCACACCGCATCGTCGAACTGCGCCACAACGGCCAGCCGATCGACGAGCAGGCGCTCTTCGCCGTCGTCACCAACAACTACCGCGCCGCCGGCGGCGGCAACTTCCCAGGGCTGGACGGCAGCAACATCATCCTCGACGCGCCCGACGAGAACCGCGACGCGCTGCTGCAGCACCTGCGCAGCGTCAAGCGCCTGGACCCGAGTGCCGACGGCAACTGGCAGATCCTGCCGGTGCCCGGCGTCAAGCTGCGCTTCGTGTCGGGGGCGGGCGGCATCGCGCACCTCGACCGCTCTGCGCAGATCAAGCTGGTGCGCGGCAACAGCGACGGCTCGGCGCTGTTCGAACTGGTGCCTTGACGGCCCGCACGGGCGTCGGCCCCGCAACGCGCGGCCTAGGATTCGGGGGCGATGCCTTCGGCGTAGTCGACCAGGGCGTCGAGCAGCGCCTGGCCGCGCGCGTCGTCGCGCTCCACGGCGGCTTCGGCCAGCGCGTCGATGCGTTCGAGAAAGCCGGCCAGCGTCCGCGCACCGCCGGCGCCGCCGTGCAGGCGCTCGATGCGGTGCTGTTCCCAGCGCTGCTGTTCGTCACCATCCAGCGTCTGCGGGAAGTTGCGCGCGCGGTAGCGGAACAGCAACTCGTCGAGCCGCGGATCGTCGAAGGCCACGCGCCGGGTGGCCAGCTGTTCGGGCTGCAGCCCGCGCAGCCGCTGCAGCGAGCGCCGGTCGTCGTTGCCGACGAAACCGCCGTACAGGTCTTCGTCGACATCCACTGCCAGCCCGTCGTCGGGGCGCACGAAGACCTGCGGCCACAGCGCCGACAGGCCCGGGCCGAGCGCTGCGGCGCGTTCGGCGTGGCGCAGCGCCAGCGCCAGGTCCAGCCCCCAGCGTTCGGCCGCACCGTGCATCACCGCGCGGTTGGCGATGACCACCGGCGACTTGTTGACGTGGATGGTCTTGATCGGCAGCCGCGCCACGCCCGCGGGAAGGTCGGCGCTGCGCGTGAACAGCCGCTGGCGCGCGCTGTCGGCCTCCAGCGTCAGCAATTCCTCGGGGTCGTGCGCCAGGTCCCAGACGATCAGCTCGTTCTTGCTCTTCGGGTGCGGCGCCAGCGGCCAGACGATGGCCAGGCCGCCGCGCTCGACCGGGTACTGGCCCGACAGGTGCAGGAACGGCCGGCCGCTGCCGATCTCGGCCCACACCGCGTCCTTCTTGTGCAGCTTCAGGCAGAAGTCCCACAACCGCGGCTGCCGTGCCTTGATCAGCCGGGCCAGGGCCAGCGTGGCGCGCACGTCGGACAAGGCGTCGTGCGCGGCGTCGTGGGCCAGGCCGTTGGCCTGCGTCAGGTGCTCGAGCTTGAACGACGGCCGGCCGGCGAGGTCGCCCGTGGTGTGCTTCGGCCATTCGATGCCGTCCGGGCGCAAGGCCCAGGTGCAGCGCACGAGATCGAGCAGGTCCCAGCGGCCGCAGCCGTTCTGCCATTCGCGGGCGTAGGGGTCGATCAGGTTGCGCCAGAACAGGAAGCGCGTCACCTCGTCGTCGAAGCGGATGCGGTTGTAGCCGACGCCGATCGTCCCGTCGCGGCCGAGTTCGGCTTCGATGCGCGCGGCGAAGGCGTGTTCGGGCAGGCCGCGCTGCAGCGCGTGCTGCGGCAGGATGCCGGTCAGCAGCACGCTGTCGGGGTCGGGCAGGTAATCGAGCGCCGGCTGGCAGTGCAGCATCAGCGGCTCGCCGACCTCGTTCAGTTCGACGTCGGTGCGCAGGCCGGCGAACTGCGCCGGGCGGTCGCGCCGCGGCACGATGCCGAAGGTCTCGTAGTCGAGCCAGTAGAAGGTCGGCGCTGCCATCGCGGCACGATAGCGCAGCGCCGGCCGGGGGCCGACTGCGGGCCTAGACTTCGCGGCTTCGTCGCTCTCGCCTGGTGCCCGCCATCGTGCCCGCCATGTCTTCCATGCCGTCCTTCGTCGTCCGCCGGGCCACCCACGTGGCCCGGGTCTGTTCACTGGCTGCGCTGTGCGCCGCCCAAGGCCTGGGGGTCGCCACCGCGCAGCCCGCGGCAGCGCCGGCCGGCGCCGCACCGGCGGCCGCCGCATCGGCCCCCGCGGCCACCGCCTGCAGCGACTTCGACAGCTACGTCAACGGCGCCTGGGTCGCCAGCACCGAACTGCCCGCCGACCGCGCCCGCATCGGCAGCTTCGACAGCCTGCGCGTGGCCAACGACAAGCTGCTCGAAGCCGCGCTGGTCGAACTCGCCGCCGACCCGGCGCGGCAGACCTCGCCGGGCCTGAAGCTGCTGGTCGCCTACTACCGCAGCGGCATGGACACCGCGGGCATCGACAAGCGCGGCCTGGCCGCCGTGCAGCCCTGGCTGACGCGCATCGGCAGCGTGCAGCGCGAAACGCTGCCGCAACTGCTCGGCGAACTGGCGCGGCTGCAGGTCTTCGCACCGCTGTCGCTCGGCGTCGGCATCGACGCCAAGGACGCCACCAAGTACGTGCTGACCAGCGCCCAGGCCGGGCTGGGCCTGCCCGACCGGGACGACTACCTGCGCAACGACGACAGCGCGCGCCGCCTGATCGCCGCCTACCGCAGCCATGCGCGCAACCTGCTGCAGGCCGGCGGTGGCGGCGCCGCCGACGACGCCGCGCTGGACACCCTGCTGGCTTTCGAGACCCAGCTGGCCCAGGCCACCAACAGCCGCGTGCAGCGTCGCGACCCGGTCGCCAACTACAACCCGCTGACCTTGACCCAGTTGCGCGAACAGGCACCGGGCCTGGACTGGGCGGCCTGGCTGACGGCCTACAGCGGCAAGCCCGACGTGCTGGGCGGCGGCAGCATCGTCGTCGCCCAGCCGAGCTTCGCCCAGGCCGTCGCCCGGCTGGTGCAGCAGGCGCCGCTGGACACCTGGCGCAACTACCTGCGCGTGCGCCTGCTCGAGGCGAGTGCCGAATACCTCCCCAAGCCGCTGGCCGATTCGCACTTCGCCTACCGCGGCGCCGCGATCCGCGGCCTCAAGCAGCCGCCGGCGCGCATCGAACAGGTCATTCAGCAGATCGGCGGCCAGTACGGCGGCGCGCCGCTGGCCGAATCGCTGGGCGAATTGTTCGTCGCCAAGGCCTTCTCGCCGCTGGCCCGCACGCGGGCGCAAGAGATGCTGGCCGATACCCGCAGCGCGCTGCGCCAGCGCATCGACGGCCTGGCCTGGATGAGCGAGCCGACCAAGGTGCTGGCGCGCGCCAAGCTCGACGCGATGGTGGCCAAGATCGGCGCGCCCGAACGCTGGCGCCGCTACGACGGCCTGGCGCTGCAGCCCGACGACCATGCCGGCAACCTGCTGCGCGTCAACGCCTGGAACACCGAGCAGCGCCTGGCCGACCTGGGCAAGCCGGTCGACCGCGCGCGCTGGACGACCAGCCCGCACATCGTCAACGCCTTCGCCGCGGCGGGCAACCAGATCGTCTTCCCGGCCGGCATCCTGCAGCCGCCGTTCTTCGACGCCAACGCCGACGACGCGACCAACTTCGGCGCCATCGGGATGGTCATCGGCCACGAGATCTCGCACCATTTCGACGACCGCGGCCGCCGGTTCGACAGCGTCGGCAACCTGCGCGACTGGTGGACGGCGCAGGACGCCGACGCCTACAAGGCGCGCGCCGACCAGGTGGCGCAGCTCTACAGCAGCTACGAGCCGCTGCCCGGCGTGCGCATCAACGGCCGGCTGACGCTGGGCGAGAACATCAGCGACATCGCCGGCATGCAGCTGGCCTACCAGGGCCTGCAGATCGCGCTGCAGCGCCAGCGCGATGCCGGCACGGCACCCGCGCTGATCGACGGCCTGACGCCCGAGCAGCGCTTCTTCATCGCCAACGCGGTGGTCTGGCGCGTCAAGGCGCGGCCCGAGGCGCTGCTCGACCAGTTGCGCACCGACGGCCATTCGCCCGGCCGCTGGCGCGTGCTGGCGCCGATGAGCCAGATGCCGGCCTTCGCCCAGGCCTTCAACTGCAAGCCGGGCGACGCGATGGTGGCCGCGAATCCGATCGCCGTCTGGTGATGCCCGATCCGGGATGTGAGATCACCGCCGGTGGTGCCAGATCACCGTGTGGTGACGTCAGACCACCGTGTGGTGATGCCGGATTGCGGTCTGGTGATCGGCTGAACCGGCCGTCGCCGGCCGGTCTCGACTATTTCTTGCCCTTGGCCGACGAGCCCTTGGCCTGCAGCGCGTCGGACATGCCGATCAACACCCCGCTGACCATCGCCGTGTAGCTTTCGGCCAGGGCCTGCGCGGCGCGCAGGCCGGCGCTGCGCGTGCTGCGCATGGTCGCTTGCATCTGCTCGGCCATCTGCTCGGCGGTGCCGGCGGCCTGCGCGCCGGACTGCGTGCCGCCGGCCTGCATCTTTTCCAGCACCTGGCTCCAGGCGCCGGCCAGCGGCGCGCCGGCGCCCTCGGCGGTCTTCTTCAGCGCCGAGAACATCGTGTCCTCGAACTTGTCGAGGTCGTCGAGCGCCTTCTTCAGATGCTTCTCGCGCAGATCGGCGCCCTGCGCCACGAGTTGCTGCAGCGCCACGCGGTTGGCGTCGACGGCCTTGAGCATCGCGTCGTCCATGCCCGCGACGGCCTGGTCGAGCAGTGCCTCCGCATCGATCCCGGGCATGGCGTTGCGCGCCGCACCCTGGCTGGCCGCCTCGGACACCGTCTTCAGCGTGCTGCGGATGTTCTTCAGCGACAGCTCGCGGGCCTGCAGCGCGGCCAGCGTGGCTTCGCCGACCGACTTGCGCAGCTGCTCGCCCTGCTTGGCGGTGGCACTTTCGAACATCGCGATCAGTGCGTCGGGGTCGATCAGGGGTTTGGCCATCGGTGTCTCCTGGTTGGGTGGGGCGGATGCTCGCACCGCGCGGCGCCGCCGACAAGCCGGGATCACGACAACTCGGCCATCGATAATCCGCGGTCCCGGCCCCGGCTCCGGCCCCCCGACCCTGAGACCCACTCCACGCCGCACCGCACCGCAAGGGCCCACCGCATGACCCGTGTCCACAACTTCAGCGCCGGCCCCGCGGCGCTGCCCGAACCGGTGCTGCGCCAGGCCGCCGCCGAGATGCTCGACTGGCATGGCTCGGGCATGTCGGTGATGGAGATGAGCCACCGCGGCCCCGAGTTCATGGCCATCCACGCCGAGGCGATGGCCCTGCTGCGCGGGCTGCTCGACGTGCCCGCCCACTACCGCATCCTCTTCATGCAAGGCGGGGCGCTGGGCGAAAACGCCATCGTGCCGATGAACATGCTGCGCGGCCGGTCCAGCGCCGACTACATCGACACCGGCATCTGGTCGGGCAAGTCGATCGCCGAGGCGCGCAAGTACGGCCGCGTCAACGTCGCGGCCAGCGGCGCGGCCAGCGGCTACACCGCCATCCCGCCGCGCGACGGCTGGCAGCTCGACCGCGACGCGGCCTACGTGCACATTTGCAGCAACGAAACCATCGGCGGCCTGCAGTACCACGTCACGCCGGAGGTCGGCGACGTGCCGCTGGTCGCCGACATGTCCAGCGAGATCCTCTCGCGGCCGCTGGACGTATCGAAATACGGGCTGATCTACGGCGGCGCGCAGAAGAACATCGGCCCGGCCGGTCTGACCATCGTCATCGTCCGCGACGACCTGCTCGGCGGCGCGCTGCCGATCACCCCGGCGGCCTTCGACTACCGCGTCGTCGCCGACAACGACTCGATGTACAACACCCCGCCGACGTATGCGATCTACATCGCCGGGCTGGTCTTCCGCTGGCTGCAGGATCAGGGCGGCGTGGCGGCGATGGCCGCGCGCAACCGCGAGAAGGCCGCGCTGCTGTACGGCGCGCTCGACGCCAGCGGCTTCTACCGCGTGCCGGTGGCACCAGCCGATCGATCGCTGATGAACGTCTGCTTCCGCCTGCCCGACGACCGCCTCGACGCCGCCTTCCTGCAGGGCGCGGCCGAACGCGGGTTGGTCCAGCTGAAGGGCCACCGCGCGGTCGGCGGCATGCGCGCGTCGATCTACAACGCGATGCCGCTGGCGGGGGTGCAGGCGCTGGTCGAGCATCTGCGTGATTTCCAGGCCCGTCATGGCTGACAGACATTCGAGGGCGGAGTGTCCCGGCGACGCAATCGCGCTGGCCGCCACCGCCGAGCCGTCGCTGCCGCCGTTGCTCGACGTCGACAGGGACGGCCGCGCGGCGATCACGCTGCGCCGGCCGCGGCACCGCAACCGGCTGCACCGCAGCGATCTGCTGGCCCTCTTGGCGCAGTTCGCCGAACTGACCGCGCTGGCCGCGCAGGGCCGCGCCCGCGTGCTGGTGCTCGGCGGCCAGGGGCCGGTGTTCTGCGCCGGCTTCCATCTGGGCGAATTCGACGATGGCATGCCGACGGCGGCCGGGATCACAACCCCGACCACGGGCGGGGCTGCGAGCGGGGCCAGCGTCAGCAACGGCAACGGCAGCGGCAGCGGCCATGTTTCAGAGGCCGGCCCGGCGCTGTTCGAACGCTGCGTCGACGCGCTCGAAGCCCTGCCGCTGCCGACCATCGCCCGCGTGCACGGCGGCGTGTTCGGCGGCGCCACCGACCTGGCGCTGGCTTGCGATTTCCGCGTCGGCACGCCGGCCGCCGTGCTGCGCATGCCGGCGGCCCGGCTCGGCCTGCACTACGGCCCGAACGGCCTGCGGCGCTGCGTGGCGCGGCTTGGGCTGGCCGCCACCAAGCGGCTGTTCCTGCTCGCCGAGCAACTCGACGCGCAGGCGCTGTGGGACCTGGGCTGGCTCGACGCGCTGGTCCCGGCCGCCGCGCTGGACACCGAGGTCGACGCCCGCGTCCACGCGCTGCTGGCCGGCGCGCCGCTGGCCATCAACGGAATGAAGCAGTCGCTGGACGAGATCGCCCGCGGCGAGTTCGACGTCGTGCGCCTGCGCGAACGCGAAGCGCGCTGCGCGGCCAGCGCCGACCTGCGCGAAGGGCTGGCGGCGGCCGCCGAGCGACGGGCACCGCGGTTTCAGGGGCGCTGAAACCAGAGCTACAGGCGTTGCGCGCCGGCCAGGCGGCCCAGGGCCTTGTCGAAGGTGGCCAGTGGCAGGTGACCGGCCTTGCGCGCGATCTCGAGCACCAGGCAGTCCGAGAAGCCCAGCGTCGGCTTGGCGCGGAACTGCGCCAGCGCCGCAGCCACCACGTCGGCATCCTGGAGCACCAGAGCTTCGTGGGCCAGCAGCAGATCCAGCGCACCGATCAGCTGCTTCGGCGTGCGCTCGTAGACGGCATCCAACACCCACACCGCTTCGGCCAGCACCAGCTGCGACACCCAGGCGCCCTTGGCGATGGTCGCGTCGGCGGCGGCGGCCTGCCTGGCATCGTCACGGGCCAGCAGACGCAGCAGCACATTGGTGTCAACGGCCAGCATCGGGGCGCGGCCGGCGCTGGCCGACAGCTTGTCTGATCCCCTGCTTCAGCTCGGCCAGTGTCTTGGCGGGCGCGCCGGCCGGTGGCCCGGCCGCGAACAGCGCCTGGTGCACCTCGGCCGTGCTGTGCCGCGTCGCCCGCTCGACGACGATCCGGTCGCCGTCCTGCGACCACACCAGCACCGACCCCGGTATCAGGTGCAGCGCCTTGCGCACGGCCGCCGGCACCGAGACCTGGCCTTGGGACGTGAGTTTGGTGTGGGCTCTTTGCATGCGGCGATGCTAGCACCTTACCGGGGTAATGCGGCGTCGGATGCGGTTGCCCGGGCCACCACGATGTCGCGGCGGTCGCCGTGGGCTCGCGTCCTTGCGTCCTTGCGTCCTCGCGTCCTCGCGGGCTTCGTCGGCGCCGAAGGCGGCCAGGATCAGCGCCGTTCGCCGGGCACCACGCGCGGGCCCAGCCACTGCCCCCAGACCTGGGTACCCGCCGCGGCATCGCCCAGGCCGGCGAAGGCCGCCTGCAGGCCCGCGCTGTCGGTGGTGCGGGCGAACAGCACCTCGGCCAGCGGGCCGCTGTCCAGCGTGTACCAGGCGGCGACGGTGCCTTGCTCGAGCAGGCCGCGCAGCCGCGTTTGCAGCGCCGCGGCCGCCGCTTCGTCGCTGCCGCGCGGCACGAGCACGATGCGCACTTCCTCGATGCCATCGGGGATGCCTTCGGAGACCAGGGCGCGCCGGACCACCGCTGGCGTCGCGTTGAGCGTCATGTGGCCCAGGCGCACATAGTCGTCGGGCTCGAAGTAGGAGCGCAACTCCTCCATCGTCCGCGCGCGCACGACGACGATGCCGCGCTTGACGCCGCTGGGGTCGCGCAGCGGGCCGGCGGCGAACAGCTTCTTTTCGCCGTGCAGGCGTTTGAAGTTGTCGATGTGGCCGCGCTGCATGGCGTTCAGCGCGGCCTGCTCCTCGGGCGTGCCGCGCGGCGCCGGCCGGCCACTTTCGAGGAACACGAACCAGTCGCGCCGGCCGTCGTCGGCCATGGCGGTTTGAGCCGCGGCCCGCGTCGCGTGACCGGCCGACCAGGCAGCCGCAGCGCTGAACAGAAGCAACGCACGTCGACGCATCACCGGCCCTTTCGTTGTGGCGCATCGCAAACCGAAGATGGTCTGCGGCCGCGGCGCCAAATCATAGGGCGGTCGGCGTTGGGCCGGCCGCCAGCAGCAACAGCGCGCCGACGGCCAGCGCGATGACGCCGGGTTCCTTGCCGGCGATGCCCGGCAGGCCGATCGGGCAGGTCATGCGCTGCAGCAGCGGCTCGGCGATGCCGCGCTCGCGCAGCCGGTGTTCGAAGCGCGCGCGCTTGGTCTTCGATCCGATCAGGCCGAAGAAGCCGAAGTCGCCGCGGCGCAGGATGGCCAACGCCAGCTCCAGGTCCAGCGGATGGCTGTGCGTCAGCACCAGGTAGAAGGCGCCCGGCGCAGCACGGGCCACTTCGCCGGCCACGGCGTCGACACAGCGGCGTTCGATGTGCGGCGCGCGCGGCCCCTCGCGGGGGAATTCGTCCTCGCGCTCGTCGATCCAGACAACGCTGCACGGCAGGCCGGCCAGCAAGGCCGCAATCGCCCGCCCGACGTGGCCTGCGCCGTAGAGCTGCAGGTGAAATCGCGGCGCGGCGTCGACCCACGACGCGGGGTCGCTGTCGGCGAGCAGCCGGTGCTGCAGGTCGAGCGCCCCGCCACAGCATTGCCCCAGCGCGGGGCCGAGCGCGACATGGCGATCGAAGCTGCCGGCGCCGTGCTGCAGCAGCCCCCGCGCATCGGCGATGGCCTGCAGTTCGAGGTGCCCGCCGCCGACCGTGCCGAGCACCTCGTCGGCGGCCACCAGCATGCGCGTGCCGGCGTCGCGCGGCACCGACCCGGCGGTGCGTTGCACCTCGACGACCACCGCGGCGCGGCCGGCCGCGCGCCAGCGCAGCGCGGCTGCACGCAGGCCGTCGGGCGCCGTCATGTCTGACCCGCCTTCACGCCTTCACGCCTCACAAGGTCACGCCGGCAGGCCGGCCGTGACCGCGGCGAGCGCGCGCAGCACGGCCTCGGGCGTGGCCGGCGCGTTCAGCGGCGGGTCGACACGGTGGCCGCCGGCCGCCGAGACCGCATCGCGGATGGCGAAGAACACCGAGAAGGGCAGCAGCAGCGGCGGCTCGCCGACCGCCTTGCTGCGGTGGATGCTGTCGACCGCCGCGTCGCGTTCGAACAGTCGCGTGTTGAAGACCGGCGGCACGTCGTTGGCGGTCGGGATCTTGTAGGTGCTGGGCGCGTGGGTCAGCAGCAGGCCGGCCTGGGCCGAACCGTCGGCCGGGTGCCAGACGAGTTCTTCCATCGTCAGCCAGCCCATGCCCTGGATGAAGGCGCCTTCGACCTGGCCGATGTCGATGGCCGGGTTCAGCGAACGCCCGGCGTCGTGCAGCAGGTCGGCGCGCAGCAGCTTGAATTCGCCGCTCAGCGTGTCGACGATCACCTCGCTGACCGCTGCGCCATAGGCGAAGTAGTAGAACGGGTGGCCCTGCATCGTCTGGCGGTCCCAGGCCAGGCCCGGGGTGGCGTAGAAGCCGTCGCTCCACAGCTGCACGCGCTGCAGGTAGGCTTGGTGGACGATGTCGGCGAACGCCGCGCTGCTGGCGCCGAGCTGCACCCGCCCGCCGGCGAAGCGCACGTCGGCCGGCGCGCCACCGAAGGCCTGCGCGGCGACGGCAGCCAGCCGGTCGCGAATCTGCCGCGCGGCGTCCTGCGCCGCCTTGCCGTTCAGGTCGCTGCCGGTGCTGGCCGCGGTGGCCGAGGTGTTGGCGATCTTCTGCGTGTCGGTGGCGGTGCAGCGCACCTGCTCGGGCGGCAGGCCGAGTTCATGCGCCACGACCTGTGCGACCTTGGTGTTCAGGCCCTGGCCCATCTCGGTGCCGCCGTGGTTCACGAGCACGCTGCCGTCGGTGTAGACATGGACCAGGGCCCCGGCCTGGTTCAGGTGCACGACGTTGAACGAGATGCCGAACTTCAGCGGCGTCAGCGCGATGCCTTTCTTCAGCACCGGGCTGCCGGCGTTGAACGCGGCGATCTGCGCGCGGCGTTCGGCATAGTCGCTGCTGGCTTCGAGTTCGGCGCTCAGTTCGTCAACGATGTTGTCGGTAACGACCTGGCCGTAGGGCGTGACGTTGCTGGATTCCTTCCCGTAGAAATTCAGGCGCCGCACGGCCATCGGATCCTTGCCGAGCGTGCGCGCGATCGTGTCGAGGATGTACTCGATCGCGATCGCCCCTTGCGGCCCGCCGAAGCCGCGGAACGCGGTGTTGCTCTGGGTGTTGGTCCTGCCGCAGTAGCCGTGCATCGCCACGTCGGGCAGCCAGTAGGCGTTGTCGAAGTGGCACAGCGCGCGCGTCATCACCGGGCCGGACAAATCGGCCGAGTGGCCGGCGCGCGAGACCATCGTGATCTCGGCGCCGAGCACCTTGCCGGCGGCGTCGAAACCGGCCTCGTACTCGTACCAGAAGCAGTGGCGCCGGCCGGTGATCATGAAGTCGTCGTCGCGGTCGAGGCGCAGCTTGACCGGGCGCTTCAGCCGGGCGGCGGCCACGGCCGCGACGCAGGCGAACAGCGCCGACTGCGACTCCTTGCCGCCGAAGCCGCCGCCCATGCGCCGGCACTCGACCTGCACCTGGTGCGCCTGCAGCTTCAGCGCGT
>JANMAP010000310.1:0-8680 GCA_031359905.1 Burkholderiales bacterium | reverse complement strand
TCGGGCTGCGTGGCCAGCGCACGCGCGATTGAGATGCGCTGGCGCTGGCCGCCCGAGAACTGGTGCGGAAACTTCTCGCCGTCGGCCGCCGCCAGGCCCACCTGCAGCAGCAGGTCCGACACCTTGGCACGCAACACGGCGCTGGTGGCGGCCAAGCCATGTTCGCGCAAGGGCTCGCCGACGATGTCGAGCACCTTCCAGCGCGGGTTGAGGCTGGCGTAGGGGTCCTGGAAGATCATCTGCATGCGCCGGCGCAGCGTGCGCAGTTCGCCGGCCTGGCGCGCCGCGTCGGTGGCCTGGCCGTCGAAGCGCACGTCGCCGCGGGTCGGCGCGTGCAGGCCAACCAGCAGCCGCGCCACCGTGCTCTTGCCGCAGCCCGATTCGCCGACCAGGGCCAGCGTCTTGCCGCGCGCGATGGTGAACGACACGCCGTCGACCGCATGCACGAAGAGCCGGGGCTGGCGCTCGATGACCCGGTTGAGCCAGGGCGCCGAGACGTCGAAGGTCTTGGCCAGGTCGCGGACCTCGACCAACGGACTCATGACAACCCCTCGTCCGACGAGGACGTCGACCGATTCCCCAAGCGGGCCGGCTTGGGAGCGGCCCGGCGCTCGGCCCGCTGCGCGTTGATTGTCACTTCGCTCATCGGGCCGCCCTGCGGTTGTCGACCAGCCAGCACGCGGCGCGCGTCGCACCGGCGTCGAACAGATCCGGGCGTTCGCGGCGGCAGCGTTCGAAGACCTGCGGGCAGCGCGGGTTGAAGGCGCAGCCGGCGGGAAACGCGTTCAGGCGCGGCATCGCGCCGTCGATCTGCAGCAGGCGTTCGCGGTCTTCGTCCATCGCCGGGATCGACCCCATCAGGCCGGTCGTGTACGGATGGGCGGGGCGGTGGATGACATCGGCCACCGGGCCGATCTCGGCCACCCGGCCGGCGTAGAGCACCGCCACGCGGTCGCAGGTCTCGGCGATCACGCCCATGTCGTGGGTCACCAGCATCACCGCCGCGCCATGGTCCTTGCACAGCCGCTTGAGCAGCGAAATGATCTGCGCCTGGATCGACACGTCGAGGGCAGTCGTCGGCTCGTCGGCGACGATCAGCTTGGGCTCGGCGGCCAGCGCCAGGGCGATGACCACGCGCTGGCGCATGCCGCCGCTGAACTGGTGCGGGTACTGGTCGATGCGCTGCTCGGCCGCCGGGATGCCGGTTTCCTGGAGCAGCCGGATGGCGCGCTGCTTGGCTTCTTCGGCACCCACGGGCAGGTGGGTCTGGATGGTCTCGATCAGCTGCCGGCCGATGGTGTAAAGCGGGTTCAGCGACGTCAGCGGGTCCTGGAAGATCGCGCCGATACGCCGGCCGCGGATGGCGCGCATCTGTTCGTAGGGCAGGTTGTCGATGCGCTGGCCGTCGAGCAGGATCTCGCCGCTGGCGATTCGCCCGGGCGGTTCGAGCAGGCCGATGATGGCCGCGCCGGTCAGCGACTTGCCGGCCCCCGATTCGCCGACGACGCCGAGGATCTCGCCCGGTGCGATCTCGAACGAGATGTCGTCGAGCGCCAGCAGCGTGCCGCGGCGGGTCGGGAATTCGACGCGCAGGTGGCGGACTTCGAGCAGCGGTGTCGCTGCCGCTTCGAGCGGCCGCCGCGGAACCGGCTCTGGCGGGCCGCTGGCGGCGCCCCCCCGGGGGGCAGGCGACCGCAGGTCGCTGCGGGGAGCGGTCATCTCAACCTCGGATTCAGCGCGTCGCGCAGCCAGTCGCCGAGCAGGTTCACGCTCAGCGCGATCAGCACCAGCATCGCACCGGGAAAGATCGTGATCCACCACTCGCCGGAAAACAGGAAGTCGTTGCCGACGCGGATCAGCGTGCCCAGCGACGGCGAGGTCGGCGGCACGCCAACCCCCAGGAACGACAGCGTGGCCTCGGTCAGGATCGCCGCCGCGACCTGGATGGTCGCCAGCACGAGAACCGGGCCCAGCACGTTCGGAAGCACATGGCGGAACATGATGCGCCACGGGGCCACGCCGATGACGCGCGCGGCCTGCACGTATTCCTTGTTGCGCTCGACCAGTGTCGAGCCGCGCACCGTGCGCGCGTACTGCACCCAGCCGGTCAGCGAGATGGCGATGATCAGGACACCGAGTGCCAACGTGTCCTGGGCGTTGGGGAACAGCGCGCGGCCGACGCCGTTGATCAACAGCGCGATCAGGATCGACGGAAACGACAGCATCACGTCGCAGACCCGCATGATGAAGGCGTCGATGCGGCCACCGGCGAAGCCCGACAACAGGCCCAGCCCGACGCCGACCAGCAGCGACACCAGCACCGACGCCAGCCCGACCAGCAGCGACAGCCGCGCGCCGTAGAACAGCGCCGACAGGATGTCGCGGCCCTGGTCGTCGGTGCCAAGCAGATAGTTGTTGCTGCCGCCGTCGATCCAGGCCGGCGGCAAGCGGGCGTCCGACAGGTTGAGCGACGCCAGATCGAAGGGATCGTGCGGCGCGACCCAGGGCGCGAACAGCGCGCAGAACAGGCAGACGGCGGCAATCGCCGCGGCGACCATGGCCATCGGCGACGTGCGGAAGCTGTGGCCGACATCGCTGTCCAGCCAGCGCGCCAGCCAGCCCGGCGAAGATGTGGAAACCGTGTCGGGACTCATCGTCGTTCAGTGGCCGGTAGTCGATTTTTCCAGACGCAACCGCGGGTCGACGGCGAAATACAGCAGGTCGACGACGAGGTTGACGATGACGAAGATCAGCGCGATCAGGCACAGGTAGGCGGCCATCACCGGGATGTCTGCGAACTGCACCGCCTGGATGAACAGGAAGCCCATCCCCGGCCACTGAAACACCGTCTCGGTGATGATCGCAAAGGCGATCAATGACCCGAGTTGAAGCCCGGTGATGGTGATCACGGGCACCAGGGTGTTCTTCAACGCGTGACCGAAGTAGACGGCGCTGTTCTGCAGCCCGCGGGCGCGCGCGAACTTGACATAGTCGGTGCGCAGCACTTCCAGCATCTCGGCGCGCACCAGGCGAAGGATGAGCGCGAGCTGAAACACCGACAGCGTGACCGCCGGCAGCACCAGATGCTTCCAGCCATCGACGGTCAGCAGCCCGGTGCTCCAGTTGCCGAACTGCACGGTGTCGCCGCGGCCGAAGCTGGGCAGCCATTTCAGCGTCACCGAGAAGAACAGGATCAGCAGGATGCCGATCAGGAAGGTCGGCAGCGACACGCCCAGCAGCGACAGCGTCATCACCAGCTGCGAGCCGAAGCGTCCGCGCCGCAAGGCCGCATACACGCCCAGCGGGATGCCGGCGGCCAGCGCGATGACGGCAGCGGCGAGTGCCAGTTCCAGCGTCGCCGGAAAGCGCTCGGCGATCAGGGCCGAGACCTTGCGGCCCTGGCGCAGACTGAGCCCGAATTCGCCCTGGACCGCGTTGCCGACGAAGCGCGAGAACTGCACCGGGAAGGCCTGGTCCAGCCCCAGGTCCTTGCGTAGCTGGTCGCGCTGGTCCTGCGTGGCGTCCTGGCCGAGCAGGCTGGTCACGGGGTCGCCGACATACTGGAACAGCATGAAGGCGATAAAGGCCACCGCCAGCATCACGACCACGGCCTGCAGCAGGCGACGAAGAATGAAAACGAGCATCGAAGGGTGGGGGATCGATCACGAAAAAGGCCGCCCAGAGGCGGCCTTCGGTTTCAAACCGGCAGCGCGCGAGACGCGCGCCGCGCGATCAGAAGCTGTGGCGGATACCGAACTCGGCGCCCTTCGACTTGAAGCCGAAGTCGGTGGGGTTGAGCGCCTTGCCGCCGTTGCTGGCGGTGTAGTTCGAGTTGCGCTCGTTATCGACTTCGCTGTAGTTGGCGTACAGCGCGGTGCGCTTGGACAGGTCGTACTGGTAGCCGAATGCGTACTGCTTGGCGTCCCGGAACTTCTTGGCTTCACCGTAGCTGAACTTGAAGCTGCTGGCACCAAAAGGCACCACCGCGGCGATCATGTAGTTGTCCTGCTTGTTCGACGAGTACTTGACGTTCTCATAGACACCGTACAGGGTCAGGAAGCCGAGGTTGAACGAGCCGCCGACGTTGACCGTCTTCAGGTCATCGATCATCAAGCCGTCTTTTTGCGTCACGCCGTAGGCCACCGCAACGTTCAACGGACCTGCGGCATAGCCGATGCGGCCGCCGTAGTACTCGTTACCCGTGGTGCCCTCGCCGGCGGCAGCCATCAACTGACCGTACAGACCACCCAGGCCGGAGGGCAGGTGATAGCCGATCGTGTTGTTGGCGCGCGTGAAAGTCGTTGCCATGCTGTTGACAGGGCCGTTGCCCGCAGCGTTGTGCAAGTTCGTGTTCGAGCCGACGCCGACCGTGTTGTACGGGTCGAACAGCGTGTGGTTCCAGAAGGTCGGGGTGTAGTCGCGGCCCAGGCGGATTTCGCCGAAGTTGCCCGCCAGACTGACGGTCGAGCGACGCTGCCAGTCTTGCCCACCTGCACCATTGCCGGTCGGGCCGACCGCTGCGGTCTTCTGGCCGCTGCCGGTGTCGACGTTGACCGAGCCTTCGAGCCAGAAGCTTGCCTTCAGGCCGCCGCCGAGGTCTTCAACGCCACGGAAGATCAAACGGCTGGACTGCAGACCGTCGGTGCTGAGCGTGGTCAGTTCGCGGCTGCCGTTCTTCACGCTGCGGACGTTGACGTCCAGGATGCCAGCGATGGTGACCGAGGACTGGGCCGAGGCCGCGCCGGCGAACGCAGTCAGCGCTGCCAGGGCGAGCATGGATTTTTTCATTGCGACTATCTCCTAGGTTTGAACAAGAGGTCCCGATCTGAGGGTCGCCCGGCGAGGGGTTGATCAGGCCAACCTCCTCAGCGGAAGTTGCTGTATTGCACCAGAGCCCCTATGGAACTGCCAAGGCAAGCCCTTCAATTCAGACCTGGATGTTGTCTGACAACAACGCCAGCGCATCCTCGCCCTCAGGGCCACGCGGCCGTCACGTTGCACTATTCTGGATGGATGTCACCTCTCGATCATTTTCTGTCCGGCCTGGACCACGCTTTGCGCACCATGGCCGGCGTTGCGCACGCGGGCCGGCCCAACCCGGCTGCGGGAGTGATCGTTCCCGAAGAGCCGATGTCGCCCGACGATCGGCGCGAATCGGGGGCGCTGATGCGCGTCAATCATGTCGGCGAGGTCTGCGCCCAAGCCTTGTACCGGGCCCAGGGGTTGACCGCGCGGTCCTCCGTGCTGCGCGAGCAGATGCGCGATGCGGCGCGCGAAGAGACCGACCATCTCGCGTGGACGCGCCAACGCCTGAACGAACTCGGCGCCCGCCCCAGCCTGCTTAATCCGCTGTGGTACGCCGGCTCCTTCGGTATCGGCCTGCTTGCCGGGCGCTTGGGCGATCGCGTCAGCCTGGGCTTCGTCGTTGAGACCGAACGCCAGGTCGAAGCCCACCTCGCGGGTCACCTCGAACGCCTGTCCGTGACCGACCGCCGCTCGCGGGCCATCGTCGAAGTCATGAAAGACGACGAAGCACGGCATGCCGGGGCAGCGCTCGACGCCGGCGCGGCGACTCTGCCGTGGCCGGTGCGCGGCTTGATGGCCGCCGCCGCGCGGGTCATGACGGCCACCGCCCACCGCATTTAGCGGCTGGGGTGGCTCAGGCCGCTCAGGCGTCGACGATGTCGAAGCCGGTGCTGATGTCGGCCGTCTTGGCCAACATGATGCTGGCCGAGCAGTATTTCTCGTGCGACAGCGCGATGGCCCGTTCGACCACCGCTGGCGCCAGGCCGCGCCCGCTGACCGTGAACTGCATGTGGATGCGGGTGAAGACCTTGGGGTCCTGCGCTGCCCGGTCGGCATGCACCTGGACCTGGCAGCCGCGCACATCGTGGCGGCCGCGCTTGAGGATCGTCACCACGTCGTAGGCCGTGCAGGCACCGGTGCCGGCGAGCACCGTTTCCATCGGCCGCGGCGCCAGGTTGCGGCCGCCACCATCGGGTGCGCCGTCCATGGTCAGGAAATGTCCGCTGCCGGTCTCGGCAACGAACCCCATGCCGGTGCCCGGCATCCAGTTGATGGTGCATTCCATGCTGATTGATCCCTGTTGTGGAGCGCCCGTCACAGGCAAAAAAGACGTCTGGCGTGGTCGCGCCTGATGCACCCCGCAGCCGCATATTGCACTGCAGCATTCGAGTCGTTAGACTGCGCTGCAAGATGCTTCAAAGCGCAAGCGACGAAGCACCGACGATTGTCTCCTCCACCTCCTCAACGGTGGATTCAGCCCGGGGCTGCAAGGCCCCGGGCTTTTTTCCGGGCGATTGTTTCTTGGCGATTGTCTTTGCGCGTCCTGCCGGCGCTTCGGGCGATCGCGTGGTTGTGCGGACGCGCGGCCGGGCTCTGGCGGCGCAGGTGGCTGCCGTATCATCCGCGGCCCTGCAGCCCGACCCGGAACGTCCATGCCCGCCGGCAGCTCCCGTTCGACCCCGCTGCCTGCCGCGCGCGCGCTCGGACCCAAGGCCCGGCGCATCGCCGCCGACTACCTGCAGCGCATCCTCAACGCCCGGGTCTACGACGTCGCCCGCGAAACCCCGCTCGACCCCGCGCGCAGTCTGTCGCGCCGCCTGCGCAACCAGATCTTCCTGAAGCGCGAAGACCAGCAGCCGGTGTTCAGCTTCAAGTTGCGCGGGGCGTACAACAAGATGGCGCGGCTGGCGCCCGAACTGCTGCAACGCGGCGTGATCTGCGCATCGGCGGGCAACCACGCGCAGGGTGTCGCGCTGGCCGCCAGGCGGCTGGGCTGCAAGGCCGTGATCGTGATGCCGGTGACCACGCCGAAATTGAAGGTCGACGCCGTGCAGGCCCTGGGTGGCGCGGTGGTGCTGCAGGGCGACAGCTACTCCGACGCGCATGCCCACGCACTGGAGCTGCAGCGCGACCGCGGGCTGACCTTCGTGCATCCTTTCGACGACCCCGACGTGATCGCCGGCCAGGGCACGGTGGCGATGGAGATCCTGCGCCAGCACGAAGGCCCGATCGACGCCGTCTTCGTGGCCATCGGCGGCGGCGGGCTGATCTCCGGCGTTGCCGCCTACATCAAGGCCGTGCGCCCGGAGATCCGCGTCATCGGCGTGCAAAGCGCCGACTCCGACGCCATGCTGCGCTCGGTGAAGAAGGGCCGCCGCGTGCAGTTGACCGATGTCGGGCTGTTCTCCGACGGCACGGCGGTCAAGCTGGTCGGCGAGGAGACGTTTCGCGTCACGCGCGAGCTCGTCGATGACTTCGTCGTCGTCGACACCGACGCAGTCTGCGCGGCGATCAAGGACGTCTTCCAGGACACGCGCAGCGTGCTCGAACCAGCGGGTGCGCTGGGCGTGGCGGCGATCAAGCAGTACGTCGAGACCCACAAGCTGAAAGGCCAGACGCTGGTGGCCATCACCTGCGGCGCGAACATGAACTTCGACCGCCTGCGCTTCGTTGCCGAGCGCGCCGAATTCGGCGAACAGCGCGAAGCCTTGTTTGCCGTCACCATCCCCGAAGAGCGCGGTTCGTTCAAGCGCTTCTGCGCCGGCCTCGGCCCGCGCTCGGTGACCGAGTTCAACTACCGTATCTCCGACGCCCGCCAGGCGCATGTCTTCGTCGGTCTGGCGATCAGCCGGCGCGACGAGGCCGAGACGCTCGAGCGCCAGTTCGTCAAGCAGGGCTTCGCCACCGTCAACCTGACCGACGACGAACTGGCCAAGGAGCATGTGCGCCACATGGTCGGCGGGCCCAGCGAACTGGCGCGCCACGAACGCCTGTTCCGCTTCGAGTTTCCCGAGCGGCCGGGAGCTCTGATGCGCTTTCTCGATGCGCTGCACCCGGGCTGGAACATCAGCCTGTTCCACTACCGCAACCAGGGCGCCGACTACGGCCGCATCCTGGTCGGCATCCAGGTGCCGGCCGGCGATGGCCGGGCCTTCGACAACTTCCTGCGCGGTTTGGCCTATCCGTTCGTCGAGGAGACGCGCAATCCGGTGGTCGCGCTGTTCCTGCGCCAGATGGCGGCTGACTAAACTCGACGCGCCATGGCTCAAGCCCGTTCGCTGGTCGCGCCCTCGTCCAACCCGCTGCTCGAGCGGGCGCTGTGCGACAAACTGCACCGCCGCAACGAAGCCGGCGGCAGCCTCGGCGAGCTCGAACCCCTGGCGGTGCGCCTGGGGCTGATGCAGAACACGCTGAAGCCGCGTTTTCGCGACCCGCAGTTGATGGTCTTCGCGGCTGACCATGGCCTGGCCGTCGACGGCATCGACGGCGCCCATGGCCAGCAGGGCCGCCGCACCGACCAGACGGTGCAGATGCTGCTGGCCAACCAGTTGCCGCTGACGGTCTTCGCCCGCGCCCAGCAGCTGGCGGTGACGGTGGTCGACTGCGGCATGGCCGAGAACATCGCCGCGCACGACCGTCTGATGATGCGCAAGATCGCCCACGGCACGCGCAACTGCCGCGTCACCGCGGCGATGAGCGTCAACCAGGCCCATGCCGGTATGCGCGCCGGCATGGAAATCGGCGACAAGCTGCGCGGCAACGCCACCATGCTGGCCGGCGTCGGCGTCGGGGCCAACGAAAGCGCGGCCTTGCTGCTGGCGCGGCTGACCGACAGCTCGGTGCGCGAACTGGTCTACAGCGGCCCGCAGATGGA
>JANMAP010000266.1:0-8293 GCA_031359905.1 Burkholderiales bacterium | reverse complement strand
ATGCGTGTGGTCAGGTCGGTTTCCATAGGTCTCCTCAAATTTTTTCGGCCAGCAGATCCAGGACGGCTGGGCTCCCGAGCGTCGAGATGTCTTGTGTGATGGCCTCCCCTTGGCGATGGAGCGCAACGGCCGGCGCATGATGCTGCCGCTGCACGATTCTTTTCGCGATATTCGGCGTCGGGTGGTCGAGAGTCGAAGCCGTTTCAGCCATGTTTGCCCGTGTGCTGCAATGCTGGAGTATTGCGCGCGTTGGTTGGTGCTGGCCAGTCGGGATTCCTACGCACCCGTCCTGTCGTCTCCGGCGTGCAACTTATCGTCTGTCGACACGCAACGCCTGAGGGCATTCCCTATTCGCCTGCGCTGAATCATCATCCAGCATGCCCAACGCGTTCAATTTTTCGGCCTCGCCGTTCGACTGCCTCGACGCCACCGAGCAGCAGATTGTCCGTGATGCTGTCGACGTCGCCTACTTCGGCGCCGAGCAGACGATCCTCGGCCCCGGGATCGAGCCATCGCACCTGTTCGTGATCATCAAGGGGCATGTCTCGCAGTTCGATGCCGACGAGCTGGTCGCCACCTACGGGCCTGACGACTGCTTCGACGGCCGTTCGCTGGTCGCCGGGCGGGCCAGCAGCCGGTTCGTCGCGGCCGAAGAGGTGGTGGCTTACGAGCTGGCCAAGGCGGCCGTCAACACACTGATCTCGGGCAACGCGAGCTTCGGCGCGCTGCTCTTTTCCGACCTGTCCGAAAAGCTCGGTGCGCTGGCGCAGCGCCACAGCCAGCGCGAACTGCATGCGTTGACGATGTCGCGGGTCGACGAGGGCTTCCTGCGGCCGGCGCACGAGGTCGATGGCGCATCGTCCATCGTCGACGTGGCCGTGGCGATGCAGACCCATCGCACGAGCTGCGTGCTGGTGCGCGACGCCGGCCGGCTCGGCATCTTTACCAACACCGGGCTGCAACGCGCGATCGTCGACGGACGGCCCCTGCAGACGCTGGCAGTCCGCGAGCTGGCCACGTTCAGGCTGGTGACGATCACGCCCGACGCACCGCTGTTCGATGCGCTGGCGCTGATGATCCAGCACCAGGTGCATCGCCTGGTCGTCGTCGCCGGCGAAAAGATCGAGGGCCTGCTCGAACAACTCGATCTGCTGAGCTTTCTGTCCAACAACTCGTACCTGGTCACGGTGCAGATCGTGCAGGCCCAGGATCTCGATGCCTTGCGTGTGCAGGCCGAGCGGATCACCCGCTTCGTCGCCCTGTTGTACCGCGGTGGCACGCGGATCGGCCAGACCGCCAAGCTGGTGCAGGCGCTCAACGCCAAGCTGTTCGAGCGCGCCTGGCAGCTCGTCGCGCCGGCCGACCTGGTGGCCCAAAGCTGCCTGTTCGTGATGGGCAGCGAAGGGCGCGGCGAGCAACTCCTCAAGACGGACCAGGACAACGGCTTGATCCTGGATGACCGCTGGCCTGCCGGCGCAGACAGCGAATCGATCGTGGCCGATGCCTGTGCGCGCTTCTCGGCTGCACTGCGCGATTTCGGCTACCCCGACTGCCCCGGCGGAATCATGGTCAGCAACCCGGCGTGGCGCCGCAGCGCCAGCGACTTTGCCGGCGTCGTGCGCCGGTGGCTCCTGCGGCCCGACCCCGAAGCGCTGATCGCGCTGGCGATCTTCATCGATGCGCAACCCGTGGCCGGCAATCCAGCGCTGCTGGCGGCCGTCCGCGCCGAGGTCGATGGACTCGTCGCTGCCGATGACTCCTTGCTCGGCCGCTTCGCCGCAGCGATCGATCTATTCCCCGACTCGACCGGCGGCTGGTGGAACAGGCTGCTGCAGATCGGCGACGTCGACAGCCAGACCCTTGACCTGAAGAAGGCCGGCATCTTCCCGATCGTCCACGGCGTGCGCTCGCTCGCGCTGCGCGAACATCTGCCGGCCACAGCCACCGCCACGACCGCGCGGCTGGAAGGGCTGGTGGCGTGCGGGCGGGTACCGGCCGACATGGCCACCGATCTGGTCGACAGCCTGCACTTCCTGATGGGGCTCAAGGTGAAGGCCGGTCTGGCCGAAATCGACATGCAGCGCCAGGTGAGCGGCGCGGTCCGGGCCGATCGGCTGAGCAGCCTCGAGCGCGACCTGCTCAAGGATTCTCTGGCCGTCGTCAAACGCTTCAAGGCGCTGGTGCGGCACCAGTTCCGGCTCGACGTGGGCTGAAGGGCGATGCGCTGGCTCGATTCTCTGTACCGCGGCTGGATGATTTATCACCTTGCCGAACCGCGCTACGCCTTCCTGTACGACGCGCCGCCCGACGGCGAATGGGTCACGCTGGACTGCGAGACCACCGGGCTGGACGTGCGCCGGGACAAGATCATCTCAATCGGTGCCGTGCGCATCGTCGGCGATCGCCTGTTGACGAGTCAGCGGCTCGAACTTCTGGTGCGGCCCGAACGGATGATGAAGGCCGAGAACGTGCGTGTCCACCGCCTGCGCCACAGCGATGTCGCGCAGGGGTTGAAGCCCGAGGATGCGATGCATCGGCTGCTGGACTTCGTGGGCAGCCGGCCGCTCGTGGGTTACTTTCTGGAGTTCGACGTCGACATGCTCAACCGGGAGATCTGGCCGATGCTGGGCGTGCGCCTGCCGCAGCCGAAGATCGAGGTGTCTGCGATGTACTACGACTTCAAGAACCGGCAACAGCCGCCCCATCTGCGTGGCGGCAACATCGACCTGCGCTTCGCCACGATGATGCAAGACCTGGGCTTGCCATTGCGCGACGCCCATGATGCGGTCAACGACGCCGTGATGACCGGACTGGCGTTCATCAAGTTGCGGCGGTTGTTGAATCGCTGAACTGAACAACCCGCCGCTGCCGGGCAGCGCAGAATGGTTTTGCGCGCGCGGTGTCGAACGGACACCGGCGCTCGCAGCACGCAAGGAGATGCTTGATGGGGTCGCCAAAGCTCTGGGCCGGCGCGAGCGGCTACGCCTTCAAGGAGTGGAAGGGCAGCTTCTATCCCGACAAGATCCAGCCCGAGGCCATGCTGGCCTGGTACGCCGAACGGCTGTCGACGGTGGAGATCAACAACACCTTCTACCAAATGCCCAAGGTGACGGTGCTGGAACACTGGGCGGCAACGACGCCGGCCAACTTCCGCTTCGCGATCAAGGCCTCGCGACGCATCACGCACAACGCCAAGATCGCCGCCGACGCTGCTGCCGAATCGCTGGCCTACCTGTACAAGAACCTGGCGGCGCTGGGCGACAAGCGCGGGCCGGTGCTGTTCCAGCTGCCGCCGTTCCTGAAGAAAGACCTGCCGCGGTTGCGCGACTTCCTGCAGCTGCTGCCCACCGACCACCGCGCGACCTTCGAATTCCGCCACGACAGCTGGTTCGACGACGACGTCTACGCGCTGCTGCAGGCTGCGGGCGCGGCACTGTGCCTGTCCGAACGCGAGGACCAGGCGGCGCCGCCGCTGGTCGAGACGGCGCCCTGGGGCTACCTGCGGCTGCGCCTGGAAACCTATTCCGATGCCGACCTGGCCGCCTGGGCGCAGCGCCTGGCGGCCACGCGCTGGCAGGAAGCCCACGTGTATTTCATGCACGAGGCGACGGCGCCCGGCTACGCGGCGGCGTTGCTGCGACTCCAAGCGTCTTGAGCGCGGCGGTCAGCGTCTGCCGGCAGCGCGCGTGGTCCTGCCAGGGGTCGGCGGCCTGGAACGACAAGTGCTCGCGCGCGGTGCGCACGGTCCACTGGTCGCTGCGCTTGAGCGCATCCAGATCGTCCCAGGCCAGCGGCATCGACACGCCCAGGCCGGGCCGCGCGCGCACCGAGAACGCCGCCGCGGTCGTCGCGCCATGGCTGTTGCGCAGGTAGTCGACGAAGATCTTGCCGACCCGGTTGGCCGCGCCGGCCTTGGCCACGAAGCGCTGCGGGATCACACGCGCCAGGTGCTGCACGACGGCCTGCGCAAAGTTCTTGACCGTGTCCCAGTCGTCGCGCGCGGCGACCGGCGTGATTGGTACCACCACGTGGAGCCCCTTGCCGCCGCTGGTCTTCAGCCAGCTCTGCAGCGCCAGTTCCTGCAGCAGGCCGCGGATCAGCGTGGCGGCTTCCTGCACGCGTTCCCAGCGCACGCCCTCGCCGGGGTCGAGGTCGAAGATCACGCGGTCGGGATGGCCGATGCGCCGCGTCAGCGCGTTCCAGGTGTGGAACTCGATGACGTTCATCTGCGCCGCGGCGATCAGGGCCTGCTTGCTTGGCACTTCGAGCAGCGGGGCGTGGCCCGGCCACAGGTCGGCGTCGAGTTCCTTGATGCCGAGCCCTTGCAGCGACTCGACGTGCTTCTGGTAGAACAATTCGCCGCCGACGCCGGTCGGCCCGCGCACCAGCGAACAGGGCCGGCCCTTCAGATGCGGCAGCATCCATTCGGCGACCGATTCGTAGTAGCGCACCAGTTCGAGCTTGCTGACGCCGGTGCTGGCGTCGATGACCCGCTCGGGATGCGAGACCTTGATGCCGCCGACCGTGCTGCTGCCGCCCTGCACCAGCGCCGGGCCCGTGGGCATCACCGCGCTTTCGCGGCGCACAGCCTTGGCGTCCTTGTCGCTGCGCAGACCCAGGAACTTGGCGTGGCGCACCTGCTGCTCGGGGGTCCACTCGGCAAACTCGACCTCGGCCACCAGCGTCGGCCTGACCCAATGCTGCGCTGCGGGGTCGCGCACCGCCCAGCGGTGCTTGTGCAGCGGCCTGGTGCCGAAGGGCGATGCCTCGATCTCGATCTTCTGCAGCTGCGTCTTCAGCCGCGCCGCGGTTTTCGCGTCCCAGCCGGTGCCGACGTTGCCGACGTAGACCAGCGGCCCGGCCTCGTCGTGCACCGCCAGCAGCAGGCTGCCAATTTCCGCCTCGCCGCTGGACCGGTCGGTGTAGCCGGCGACGACGAATTCCTGCCGCTGCCTGTTCTTCAGTTTCAGCCAGGTCTCGGTGCGCCGCGATTCGTAGACCGCGTCCTTGCGCTTGGCGATCACGCCTTCCAGCCCCATGCGCCGCGCCGATTCGAGGATCGCCGCTGCATCCGCGTCGAAGGCGGCGCTGAAGCGCAGCTGCCCGTGCGGGTGCTCGGCCAGCAGCTGCTGCAGCACCTGGCGCCGCGCCACCAGCGGCACCGCGCGCAGGTCGTGCCCTTCGAAGTACGGCAGATCGAACAGGAAGTAGACGATGCCAGCGGTGCGTGCGCTGTCGAAGGCGTTCTGCAGCGCGTTGAAGTCCGGCATGCCCGCCGGGCCGAGCACGACGATCTCGCCGTCGAGCCAGGCACTGTCGACCTGCAGTCCCTGCAGGGCTTCGACCAGCGCCGGCATCCTGGCCGACCAATCGTGGCCGCCGCGGGTGATCAGCCGCACCTGGCCGCCGTCGATGCGCGCCATCAGCCGGTAGCCATCGAGCTTGATCTCCCAGCTCCAATCGCCCGACGTGGGCGCGGCGCTGGCCAGGCTGGCCAGCTGCGGCGGCAGCGTCGCCGGCAGCGGCGCGCGCACGGCGCCGGCCGGCCCGCCGGCGCTGCTGGTCGCGGGCGCCTTCAGCGGCCTGGCGACGACGCTGTCGGGCAGCGCGCTGACCACGTCGTAAGTGCTGTGTGGCCGGGCGTAGCGGTCGCGCTTCTTGAACAGCAGCCAGGGATCCTGCTTGTCGCCGGGCTTGGCGATGCGCACCAGTTCCCACAGCCCGAACAGCTTGTGGCCGTGCAGCGTGAAGACCAGCTTGCCGTCCTTCAACCCCTGGCGCGGGTCGACCGCCGGCTCCCAGGTGCCGCGGTCCCAGACGATGACCGTGCCGGCACCGTACTGACCGCGCGGAATGGTGCCCTCGAAGCTGTTGTACGACAGCGGATGGTCTTCGACGTGGACCGCCATGCGCATGTCCTTGGGGTCGTAGCTCGGCCCCCGGGGTACCGCCCACGACAGCATCACGCCGTCGAGCTCGAGCCGGAAGTCGTAATGCAGCCGGCTCGCATGATGCTTCTGGACGACGAAGGCCAGCTCGGTGCCCGAGGCTGCGACGTCACCGCGCGGCTCGCTGGTGACAGCGAAGTCGCGCTTGGCCCAATACCGTGCCAGGGGATCGGTGGGCTTGACGGCCATGGCGCGTGCGCAGTGGCTTCCGTCAGCGCTGCAGGCGGTGGTAGGCGCTGAAGTGGCGCAAGGCGCCGCGCTGGTCGCCGAGCTGCTCGCGCAGACGGGCCAGGTTGTAGTGCGCGTCGGCCAGGCGCGGATCGAGGGCCAGGCTGTGTTCGTAAGCAGCCACGGCTTCGGGCAGGCGTTCGAGGTGGTCGAGCGCCACGCCGTGGTTGAAGTGGACCAGCGCCAGATCGGGGCCCGTCGCGCCGTGCCGCAAGGCTTGCCCACAGAGCTCGGCCAATTCGGCAAACCGCCCGGCCTCGCTGAGCAACGCGCCCAGGTTCAGCGCGGCGGCGATATGCCCGGGCGCCAGCGCAAGCGCGCTGCGGTAGGCGGCCTCGGCACCGGCCCGGTCGGCGGCTTCGAGCGCCAGGCCGCGTTCGAACCAGGCGGCGGCATCGGCTGCGGGTACGGCAGCGGGCACCCGCGCGGGCGCAGCGGCAGGCACAGCGGCGGACGCTGCCGCGGACGGGTGTTCGAGAATGACGACGCTGCCGCCGACCGGGGTGACGTCGAAGTCCATCAGGAACTGCCCGCTGTCGGCCTGCCATTGGCCTTGCGGCGAACGCACGGCGACATCGGCGCCGATGGCGGTGATGCGCAGCCCGGTCAGCGGCAGTTCCTTGGGTAGCGTGGCCTTCAGGCGGGCCAGCGAACGCAGGATGCGCCGCGGCGGGATCTTCGACTGCTGCAGCGCATGCGCGGTACGCAGCAGCATCAGGTCCTGGAACGTGAAGCGCCACTCGTTGCGCCGGCCGCGCGTCGGAGTGACGAAGCCCTCGGCGATCAGGCCGGCGACGATGCCCCGCGACAGGCCCAGCATCGCCTGCACCCTCCGCAAGGTGAACGTCGAGGCGTCGCCAGGGTCGCCGCGATCGTCACTCGGCCGCGTCACTTTCTGGCGCGGGCGCGGGCCGGTGCGGGGGCGGCGGCGGGCTCTTCAGCCGGCGCCGCTGCGGCGCGCTTGGCGCCCTTGCGTTCCTTGGTCTCGGCCGCGACGGGGGTCGCCGCCGGCTTCGCCGCGGCGGTGGCTGCAACGCCGGCCGGCTTGGCGGTCGCCGGCTTCTTGCCCAGGCTGGCGCGCAAGGCGTCCATCAGGTCGATGACCTGCGCCGTGCTCGGCGCCTCGTCGTGCGCCGAGGCCACCACCTGCTTGCCGGCGATCTTCGCGTCGATCGCTGCCAGGATGCGCTTGCGCTCTTCGTCGACGTACTGCGAGGGGTCGTAGGCGTCCTGCGAGATCTGCGCAATCAACTGCAGCGCCAACTGCAGTTCGGCCGGCGACACCGTCACCGGTTCGATGCTCAGGTCCTTCAGCGAACGCACCTCGTCGGCGTAGAGCAATTGCTGCAGCACCAGCCCGTCGTCGACCGGCCGCACCTGGACCACGTACTGCTTGGCCTTCCAGGCCCACTTGGCCAGCGCACAGCGGCCGCTTTCGCGCATCGCCTCGGCCAGCAGCGCATACGGCTTGCCGCCGCGCTTGTCGGGCGCCAGCAGGTAGGCCTTGTCGTAGAACAGCGGGTCGACCGACTTCTCGGGGATGAAGGCCATGATCTCGATGGCCGGGCTGCTGGCTTCTTCCAGCGTCTTCAGCTCCTCGGCCGAGAAGAGCACGAAGCGGTCCTTCTCGAACTCGTAGCCCTTGACCATGTCGGCGCGCGGCACGACGGTCTGGTCTTTTTCCGACACGTACTGCTGCTTCAGCCGCGAACCATCCTTGGCCAACAGGTTGAAGCGCACCGCGCTCGACGTCTCGGTCGCGGAATACAGCTTCACGGGGATCGACACCAGGCCGAAGCTCAGGGTCAGGGATGCAATCGATCGAGCGGCCATCGGCAAACCTCACTGGTGCGATGAACGCGGCCGGTCGCCGGATGTCGGGCGGCCGCGGCAGTGCAGAACAATCATGGTATGCCGGTGCAGCGCTTCCGGCAGCCCCGTGCCGCTGCCAGCGGGGACGAAGGTTGCCGCAACGCGCTGATTTGTGGGGCCGGCGCGACGCTGGCATGCTCCTGCACGTCGATGGCTCGCCCCGCCGCACGATGGAACACCCCGACACCGAACGCCTGCGCATCACGCTGACCCCGGCGCCCTCGGCGCCGTCGGTGCAGTCGGTG
>JANMAP010000257.1:0-3617 GCA_031359905.1 Burkholderiales bacterium | reverse complement strand
CGCGCGCTCGGCGTTGGTCAGCCCGCGCGCAGTGTCCTCGCGCAGCACCGCCGCCAGGCGCTGGTTGGCGGCGGACACCTCGCCGATCGCCGCCGTGCCCGCCGCGAAGTGGCGCCGGCCGACGCCGTCCTCGCGCGGCGGCGCCAGCAGCAGGGCCAGCGATTCGCGGTGGAAACGCGTCGCGGCGGCCAGCACCGCCGACACCGGCTGTCCCGGCCCGCCATGCAGCGCGTCCAGACGCTCGAGCGTGGCCGGGTCGGCGCGCAGCAGTTCGAGACGCCGCGCCACCGCGCCGGCATACAGGAAGTAGGCCTCGCTGCCGTCGCCGCGCGCGGGCTGCTGCAGCGTCAGCAGCGCGCTGCCCCAGCCGCGCTGGCGGCCGAGCTCCTCGCTCAGCGATGGCAGCTGCACGAACGCAGCCTCGTGCATCACCGCGCGATCGATCGGCAGTCCCCGGCCGTGGCCCAGACGCGCCGACGCCGCCAGCAGCTGGCTGACCACCGCGTTGTGACGCTCGTAGTTGCGCATCGGCTCGCGCGCGTCGGGCAGCCGCGTCAACGCGTGGACTTCGCCGCGCAGTGCCACCGGGTCGGCCAGGCCGACGCTGCGCACCTCGGCCTGCGCCAGCCCGGCCAGCACGCGGTCGAGCTGCGGCAGCAGCCGGGTCTGTTCGGCGACGAGCGCGGCGCTGACGTCTTCGCCACCGGCCAGCAGCGTGGCGGTCAGACCGCGATGGCGGGCGATCTGTTCGACCAGCACGCGGATGGCGTCGGCGCGCAGCAGCGAGCGTTCGACCGCCGCCAGGGTCTGCACGCGGACATGGAACTGGGCCAGTGCGATGCCCGCGCCCAGCAGCAGCGGCCCGGCCAGCACGAGGCCGACCAGCCTGAACTTCAGCCCGAACGGGGTGCGGTCGAACCAGGCAGCCAGGCCACGCCGGCGTGGGACGGGGAGTGTGGCGGCGGGCGTGGCGGTGAATGTGGCGGCCGGTGGGGCGGCTGATGGGGCGGCTGATGGGGCGGCCGGTGCAGCGGCCGGTGCAGCGGCCGAGGCAGCGGCCCGGGCAGCGGGCGGTGCGGTGGGGTCGGCGTCTGGGTCATCTCGCATGCGCGGCATCGGAGTGGTGCAAGGTGCCGGGCGGCCGATCCGGATGGTGGATGGCAGTCAGCGGACTCCTCGGCGGCCCAGAATAACGACGCCCTGGCCGCAGTGCCATCGGCAGTTTGGGGGGATATCGACTTGTGGCGGCCCGATGGGGTATGTATGATCTTTCCATACTGATCTTTGCAGATTGCGTTTTCAACCTGCGCTTTCAACGGCGCTTTCAGCCTGCGTCTTCAATGCCGTTTGCAGACCGCATTTGCAGATCGCCCGACGGGACTGAAACACTGAAACCCCGCCACGAGCCGGAGCCATCGATGGAAGCCACCGTTGCCGAACGCGGGCAGATCACGCTGCCCAAGGCCGTGCGCGACGCGCTCGGCCTGACCAAGGGCACCAAGCTCAAGGTCGAGTTGATCGACGGCCGCATCGTCATGCGCAAGGATGTCGGCGACGCGATTTCGCGGCTGCGCGGCCGGCTGAAGCTGCCGCCCGGCGTGACCAGCGACGACATCATGCGCGAGCTGCGTGGCCGCGCCCCCGGCGACCCGCACCTGCCGGCGGACGGCGACGGCGACGGCCTGCCGAGATCGCCATCGACACGTCCGTGCTGATCGACCTGCTCGGTGACGATGCGCGCGCCCTGGCCGCCGAGGACGCCTTGCGCAACGCCCTGGCGCGCGGGCCGGTGGTGGCCTGCGACGTGGTGGTCAGCGAGGTCGTCGCCGGCCTCGGCCATGGTGATGTCGTCACCGACGCCTTGGACGAAGCCGGCATTGCGTTTTCCCCGTTGGAATTCCGCGCGGCCGTCCGTGCTGGCGAGATGCAGCGCCGCTACAAGCAGCGCCTGCGCAGCGAGGCGCTGGTGCGCCCGGCCACGCGCACCGTGCCCGACTTCCTGATCGGCGCCCACGCGCTGCTGCAGTGCCAGGGCCTGATCACCCGCGACGCCGGTTTCTTCCGCGACTATTACAAGGGCCTGAAGCTCATCGTGCCCCAGGCATGAGAACTGCTCGCAGCCCGACTTCCCAGCGACACTCGCTTTTCTCCCGACCCCGGAGCACCCCATGCTGCAAGCCTACCGACAACATGCCGCCGAACGCGCTGCGCTCGGCATCCCGCCGCTGCCGCTCGACGCCCAGCAGACCGCCGCGCTGATCGAGCTCATCAAGGCCTCGCCCGCAACGGACGCAGCCGGCGAAGCCGCCTTCCTGCTCGATCTGCTGACGCACCGCGTGCCGCCCGGCGTCGACGACGCGGCCAAGGTCAAGGCCAGCTTCCTGGCCGCGGTGGCACATGGCGACATCGCCGTGGCGCTGATCTCGAAGGCCAAGGCCACCGAGCTGCTGGGCACCATGGTCGGTGGCTACAACGTGCACCCGCTGATCGAGTTGCTCGACGATCCGGCGGTCGCCGACGTCGCGGCGGCCGGCCTGAAGAAGACCCTGCTGATGTTCGACTTCTTCAACGACGTCGCCGAGAAGGCGCGGGGCGCGAATCCGCAAACTGCGGCCCGGGCCCAGGACGTCATCAAGAGCTGGGCCGACGCCGAGTGGTTCACCAGCCGGCCCGCAGTGCCCGAGACCATCACCGTCAGCGTCTTCAAGGTGCCCGGCGAGACCAACACCGACGACCTGAGCCCGGCGCCCGACGCCTGGAGCCGCCCCGACATCCCGCTGCACTATCTGGCGATGCTGAAGAACACGCGCGCCGGTGCGGCCTTCAAGCCCGAGGTCGACGGCAAGCGCGGCCCGATCCAGTTCATCGACGACCTGAAGAAGAAGGGCCATCTGGTGGCCTATGTCGGCGACGTGGTCGGCACCGGGTCGTCGCGCAAGAGCGCGACCAACAGCGCCGTCTGGGCCACCGGCCAGGACATCCCGTTCGTGCCGAACAAGCGCTTCGGCGGCGTGACGCTGGGCGGCAAGATCGCGCCGATCTACTTCAACACCCAGGAAGACGCCGGCTCGCTGCCGATCGAGGTCGACGTGTCGAAGCTGGAGATGGGCGACGTCATCGACATCCAGCCCTACGCCGGCAGGATCCTCAAGGGCGGCGCTGAAGTGGCCCGCTTCCAGATCCGCAGCGAGGTGATCTTCGACGAGGTGCGCGCCGGCGGCCGCATCAACCTGATCATCGGCCGCAGCCTGACAGCGCGGGCACGCGAATTCCTGGGCCTGCCGGCCAGCACGGTGTTCCGCCTGCCGCAGGCGCCGGCCAGCACGCGGGCCGGCTTCACGGTGGCGCAGAAGATGGTCGGCCGTGCCTGCGGTCTGCCCGAAGTGAACGGCGTTCAACAAGGCGTTCGCCCGGGGACCTACTGCGAGCCGCGCATGACCAGCATCGGCAGCCAGGACACCACCGGCACGATGACCCGCGACGAGCTGAAGGACCTGGCCTGCCTGGGCTTCAGCGCCGACCTGGTGATGCAGAGCTTCTGCCACACCGCGGCCTACCCCAAGCCGGTCGACGTGCAGACGCATCGCGAGCTGCCGGCCTTCATGAGCAACCGCGGG
>JANMAP010000441.1:0-1980 GCA_031359905.1 Burkholderiales bacterium | reverse complement strand
TTCATGCCCAGGCCCTTGGCCTGGTTGATGAACTCGGGAATGGGCGCCGAGACATAACCGTGGAAGATGGTGTAGTCGGGGTCGGCGCGGCGCAGTTTCACCACCTCGGCCGACACGTCCACGCTGCTGGGCGGCGTGACGATCTCGGTGACCAGGTTCAGGCCCAGCTTCTTGCTGTCGGCGCGCGCGGCTTCGACCGGGTCGCGGCCGAACTCGGTGTCCGAATAGACCAGTGCGATCTTGGCGCCCGGCTTGGTCTTGGCGATGTAGCGCAGCAGGATGCCGACCATCTCGCTGTAGTCCGGCCCGACCATGAACTGCAGCGGGTACTTGTCGGCGTTGCTGATCTCCTTGGCGAAGGAGGCGCCGGTCATCAGGATGTTCTGGTTGCGGTCCAGCTCCGGGTTGACCGTCTTCACGAAGGCGGTGGAGTCGGCGTAGTACAGGTTGACCTTGTTCTGGCTGGTGATCTTCTTGAACGCGGCGATCGACGCGTCGACCTTGTAGCCGGTGTCCTCGGGCACGTAGCGCAGCTTGCGGCCCTTGATGCCGCCGCCGTCGTTGACGATCTTCACGTAGTCCTTGATGCCGGCGTCGATGCCGACGCCGGCGAAGGCGAACACGCCGGTCAGCGGGATCGACCCGCCGAGCACGATGTCCTCGCCCTGGGCGTGGGCCGCAGGGGCCAGGGCCACGGCCGCCAGCGTGGCGGCGGCGGCCCAGGTTCGGAAGGGGCGGATGTTCATGCGTGTCTCCTTGGGGTGGGTCAGGTCTTGAAGGGCCAGAGGTGGAAGAAGCGCCGGATGCGGCGCCAGATCTCGTTCAAGCCATGCGGCTCGAACACCAGGAAGCCGACGATCAGCAGGCCGAAGACGATGGTCCGCACCGGCGACAGCAGGGCCACCGCATTGGCCAACGGCAGCCAGCCGACGACGATCTTCAGCAGTTCGGGCACCAGCGTCATGAACAGCGCGCCGAGCACCGACCCGAGCACCGTGCCCATGCCGCCGACGATCACCGCGGCAAGGAAGAAGATCGACATCTGCAGCGGAAAGGTTTCCGGCGTGATGACGCGGAAGAAGTAAGCCCACAGCCCGCCGGCCACGCCGGCGTAGAACGACGACACGGCGAACGACAGCAGCTTGTAGCGCAGCAGCGAGATCCCCAGCACGCCGGCCGAGATGTCGCGGTCGCGGATGGCGATGAAGGCCCGGCCGACCCGCGTGCGGAACAGATTGGCCGCGCCGAGCAGCGCCGCTGCGACCAGCGGCACGATCAGCCAGTACAGCCGGAACGAGCTGTCCAGCGCGATGCCGAAGACGCGCGCCGGCTCGACCTGCAGGCCGCCGGTGCCGCCGGTCAGCGCCCCGCCATGGGCGAACGCGAAGTGCGCGAAGAAGGCCGCGGCGATGGTCGCGATCGCCAGGTACAGGCCCTTGACGCGCAGCGACGGCAGCCCGACGACGATGCCGCCGAGCATCGCCACCAGGCCGCCGGCCGCCAGGTTGACGAGCACCGGCAGCCCGTAGCGGTTGTGCAGGATCGCCGTCGTGTAAGCCCCCAATCCCATGAACGCCGCCTGCCCCAGGCTGACCAGCCCGGTGTAGCCGGTCAGGATGTTCAACCCGGTGGTGCTGATGATGTGCACGCCGACGAGGCAGGCCAGGTACAGCCAGTATTCGCCGACGACGAACGGGAACAGCGCCAGCATTGCGACCAGCAGCGCCAGCCAGGCCTGTTGGGTGCCGGTGTCGAACAGCGCCTGGTCGGCGGCGTAGCTCTGTTTGGCGGTGGCGATGCGCATCAGAGTCTTTCGATGTCGTGGCTGCCGAACAGGCCGTAGGGCCGGACCAGCAGGATCAGCACCAGCAGGCCGAAGGTCGACAGGATCTTGAACTCGCCGCCCAGGTACGAACCGGCCAGGGCCTCGACGACACCGACGAACAACCCGCCGACCAGCGCCCCGAGGATGCTGTCGAG
>JANMAP010000184.1:0-3402 GCA_031359905.1 Burkholderiales bacterium | reverse complement strand
ACGAGTTGTGAGCGTCCGAGCCGATGGATTGCCAGTGTTTCGCGGTGCTTTTTGACATTACAGATAACGTGCATACGTCACGGAGTCGAGTTCGCCCGTTTCGTTTCGGTTTTTCGGCACACCCTGGAAGAACTTGAGCGGTTTCTTTTCGGCGTGATTCGAGCAGCGCGGTGACAGCCCGCACCGGCGCCGCGCGGTTTGCGATGGCGGTCGCGACATCGCCGCGCTTGCGGCCGGACAGCGTGTCAAGCGCACCGTGCGCGGCAGCGCGCGTTCAGCACATCGCGCACGGCAAGTGCGCGTTCAGCGCACCGCGCACGGCAGCGTGCGTTCCGACCGACCGGCCCCGACCGGGGCCGGATCAGCCAGCGAACGCGCCGCCGCGCCGCCGCCGGTCCTCGCCGCGGCGCATGCGGAACGCGAGCACCCGGCCCAGGGCCAGCAAGAAGGCGTGACCGAGCGCGGGGTGCTCGGCATGGAAGGCGAACAGACCGTCCACGTCCAGCCGCAGCAGCTCGGCAGGGTGCGTGGCCCACACGCTGGCGCTGCGCGGCAGCCCGTCGAAGAATGAGATCTCCCCGATCACCGAGCCGGGCGCCTCGCGGAACAGCCGCCCGAGCGATTCGCTGCGGCCCGCGCCCGACGTGACCTCGAGCTGGCCGCTGGCCACCAGGTAGAGCGCGCGGTCGTGCTCGCCGGTGCGGATCAATGCCTCGCCCTGCCCGAGGGCCACCGGCCGCGCATGGCGCAGCAGCGCGCGCCAGTCGTCGACGGTCCACTCGGGCAGGTAGGGCGAGTCGGCGGCACGGTCGACCGCGCAATGGCGTTGGAAGAAGTCGGCGATGTCCACTCGGGCCTCGGCGCAGCGCAGGGTACGCGGCGCGCCGACACGGCGCAAGCCGGTCCCCCTCCCCAAGGGGGTTGTTGACGCGGGGTCTGGCGCGGGGGAAGCTGGCGGACTGGGCGCATGAACAACTTCATCCTGCTGGTCGTCTGCTTCCTGCTCGGCATGCTGTTGCGCGCCAGCGGCCGGCTGCCCGACAACGCGCCGGCCGCCCTGAACGGCTTCGTCGTCAACGTGTCGCTGCCGGCGCTGACGCTCGTGACGGTGCATGCGCTGCAGCCGAATGCCAAGCTCGTTTTCGCCGCGGCGATGGCCTGGGCGCTGTTTGCGCTCGGCATCGGCTTCTTCTGGCTTGCCGGTCGGCTGCTCGGCCTGCCGCGCGCGACGACGGGCGCGCTGATGCTGACAGGCTCGTTCGCCAACACCTCGTTCATTGGCCTGCCGATGATCGAGATGTGGTACGGGCGCGAGTGGCTGGGGATCGGAATCGTGGCCGACCAGCTCGGCTCGTACTTCGTGTTGTCGACGGCGGGCATCGTGCTGGCCGGGGTGTACTCCACCGGCGCGAAGATGGATGCGCGGGCCGCGGCCCGCAAGATCCTCACCTTCACGCCGTTTGTGTCGCTGCTGGTGGCGCTGGCGCTCATCCCGTTGGCCTATCCGGCCTGGCTGGAACTGTTGCTCGGTAGGCTGGCGGCGACGCTGGTGCCGCTGGCGCTCGTCTCGGTCGGCTACCAGCTTCGCCTGTCGGCCATGCGCGGGCGTCTGCCGGTGCTGGCGCTGGGCCTGGGCTTCAAGCTGGTGCTCGGTCCGGCGCTGATCCTGGCGGTCTATGCCGGCCTGCTGGGGCAGCGCGGGCCCATCATCCAGGTCAGCGTGTTCGAGGCAGCGATGGGCCCGATGATCGGCGCGGCCATCGTGGCGATGGACCGCGACCTCGACCCGTCGCTCGTCACGCTGATGGTCGGGCTGGGAATTCCGTTGTCGTTCGCCACCCTGCCGGCCTGGTGGTGGCTGCTGCAGGGCTTCGGCTGAGGGCGCGCGTCGAAACGTACCCCGGACGGCTCCAAGGCGTCGTGTCGCGGAGCGTTCGACGCTGCGCCAGCGCTCAAGGGCTGCACGGGGTGCGAATGTTGAGGGCATGTAAAGGCGAGCCCCCAGCGTCATCGGGAACGCCCCGGGAAGCGTTGCCTGCCGACACAGCGGGTGGATGTGCGTCTCCCGTCGGTCTGCCGATGGACGCCGCTGACCCGCCCGACGCATTCGATGCCCCGCATGAGAAGGAAGAGACACATGTTCAGCCGCACGACGATGAAATCCCGGATCGGGCTGGTTGCGGCCCTCGCGGCAGCCTGGGCGTTGAGTGCCTGCGGGGGTGGCGGCTATATCGACTCTGCGGGGAATTTCAACATCGGTATCACGCTGGCCGGGCAATTCGTCAGCAGTACCCCTGTCGCCTCGGGTGGCTCGCTGAACGTGGCTGTCCGCGCCGGCCAGTCCGTGACCTTCGACGCCGGCGAGCCTGCGGTCTGGACCATGTATGTCGGCGGTTCTGCCGTCAGCGGGGGGTCCGCGGTGTACTACGCTGGCGCCAACATCAGGGCGAGCATCACGAGCCAGTCCCACGTTGTCGTGGAAACGTATGCGGCGTCCCCGTTGCCTGCGTCGATCCCGATCACGTTGGTGGCGCGTTCCACCTACGACTCGGCCCAGGTGGCGACGGTCAATCTGCTGGTCACGAATTAGCGGCTACCGGGGCGCGGGGCAAGTTGAACCGCGAGCGGGTTGTGCAGGGCGCTGATGGCGGCGACATGAACTTCGAGTGCGCAGGCAAACGAAAAAGACCCACGCGCCGCTGTGCCTTGAACTGCCGGTTTGCCAATCCCGCAGGCGTGCCGGCTTGGAGCCGATCTGCAGCGCGCTGCAGATCGCCCCTCGGCGTACCGGCGCCACGCGGCGCTCCAGAAACTGCTGATCGCTGCGGCTTTGCGCGTCAGGCCCAGAAGGCGCGGGCTGCACAGCCCGTGCACGCGAGGCTCCGTCTGGGAGGCAAAGAGTGTTTATCCAGTCTTGCATTACTTCATCTCCGACAGCCTGCAGGGTGATGGACCAGCGCGCTTGCGCCTCTTCCATCGTCGACGAGGCCGGCCAGCGTTCACCCAGGCCGTTCAGGGAACACCAGCCGATAGCTCTTCAAGTCCTCCTCGAACGCATGGCACGCGGCCAGTCGAACGCGGAGCTGATCACGCGGCACCCCATAGTCGAACGCGGCCGACCATGACTGGATACGTGTCATGGCGGCCACGAAAGGTTTCGCGTCGGCGTTGTTGCTGAGTGCCTTGAGCGGCAGCAGGTAGTCCTCGCGGCAGACGGTCGGCACGATGATGCGGCTCAGGCCCACTGCGCTCAGCACGCAGTTCATCGCCAATCGTGCCGTTCGCCCGTTGCCGTCGATGAAGGGGTGCACCTCGCTGACGACGAACATGGTCATCAGCGCGCGTGCCAGGGGGTCCATCAGTGCCAGGATGCGCTCGAAGGCCTCACGCAAGGTGCCGGGC
>JANMAP010000083.1:0-6258 GCA_031359905.1 Burkholderiales bacterium | reverse complement strand
CACCGGCGTGGCCCGCGGCAAGATCCTGCCGCGGCAGAAGTTCACCGAAGACCGCGGCATGCGCCTGCCCGAGGCCGTCGTGGCGATGGGCGTGACCGGCGAGTTCCCGGAGGAAGGGCCGTACTACGACGTCATCAAGCCCACCGACCGCGACATGCACCTGCGCCCGGACCCAAGCACGGTGCGCTTCGTGCCCTGGGCCAGCGACCCGACGGCGCAAGTGATCCACGACTGCTACGACCGCGAAGGCCTGCTGGTGCCCTTCGCCCCGCGTTCGGTGCTGCGCCATGTCTGCGACCTGTTCGACGCCCAGGGCTGGTCGCCGGTGGTCGCCCCCGAGCTCGAGTTCTACCTGGTGGCACGCAACACCGACCCCGATGTGCCGCTGAAGCCGCCGATCGGCCGCAGCGGGCGCAGCGAGACCAGCCGACAGGCCTACAGCATCGACGCCGTCAACGAGTTCGACCCGCTGTTCGAAGACGTCTACGATTACTGCGAGAAGATGGAGCTCAACGTCGACACCCTGATCCACGAGGTCGGCGCCGGGCAGATGGAAATCAACTTCTTCCATTCCCATCCGCTGGGCCTGGCCGACGAGGTCTTTCTCTTCAAGCGCACGGTGCGCGAAGCCGCGCTGCGCCACGACATGTTCGCCACCTTCATGGCCAAGCCGATCGCCGGCGAGCCGGGCAGCGCGATGCATGTGCACCAGAGCATCCTCGACAAGGCCAGCGGGCTGAACATCTTCAGCAACCCCGACTTCACGCCGAGCAAGGAATTCTTCTGGTTCATCGGCGGCTTGCAGAAGTACGTGCCGGCGGCGATGGCCTTGTTCGCGCCCTACGTCAACAGCTACCGCCGGCTGGTGCGCAGCAACGCCGCGCCGATCAACATCCAGTGGGGCACCGACAACCGCACCGTGGGCATCCGCAGCCCGGTGGCCAGTGCGGCGGCGCGGCGCATCGAGAATCGCGTGATCGGCGCCGATGCCAACCCGTATGTCGCGCTGGCCGCCACGCTGGCCTGCGGCTACCTGGGCATGATGAACCGCATCGAACCGGCGCCTGAATGCAAGGGCGACGCCTACCTCGGCGACTTCCAGCTGCCGCGCAGCCTGGGCGAAGCGCTGACCTTGCTGCGCGAGGAAGCCGACCTGGCCGCGGTGCTGGGCAGCGCCTTCGTCACTGTCTATACGGAGGTCAAGGAGATCGAGTACGCCGAGTTCATGAAGGTCATCTCACCCTGGGAACGGGAGCATCTGCTCCTGCACGTCTAGAGCCCGCGCCATGACAGCAACGACCTCGCGAACGACGCAGCAGTGGCAGGCCGCCGACGCGGCGCATTTCCTGCACCCTTTCACCGACTTCAAGGGTCTGGCGAAGAAGGGCTCGCGCATCATCGAGCGCGCCGACAACGTCTACCTGTGGGACAGCGACGGCCACAAGATCTTCGACGCGATGAGCGGGCTGTGGTGCGTCAACGTCGGCTACGGGCAGGAGGAACTGGTCCAGGCCGCGGCCGCGCAGATGCGCCAGCTGCCCTTCTACAACGCCTTCTTCCAGACGGCCACGCCGCCGGCCATCGAGCTCGCCGAACTGCTCAGCCAGATCACCCCGCCGCAGTTCCAGCATGTCTTCTTCAGCGGCTCGGGCAGCGAAGGCAACGACACCGTCGTGCGCATGGTCCGCCGCTATTGGGATCTGCGCGGCCAGCCCCAGCGCCAGGTCATCATCAGCCGGAACAACGCGTACCACGGCAGCACGATGGCCGGGGCGTCGCTGGGCGGCATGAGCGGCATGCACGCGCAGGGCGGGCTGCCGATCCCGGGCATCGTGCACATCGAACAGCCGTACTGGTACGCGTTCGGCCGAACGCAGGGCCTGACGCGTGAGGCCTTCGGCCTGCAGGCGGCGCGCTGGCTCGAAGACAGGATCCTGGCCATCGGCCCGGACAAGGTCGCGGCTTTCATCGGCGAACCGATCCAGGGCGCCGGCGGCGTGATCATCCCGCCGAGCACCTACTGGCCCGAAGTCCAGCGCATCTGCGACCGGCACGGCGTCCTGCTGGTTGCCGACGAAGTCATCTGCGGCTTCGGCCGCACCGGCCACTGGTGGGGCAGCGAAGCCTTGGGATTCCGGCCCGACCTCATGACCTTCGCCAAAGGCGTGACCAGTGGCTACGTGCCGCTCGGCGGCGTGATGGTCGGCGAGCGCGTGGCCCGCGTGCTGGTCGACGAAGGCGGCGAGTTCAACCACGGCTACACCTATTCGGGCCACCCGGTGGCCTGCGCGGTGGCGCTGGCCAACATCCGGCTGATGCAGCGCCTGCGACTGGTCGAGCGTGTGCGCGATGACGTCGGCCCGTACCTGGCGCAGGCCTACGCCGGTTTGGCCGACCACCCGCTGGTCGGCGATGCCGAGACCTGCGGCCTGATGGGCGCCCTGCTGCTGGTCAAGGACAAGGCCCAGGGAACACCGTTCCCCGAACCGATCGAGATCGGCATGGTCTGCCGCGGGCACTGCTTCGGCAACGGCCTGATCATGCGCGCCGTCGGCGACCGCATGATCGTCGCCCCGCCGCTGGTCATCACGCGTTCGCAGATCGACGAGATGGTTGGCCTGATCCGACGCTGCCTGGACCTGACCCTGGCCGATGCGCAGCGCCAGGGATGGCTGCGCTGACCACGCCGCGCACCGCTGCCCCGCATGCTCCAACCCGGCCCCGCCACTGATCGCCCGATGAGTTCACCGTCCCCCGCACCGGCCTTCCTGCAGATCCAGGACATCGTCAAGGACTTCAACGGTACCAAGGCCGTCAACCACGTCAGCCTGGACATCGCCCAGGGCGAGATCTTCGCGCTGCTGGGCAGCTCGGGCTGCGGCAAGAGCACCCTGCTGCGCATGCTGGCCGGCTTCGAGACGCCGACCTCGGGGCGCATCGTGCTCGACGGCCACGACCTGGCCGACCTGCCGCCGTACGAACGGCCGATGAACATGATGTTCCAGAGCTACGCGCTCTTCCCGCACCTGACGGTGTGGGACAACATCGCTTTCGGCCTGAAGCGCGAAGGCCTGCCGCGCGAGCAGGTCGCCAGCCGCGTGGAGGCCATGCTCAAGCTGGTGCAGCTGGCCAAGTTCGCGCAACGCAAGCCGCACCAGCTGTCCGGCGGCCAGCAGCAGCGCGTCGCGCTGGCACGCAGCCTGGCCAAGCAGCCGCAGCTGCTGCTGCTCGACGAGCCGCTGGGCGCGCTGGACAAGAAGCTGCGCGAGCAGACGCAGATCGAACTCGTCAACATCATCGACAGCGTCGGCGTGACCTGCGTGATGGTCACCCACGACCAGGAAGAAGCGATGACCATGGCCAGCCGCGTTGCGGTGATGAGCGAAGGCCGCTTCCTGCAGGTCGGCGCGCCGGCCGAGATCTACGAGACGCCGGCCACGCGTTTCGTCGCCGACTTCATCGGCAACGTCAACCTGATGGACGGCACGCTCGACGTCGACGCGGCCGACCACTGCATCATCGGCAGCGCCGACTGTCGGCACCGTGTCGGCCACGGCATCACCGGCCACGCCGGCATGGCGGTGACGGTGGCGCTGCGGCCGGAGAAGATCCAGCTCGTCCGCGAACGGCCGGCGGGTGACTTCAACCTCGTTCGCGGCACGATCCAGGACCTGTCGTACTTCGGCAGCTTCACGGTCTACCACCTGCTGCTGGCCAGCGGGGCCAAGCTGAAGGTCAGCCAGGCCAACACCCAGCGCCACCGCGATGTCGAGCTGACCTGGGGCGACACGGTGTGGGCGACCTGGTCGGAGTCGGCGCATGTCGTGCTGACGCAGTGAGGCCTGCAGCGCGATGAATCTGCCCCCGCCCCTGCCTCCGCCCGTGCGTGAGCACCCCCTGGCCCGCGTCTCGCGCCTGGCGCGCGGGCGCCACGCGGTCATCGCCGTGCCGTTCGGCTTCCTGCTGCTGTTCTTCCTGCTGCCGTTCTTCATCGTCGGCAAGATCAGCGTGTCCGAGATGGAAGCCGTGTCCGTCAAGGACGTGCTGTCAGTGACCGACGGCGTGCTGCAGCTGAGCCTGAAGTTCGCCAACTACGTCTTCATCACCCAGGACGCGCTGTACTCCAAGACCTACCTGGCCAGCCTGCGCTACGCCGCGGCGACGACGCTGCTGTGCCTGGTCATCGGCTACCCCTTCGCCTACTTCATGGCCCGCGCCCGGGCCACGCTGCAGCCGGCGCTGCTGATGCTGGTGATGCTGCCGTTCTGGACCTCGTTCTTGCTGCGCGTCTATGCCTGGCGGGGCCTGCTGACCGAAGGCGGCTGGATCGCCGAGCTGATCACCGGCATCGGCGCTGATCAGCTGCTGCTGGCGCTGGGCCTGATCAGCGCGCCGGGGCAGTTGATGCACACCCCGTTCTCGCTGGTGCTCGGCATGACCTACACCTACCTGCCGTTCATGATCCTGCCGCTGTACGGCAACCTGGCGAAGATGGATCTGCGGCTGCTCGAAGCCGCTGCCGACCTGGGCGCCACGCCCTGGGTGGCGTTCTGGAAGATCACCGTGCCGCTGTCGCGCGCCGGCATCATCGCCGGCAGCATGCTGGTCTTCATCCCCTGCGTCGGCGAGTACGTCATCCCCGAACTGCTGGGCGGGCCCGAGACGCTGATGATCGGCCGCGTGCTGTGGGACGAGTTCTTCAGCAACAACGACTGGCCGATGGCGTCCAGCGTCGCCGTGGTGATGATCCTGCTGATCATCGTGCCGCTCGCCATCTTCAATAAATACCAGGCCGAGGCCCAGGAGCAATGACGCCCCTCGGCTCACTGCGTTCGCCATGCCCCGAGGGGAAGGCAGCCGCCTTTGGGACGGCCCGGCGGGCGGCTCTGAGGCCCCTCAGCGCACTGCGTTCGCAGTCCCGCGAGGGGAAGGCGTCCCCATGAAGGCGCAAAAGTTCAACCGATGGTTCGGCCGCGGCTGGCTGGGCCTGGGGTACCTGTTCCTGTACCTGCCGATCGTCGCGCTGGTGCTGTTCTCGTTCAACGATTCGCCGCTGCCCAACGTGTGGCGCGGCTTCACGCTGAAGTGGTACGCGGCCCTGGCCAGCGACGAGGAGTTGATCGCCGGTCTGGTGCTGAGCCTGAAGATCGCCTTCCTCACTGCCTGCGGTTCAGTGGTGCTGGGCACGCTGGCCGCCTTCGCGCTGGTCAAGTACAAGCGCTTTGGCGGCCGCACGCTGTTCGCGGGCATGGCCAGCGCGCCGCTGGTGATGCCCGAGGTGGTCGTCGGGCTGTCGCTGCTGCTGATGCTGGTCAGCGTCCAGCGGGCGCTCGGATTTCCGGAGCGCGGCCTGATGACCATCTGGCTCGGCCACCTGCTGCTCGGCATGGCCTATGCCACGGTGATCGTGCAGGCGCGCCTGCAGGACCTCAACCCGCAACTCGAGGAAGCCGCGATGGACCTCGGCGCACGGCCGCAGCAGGTGTTCTGGCTGGTGACGCTGCCGATGATCTCGCAGAGCCTGCTCTCGGCCTGGCTGCTGACCTTCACGCTGTCGCTGGACGATGTCGTGCTCTCAGCTTTCCTGTCCGGCCCGGGCGCGACGACGATGCCGCTGGTGATCTTCTCGCGCGCCCGACTGGGCCTGAACCCGAGCGTCAACGCCGTGGCCACGCTGACCATCGCGGTCGTCGCCACTGGGGTGCTGGTCGCCAGCTACTGGATCGCGCGGGCCGAACGACAGCGCGACCGCGACCTGGCCGCGGCGGCGCGCAACTGATTCCAGCGTGGCCGCGCCGCGCGTTCCCGCCTGGGCCTACGCCAGCCTGGCCGCCAGCATGGCCCTGGTCGGCAGTTATGTCGGGCTGTCGAAGCTGCTGCTGGCGGTGTTCCCGGTGCTGCTGCTGGCCTGGCTGCGCTTTGGCATCGCAGCGCTGGCGATGGTTCATTGGGTGCGGCGTCGGCCCGGCGAGCCGCCCTTGGCTACCCACGTCCGCTTGCTGCTCTTCTGGGATAGCTTCCTCGGCTACTTCCTTTTCAGCATCAGCATGCTCTACGGCGTTCAGTTGACGTGGGCGCTGGCCGCCGGCGTGACGATGGCCGCTATCCCCGCGGCAGTCGCCGTGCTGTCGCGGATGTTCCTGGGCGAACGCATCCGCCCGCGCGTGGTTGCGGCGATCGCCTGCGCCGCGCTGGGCATCGCGCTGCTGGCGCTGGCCCGCGCGCCGGCTGGCAGCGCTGCGGGCGCCGCGGCATCGC
>JANMAP010000076.1:0-3423 GCA_031359905.1 Burkholderiales bacterium | reverse complement strand
GTCGGGACCTCCACTTCGCGCCCTTGTCCAGCATACGGTCGGGCGGGCTGGAGCGTGGCCGGCGGAACCCCGCACGTACCGTCCGCAGTACGGAAATAGCCTGCGCCGCGCGCACTGGTTTTTATCCATCGCTGCACTTCTAGCCCGACCGACGCCATCAGTGCCGGGCCGGACGTGCCCGGAACCAACCCGTCAATCCCATTTGAAGGCGGACGCGCCATCGTGCATGATCTTCGGTAAGCGGCAACAGGCCCGGCTCACCTGACCCCACCCCACACACCATGACCCAATTCAAGCTGTTTCCGCGCTCCATCAACCCGCCGCCGCCCGCGGCACGTGCAGCCGCCGCTGCTGTGCTGGCACTCGCGATGGCATGGCCCTCGGCGCCGGCGCTGGCCCAGGCCTTGAACCCGCATCAGCAACTGGCGCGCGACATCTACCAGGAGCTGGTGGAAATCAACACCGTCACCGCGCTCGGCGACACGCTCAAGGCCGCGCAGGCGATGGCCGCGCGTTTGAAGGCCGCGGGCTTTGCCGATGCCGATGTGCAGGTGCTGTCACCCGGCCCGCGCAAAGGCAACCTCGTGGCCCGGCTGCGTGGCACCGGCGCGAAGCGGCCGATGATGCTGCTGGCGCACATCGATGTCGTCTCGGCCTCGGCTGCAGACTGGTCGGTCGAGCCCTTCAAGCTCATCGAAAGAGACGGCTACTTCTACGGCCGTGGCGTGGGCGACAACAAGTTCATGGCGTCGGCCTTCGTCGCCAACCTGATCCGCTACAAGCAGGAAGGCCTGAAGCCCGAGCGCGACCTGATCCTCGTGCTGGAGACCGACGAGGAGATCCTCGACGCCGACGCCATGGGCATCCAGTGGCTGCTGAAGAACCACCGGGCGCTGATCGACGCGGAATTTGCGTTGAACGAAGGCGGCGGTGTCGGGCTCGCCAATGGCAAGCCGCTGTCTGTCAGCTTGCAAACGAGCGAGAAGGTCTCGGTGAACTTCCAGCTCGAGGTGAAGAACCCCGGCGGCCACAGCTCGCTGCCGGTGCGCGACAACGCCATCTACCGTCTTGCCGAGGGCCTGGCCAAACTCTCGCGCTTCGAGTTTCCCGTGCAGTTGAACGAGACCACGCGGGTCTTCTTCCAGCGCAGCGCCGCGCAGGTCGAGCCGCAGCAGGGCGCCGACATGCGCGCGGTAGTCGCGCAGCCGGTGGATGCCGCCGCGGCGGCCGCAGCAGCAGCGCGCTTGTCGGCTTCGGCCCGCTACAACGCACAGCTGCACACCACCTGTGTGGCCACGATGCTGAACGGTGGGCACGCCATCAACGCCTTGCCGCAAACGGCGCGGGCCGGAGTCAACTGCCGCGTCATGCCGGGTGAGTCGGTCGATGAGGTGCTGAAGACGCTGGTGCGGGTGGTGGCCGACGAGCAGATCGTCATCACCGCCACAAGCACACCGGTGCTTAGTGCGCCCTCGCCGCTCAACCCTGCGCTCGTGCGCGTGGTCGAACGCCTCGCGACCGAGTTCTGGCCCGGCGCGCCGGTGATTCCGGTGATGTCGGCCGGGGCCACCGATGGCAGCTTTCTGCGCAACGCCGGCATACCCACCTACGGCCACTCGGGCCTGGCCGGAGATATCGCCGACAACCGCGCCCACGGCCGCGACGAGCGCGTGCTGGTGAAGTCCTACTTCGAGGGCCTGGAGTATCTGTACAGGCTGGTGAAGGCGCTGTCGACCTCGGCGAACTGAAAGCGCCTCTCGCGGCCCACGTGCCGTAGTCCTTGCACCATCTGGATGCCGCACGTGCGCCAGGCCAGCCGTGGCGACGACGGCGGCCACAGCGCCAGCGGTGGGTGCGGACAGCACTTGCAGCGCCATCGTCAGGCCGCCCACGCCGAAGCTCGGCCGCCTCCCTCAACCGCTGCGCAGGGCAGGCAAGCCGCCGCGTTCGACTCTCCTGCCTCGCCGGCAACGCAACTTGCGGCACAACCAGCAGGAATTTTTCGCCGCGTCATCGACGTTCGAACGAAGTCGGCTTTGCGGCGCCGAGTCCCACCGGCCGCATGACTCCTCCGGGTCGTCAGCGACCGATTGCCGTCAGTGGGAGCATTCGTTGAGTCATTGGCCTAACTTCGTCGCCGAGACGCTGACGCGCCTATACGTCCGCCCCCGCCGAACGTCAGATTCCGAGGTACAGCGGATAGCCGCCCGAGGAAATGGTCAACGTCAGGTATCGGCGTTCGCCGACACTCGGAGGCCAAATCCGAATGGCTGCAGCCAGTCTTGACCGGCCTGTCGAGCTACTGAGCCCGACGACCGCTCATGGCCGGCAGTGCCAGTTCGCGGCAGCACCAGGAAGCAGACGCCTGCAGAGAACGCAGTACGAACGACAGGTCCCTCAGGTCACCACCGGCCCGAGTCGACGCCATGCTGTCCTTCACGGTCCTCAGCTCGTTGCTTGGAACCTCGCTGGCCAGCACTGCCCAGCGGATGAAAAAGTCAGTCCACGATGGCCTGTGATACCAGCTCCTTCATCATGCGGCGGTAGCCGGCGCGCAAGGGGCTGGGCGCCTGCGTCATGTAAACCGCGCACACTTGTTCCTTGGGGTCGGCCCAGAAGAAGGTGCCGGCGTATCCTGCCCACATGAACTCGCCCGCAGAGCCCTGCACCGCTGCGTTGCCGTCGGCCGCACGCACCAGAAAGCCCAGCCCGAAGGTGTAGCCCGGTGAACCCAGCAGCAGGGCACCCGGGTTCATGGTGGTATTCACGCCCGCGAGGTGGTCGCTGGTCATCATCCGGACGGTCGTGCGCGACAGCACGCGGTTGCCGTCGAGTTGCCCGCCAGCCAGCATGGCCTGGCAGTAACGCAGGTAGTCGCCTGCAGTGCTTACAGCACCGGCGCCGCCCGAGTCATTTCCGGGTTGTTTACCGATGTCGATGAGTTTGTTGTCAACGCCCGTGGCGGGGTCCTTGGCAAAGGGCTCGGCCACGCGCTGCAATTTGCCGGCTGGCACGGCAAAGCCACTCTCCGACATCTTCAGCGGGACGAAGAGTCGCTCCTGCAAGACTTCGCCGAGGCGCTTACCAGTGACGGCCTCGATCACGCGACCCTGCACGTCGACCGACAGGCTGTACTCCCACGTCGTGCCGGGCTGCTGGGCGAGCGGCGCCTTGCCCAGGCCGTCCGCCATCTGCGCGCCAGGCAATTCGCGGGCGTCGAAGTCCAGCGTCGGCTTGAACACACCCGCCTTCACGTACGCATCACGCACCAGGGCGTTGCGCGTGAGCTCGCCATAGGCGATGCCCGAGGTGTGGCGCAGGAGGTCGTAAATGGTCGGCTCGCGGGTGGCCGGCACCAGCCTGTTGCTGACGGCGCCTGTCACCGGGTCGAGTACCGAGGTGCTGACCATCGGCGACTTGAAG
>JANMAP010000026.1:0-9117 GCA_031359905.1 Burkholderiales bacterium | reverse complement strand
TCGCGCTGGTGCCAGGCGTCGAGCAGGTGCGGCTGGTCAGCAGCGGCACCGAGGCCGGCATGAGCGCGCTGCGCCTGGCGCGCGGCGCCACCGGGCGCACCAAGATCATCAAGTTCGAGGGCTGTTACCACGGCCATGCCGACGCACTGTTGGTGAAGGCCGGGTCCGGCCTGGCGACCTTCGGCTTCCCGACCAGCGCCGGCGTGCCGGCCGACGTCGTCAAGCACACCATCGTGCTCGAGTACAACAACGTCGCGCAGCTTGAAGCCGCGTTCGCCGAGCATGGCCCCGAGCTGGCCTGCGTGATGATCGAGCCGATCGCCGGCAACATGAACTTCGTCCGCGCCAGCGTGCCGTTCATGACGCGCCTGCGCGAACTGTGCACCCGGCACGGCGCGCTGCTGGTGTTCGATGAGGTGATGTCGGGCTTCCGCGTGGCGCTGGGTGGCGCGCAGAGCGTCTACGCGCGGCTGATCCCCGGCTTCCGGCCCGACATGAGCGTCTTCGGCAAGGTCATCGGCGGCGGCATGCCGCTGGCGGCCTTCGGTGGCAGCAAGGACGTGATGAGCCAGCTCGCGCCGCTGGGGCCGGTCTACCAGGCCGGCACGCTGAGCGGCAACCCGGTGGCCACCGCCTGCGGCCTGGCCACGCTGAAGGAAATCAGCAAGCCGGGCTTCTTCGACGCGTTGTCGGCGCGCACGCGCTCGCTGGTTGACGGCCTGGAAGGCGCGGCGCGCGATGCCGGCGTGGCGCTGGTCGGCGACAGCGAAGGCGGCATGTTCGGCTTCTTCTTCGCCGCCGAGTTGCCGCAGAACTACGGTGTCGTGATGGCCACCGACAAGGAGCGCTTCAACCGCTTCTTCCACGCCATGCTCGATCGCGGCGTGTACCTGGCGCCGGCGCTGTACGAGGCCGGCTTCGTCAGCGCCGCGCACAGCGCCGAGGACGTCGCCGCGACGGTGGCGGCCAGCCGCGACGCCTTGCGGCACTGACGACGCCGCGCGGCGGCCCGGATCACGCCGGGCTGGAGCGCATCGCGTAGACCTTGCCGCCGAGGAACAGGTACTCGGCGCGCAGCACGGTGTCGGCTTTCTCGCCGGCCAGCGCGAAGCCGAGCACCCCCACCGTCTCACCGGCCTGGATCGGCGGCACCTTCCAGGCGTCCATGCGCGTCAGCGGCGCGAGTTCGATCTGCCAGCGGCGGTCGGCACGGATCGGCATCTGCGCCGCCTTGAGCAGCGCCGCGCCGTCGACGGCCGCGCTCTGCGCCGGCAACGCGCGCGTCGCCAGATCGGCCGGCAGCCGCGGTTCGGCGGGCAGCATCAACTCGAATTCGGCGTGCGGGTTGCGCCAGGCCACCTTGGCGGCCCGCCCTTCGACGAACAACGGCCGGCTGGTGTCGAAACTGCTCCAGCCGTGGTGGGCCCGGGCGGCGGGCAGCCACAAGCCGCCAGCCAGGGCGGTGAGCAACGAGCGTCGATGCATGGGGTTCTCCGGAGTGGGCAGGCTCAAGCGTAGGCAATCCAGCGCCCGCTGACGATCACCGCCGCCCACAGCCCCAGCGACAGTGCGGTCTGCCAGCGCGCCGTGCGATCCAGCAGCTGCAACCCGTGACGGGCATGAAACGAGGCCGCGTTCAGCCCGGCGAACAGGATCAAACCCATCTTGATGACGAAGGCGCGGTTGGCCAGCAACTCGCCGGGCGCGGCGGCGAACATCAAGACGCCGCTGGCCACCAGCAGGCTGAAGCCCAGCACCGACAGCGTCAACGCCAGCCGAGCCAACGGCAGCAGCGGCAGATCGCTGCCGCGGCCCCAGACGCGCAACTCGACCAGCACCAGGTTGCCGACCAACAGCGCGATGCCCACGATGTGCAGCGACTCCAGCAGCGGGTAGGCCCAGGGGTGCTGGCCGATCCAGGCGATGCCGGTGAAACCGGGGTTGGGCATGGCATCACGCTACCACTGCACGCTGTGCGCTCTGGTGGGCGCTGCGGTCTGCGCTGCGACGTGCGCTGCGCTGCCTAGAATGCCGCGCCATGCACCTGCACATCCTCGGCATCTGCGGCACCTTCATGGGCGGCTTGGCGGCCCTGGCACGCGAGGCCGGGCACCGCGTGACCGGCTGCGATGCCGGCGTCTACCCGCCGATGAGCGAGCAGCTGCGCGCGCTGGACATCGAACTGATCGAAGGCTTCGGCGCCGATCAACTGCGCCTGCAGCCCGACGTCTTCGTCATCGGCAACGTGGTCACGCGCGGCAACCCGCTGATGGAAGCGCTGCTGGATGCCGGCGCGCGCTACACCAGCGGTCCGCAATGGCTGGCCGAACACGTGCTGCACGGCCGCCATGTGCTGGCAGTGGCCGGCACGCACGGCAAGACCAGCACCACGGCGATGCTGGCCTGGATCCTCGACTGTGCCGGGCTGGCGCCAGGCTTCCTGGTCGGCGGGGTGCCGCAGAACTTCGGTATGTCGGCGCGGCTGGGCCGGCTGGACGGGGCGCGTGGCGATGGCGGCGCGCCGTGTTTCGTCATCGAGGCCGACGAGTACGACACCGCGCTGTTCGACAAGCGCAGCAAGTTCGTTCACTACCGGCCGCGCACGGCGATCCTCAACAACCTCGAGCTCGACCACGCCGACATCTTTGCCGACCTGGCGGCCATCGAGACCCAGTTCCATCATCTCGTGCGCACCGTGCCGTCGAGCGGGCGGCTGCTGGTCAACGCCCGCGACGAGGCCTTGGCCCGCGTGCTGCAGCGCGGCTGCTGGAGCGAGGTGCAGCGCTTCGGCACCAAGCGCGAAGAACCCGGCGGGCTGTGCGCGCGCGGCGAGCCGCACGCCTTCGATGTGCTGCGCGGCAGCCTGAAGCTGGGCCGTGTCGACTGGGCGCTGCTCGGAGAGCACAACCAGATGAACGCCCTGGCGGCAATCGGCGCGGCCGAACATGTCGGCGTCGCGCCAGATCAGGCCGCGTCGGCGCTGGCCACGTTCCGCAACGTGCGCCGGCGCATGGAACTGCGCGGCAGCGTGCGCCTGGGCGGCAGCGACGCGTCGGCCGCCGAGGTCCAGGTCTACGACGACTTCGCGCACCATCCGACGGCGATGCACACCACGCTGAATGGGCTGCGCCGCAAGCTCGACCGTCAGGCCAGCGCGGGCGCGCCGCGCGAACGCATCCTGGCCGTCTTCGAGCCGCGCTCGAACACCATGAAGCTGGGCACGATGAAGGCCCAGCTGCCCTGGGCACTGGAAGAAGCCGACCTCAGCTTCTGCCTGCAGGGCGACTACGGCTGGAGCGCCCGAGAAGCACTCGCCCCGCTCGGCAAGACGGCCGTGGTGGCCGACAACGTCGACGCGCTGGTGGCCCTTGTGGTCCAGGCGGCGCGGCCGGGTGACCACCTGGTGTGCATGAGCAACGGCGGCTTCGGCGGCGTCCACGACAAGCTGCTCGCCGCATTGGCCGCACGCCCGCCACGCACCTGAGCGCGGCCCGCGCACGCAGACCATGTCGCCGACCCGCCCCATCTGCTGCGCCTGCACGGCGTTCGCTCGTCGCCGCAGTGCTGCAAGGCCCCGGCGCCTGGCGGTCGGGCTGGCCATGCACCAGCCCGACGTGGCTTGGTGCAGCCCCGGCGCTGCCTCGGCGCCCCGCCGGCGCCGCGATCCACCCGCTCGACGGCAGCGACCACGCGCTGTCCTTCGACGACATCCTCCCCCACCTGTTGAGGTTCCTGCAGCCATGCGACTGAAGAACAAGATCTGCATCGTCACCGGCGCCGCCCAGGGCATCGGTGCGGCCACCACGGCGCGGCTGGCCGAAGAAGGCGCGCTGGTCATCGGCTGCGACCGCCAGGCGCAGCCGGTAGCCGGCGCGGCGCGCATGCACGCCATCGACGTCACCGACCGCGCGCAGGTCGACGCGCTGGTCGCCGAGGTGCTGGCCGAACATGGACACATCGACGTGCTGGTCAACAACGCCGGCATCACCCGCGACGCCCGGCTGGTGAAGATGAGCATCGAGCAGTTCGACGCCGTCATCGACGTCAACCTGCGCGGCGTCTTCCATTGCGCGCAGGCGGTTGCGGCACCGATGGTGTCCCGGGGCGCAGGCGTGATCCTCAACGCCAGCAGCGTGGTCGGTCTGTACGGCAATTACGGACAGACCAACTACGCGGCGTCGAAGTTCGGCGTCATCGGCTTCACCAAGACCTGGGCCCGCGAACTCGGCCCGAAGGGCGTGCGCGTCAACGCCGTGGCTCCGGGTTTCGTCGAGACGCCGATCCTGGCCAGCGTCCCCGACAAGGTGCTGCAGCAGATGCGCGAGCAGGTGCCGCTGGGCCGCCTGGGCCGGCCCGAGGAGATCGCCGCGGTCTACGCCTTCCTGGCCAGCGACGACGCCAGCTACATCAACGGCGCGGTGATCGAGGTCTCGGGCGGCATGTCGGTGTGATCGCCTGCACGCCGTGGCCCGCGGCACGGTGGGCGCACGGGCGACAATCGCAGCGATGTATGCACTGTTCGAAGACGCCGGGCGCTTCCATGCCGGCCGCGTGATGACCGAGGCCGACAGCTCGCTGCAGATCGAGCTCGACTCCGGCAAGCGCGTCAAGGTCAAGGCGCAGAACGTCATGCTGCGCTTCGACAAGCCGGCGCCGGCCGAACTGCTGGCCCAGGCACAGGCGCTGGCCGCCGGCATCGATCTCGACCTGGCCTGGGAATTCGCGCCCGAGGGCGACTTCGGCTTCGCCGACCTGGCGCACGAATACTTCGACGCCGCCGCGGGCCCGGACAAGCTGGCGGCCACGCTGCTGCGCGTTTTCGAGGCCCCGCATTACTTCCGCCGTCTCGGCCGCGGCCAGTTCAAGAAGGCGCCGGAAGAGACCGTCAAGGCCGCGCTGCTGGGCATCGAACGCAAGAAGCAGCAGGCGCAGCAGATCGACGGCTGGGCGGCCGAACTGGCCGCCGGGCAGTGCCCGCCATCGGTGCGCGAACAGCTCTACCGCATTCTGTTCAAGCCCGACAAGAACGGCCCCGAGTACAAGGCCGTGGTCGAGGCGGCCAGGCGGTCGCAGCGCGCCCCGCTCGATCTGCTGAAAACCGCCGGCGCGATCGACAGCGCCTACCAGTTCCACTGGCGGCGCTTCCTCTTCGAGCAGTTCCCGAAGGGCCACGGCTTTCCGGCCGACCTCAGCGCCCCGGCGATCAAGGACGACCTGCCGCTGGCCGCCGTGCAGGCCTTCTCGATCGACGATTCGAGCACCACCGAGATCGACGATGCACTCAGCGTCACCGGCCTGGGCAGCGGCGAGGTCGTCTTCGGTGTGCACATCGCCGCGCCGGCACTGGCGATCCAACCCGATTCGGCGGTCGACAAGGTGGCCCGCGAGCGCCTGTCGACGGTCTACATGCCGGGCTGGAAGATCACCATGCTGCCCGACGCGGTGGTCCAGCGCTACACGCTGGTCGAAGGCCGCGACTGCCCGGCGGTCAGCGTCTATTTCCGCGTCGACGAGGCGAGTTTTGAAGTGCGCAGCGCCGAAACCCGGCTCGAACGCGTGCCGATCGCCATGAACCTGCGCCACGACCAGCTCGACGAGGTCGTCAGCGAAGCCGCGCTGACCGGCGAGGCGGTGGCCGACTATCCGTTCGCCGCGGAGCTGGCCTTCACCTTCGCCTTCGCCCGCGCGCTGAAGGCGCGGCGCGAGGTGGTGCGCGGCAAGCCCGAGAACTTCAACCGCCCGGACTACAACTTCAAGCTCGACCGCGCCGCCGGCCACGGCAACGACAGCGAGCCGACCGGCGACGAGACCGTGCGCATCGGCGAACGCCGCCGCGGCGCGCCACTGGACTTGATCGTCAGCGAAGCCATGATCCTGGCCAACAGCCACTGGGGTGGCTGGTTGGCCGAACACGGCGTGCCCGGCATCTACCGCAGCCAGGCCAGCCTGCTGCCCGGCGTGAAGGTCAAGATGGGCACGCGGCCGGCGCCGCACGCCGGCATGGGCGTGGCCCAGTACACCTGGGCGACGTCGCCGCTGCGGCGCTATGTCGACCTCGTCAACCAGTGGCAGATCATTGCCTGCGCGCGCCACGGCCGCACCGCGGCGCTGGCCGCGCCGTTCAAGCCCAAGGACGCCGCGCTGTTCTCGGTGATCTCGGCCTTCGACGCCGCCTACGCCGCCTACAACGACTTCCAGAACGGCATCGAACGCTGGTGGACGCTGCGCTGGATCGAGCAGAACGGCGTCACCGAGATCGACGCCGCGGTGATGAAGGACGGCCTGGTGCGCGCCGAGACGCTGCCGCTGGTCTTCCGCTTGCCCGGCACCGAAACCCTGCCGCGCGGCAGCCGGGTGCGTGCGCGCGTCACCGGGCTGGACCTGCTGACGCTGGAACTCTTCGCCGTGCTGCAGGCGCGGCTGGATGCGCCGGCCACTGCAGCGGCCCGCGCAGCGCCAGTGGATGCGGCCGATGAAGACGACGGCGAACTCGAGCCGACCGGCGCGCTGACCCTGGCCATCGACGTGGCCGCTGACCTGGCCGACAGCGGCGCGGCGCCCGAGGCGCCGGCCGCGGCCTGACGGACGGCGCAGCGGCGCATGAAGATTCCCTGGCGCAGCCTGTCCGCGCTGCAGGTGGCCTTGCTGGTCTCGATCAGCCTGCACGCCGTGGTGCTGTCGGTGCGCTTCGTCAACCCGGAAGGCTTCAACCGCCTGTTCCGGGACATCCCGCTCGACGTGATCCTCGTCAACGCGCGCTCCGACGAGACGCCGAGCCAGGCCCAGGCCATCGCCCAGGCCGCGCTGGCCGGTGGCGGCGAGGCCGAGAAAGGCCGCGCGACATCGCCGTTGCCGCCAGCACCGGCAGCGCAACCCGGCGACGCTGCCGACGACGCACGCCGGCGCATCGAGCAGTTGCAGCACGAACAGCAGCAGCTGTTGACGCAGATCCGCCGCGAGATCGCCGCACTGCCACCGCCCGACCCGCAGCGCGAAGGCGGCACGCCCGAGCAGCTCGACCAGGACGAGCGCCGACGCCAGTTGCTGCGCCTGCTGGCGGAGATCGAGAAGCGCGTCAACGAAGAAAACGCGCGGCCCAAGAAGCGCTACATCAGCCCGGCCACCCGCGAGGAGCCCTTCGCCCTGTACTACGACGCACTGCGCCGGCGCATCGAAAGCCGAGGCACGCGCGACTTCCCGGAACACCGGGGCAAGAAGCTGTACGGCGAGCTGACGATGAACGTCACCGTCGACGCCCTGGGGCGGGTGGTCGATACCGAGATCGTCCGGCCGAGCGTGTCGCGCCTGCTCGACCAGCAGGCCGTCGCCATCGTGCGCGCTGCAGCACCCTTCGGGCCCTTCAGCGCGACGTTGCGCGCGCAGACCGATCTGATCGTCGTCACCTCGCGATTCCGCTTCACCCGCGACGACGGTGTGCAGGCGGTCACCACCGAGACCGTGCCCGGGCGGCAGTGACCCCCGCCGCCCGCGCGATCCGCCATGGCCCCAACCGCCGCGCCGACGCGCATCCGCCTGATCGCCCGCCTCGGCGCCCGCCTGCTGGCGCTGCTGGTGCTCAGCGGGGTCGCGCTGCAAGGCGTCTTCGCGTTGCGCATTGCGCTGATGGCAGTGGTCGACCCGCAATCGTCGACCTTCCAGCGCAGCGAAGCCTGGCGCTTGCTGGCCACCCAGCGGCGCATCCTGTGGAGTCAGCAGTGGGTCGACGCGGCGGACATCTCGGCGCAGCTGCAGCGCGCGGTGATCGCCAGCGAGGACGCCCGCTTCGTCGACCATGGCGGCGTCGAGTGGGACGCCATCGAGAAGGCCTGGGGCAGGAACCAGCGCGCCGCCGAACGGGCCAGCCGCGGCAGCATCCCCGCGCGGGCCGCGGCGCGGGCCCCGAGCGCGCGGCTGGTCGGTGGCTCGACGATCACCCAGCAGCTGGCCAAGAACCTGTTCCTGTCCGGCGAGCGGACCGTGCTGCGAAAGGCGCAGGAGCTGGTGCTCACCTTCCTGCTCGAAGGCCTGCTGAGCAAGCAGCGCATCCTGGAGATCTACCTGAACAACGTCGAATGGGGCGAAGGCGTGTTCGGCGCGCAGGCCGCCGCGCGCCACTATTTCCGCGTCGACGCGGCGCAGCTCGGGCCCGAGGCCGCAGCCCGCCTGGGCGTCATGCTGCCGGCGCCAACGCGCTTCGAGAAGCGGCCGGCGTCGCCCTACGTCGTCGGCCGCGCGGCGACGGTGATGGCCCGCATGGCAGCGGTCGATCTGCCATGAGCCGTCGCCCGTCCGCTTCGAAGGGGCTCGCACCGCAGTGCGCAGCACGGAGGTCTTCAAATGAGCCCCCGCTCGGGAGTCCGAAACGCGGCTCGCACCGCCCTGCGCAGACAAAGGTCGTCCAGTGAACCCCGGCCCGCACGCGGCCCGCCGCGACGGCCCGACAATGCATCGATGAGCTGGACTGAAGAGATCGCCGTCCACGCCGCCCGCCTGGTGGTCGACGAGGGCATGGAATACGCCGCTGCCAAGCGCCGCGCCGCGCGTGATCTCGGCCGGCGTGCCGGGCGTCAGGGCGAGCTGCCAAGCAACGAAGCGGTCGAGGACCAGGTGCGCGAGCACATCGCGCTGTTCTGCGCCGACACCCAGCCGACCGAACTGCTGGCCCTGCGCGAGGTCGCGCTGGCCTGGATGGAACGGCTGGCCGAGTTCCGCCCGCATCTGGCGGGTGCCGTCTGGCGCGGCACCGCCACCCGGCTGTCGGCCGTGCACCTGGACCTGTACTGCGACGACCCGAAGGCGGCGGAGATCGGCCTGGTCAACGCCGGCGTCGACTACGACGTGGGCTCGATCGAACGCGCCGGCAGCGAGCCGGTCAACGTGCTGACCGTCGGCACCCGCAGCGCCGCGCTGGGTGCGCTGGTCAGCGTCCATCTGGCGCTGCGCGATTTCGACGATCAACGCGGCGCGCTGAAGCCCGACGCCCGCGGACGCAGCTGGCGCGGCGACCTGGCCGCCGTGCGCCGGCTGCTGCTGGAGGCCGCCGCATGACGCCGGCCCGGCGGCGCTGGCTGATCGGTGGCGTGGCGCTCGCCGCCGGCGCCGCGGGCGTCGGCGGGG
>JANMAP010000013.1:0-3122 GCA_031359905.1 Burkholderiales bacterium | reverse complement strand
CCCGCGGGCACCGGCATGGCCTTCCACGAAGCCCGCAAGGCCAAGGAAGCCATGGACGAGAGCGAGCGCCGGGCGATCGCGATGCAGGAAGCCGAAGAACTGGCAGCGGTGCAGATGGCGCAGGTCGATGCGGCCACCGCGGCGGGCAACGAGAACGTCGAGTAAGCGCAGGCACGAGCTGGAGGTCCTCAAGGGCGGCTCAGGCCGCCCTTTTTCATTCCCGCGGCTCAGGCCGCCCTTTTTCATTCCGCGACTCCGGCCGCCTTTTTCAGTCGAGCATGAAGTCAGCGGGGCGAATGATGTGCAGGCCCAGGGGCGCCGCACGGCGCGCCAGCGTCAGCAAGGCACGGTCGTGGGTCAGCAACCATCGGCAGCGCTGGGCCAGGGCCAGATCGAGGAAGATCTGATCATCCGCGTCGGTGCAGCGAAGCCGCGGCTGTGGCAAGGGGCACGGGTCTGGATGCAGGCCAGCGAAGGTGTCGAAGATGGCCAGTGCCTGATCCGCCCTGGGCGACCAGGGCGCCAGCCGAGGGTGGGCCAGCAGGCGGGCGAACTCGGCGCGCATTCCCGGGCAGACCAACCAAGCAACCTGCCCGCGCTCGATAGCCCGTGCCGCAGCGCCCATGCCGACGTCGCGAAACACCATCCAGTCGAGCGTGGCATTGGTGTCCAGCACCAAAGACGCACCGGTTGCCGGGGGAATCGTTTCCGAGCTCAGTCCTGATCCTCCAAGAGGATTCTTGCCGGTCAAGCGGATGCCGAATATACTAGAAGGCTTTTCGGCGGACTTTGCCATGCACCGCGCTGCGCGCCGGGTGGCTGCCGACGGCGCCGGTGGTCTGTTGCGGGTGCCGAATGCGCGGGGTGCCCAGGGTGTCCCGGAAGAGATCGCGTCGCTTCAAACCGGAACAAGTTACTTCTATGCCAACCATCAACCAGCTCGTGCGCCATGGCCGTCAGGTCGAGGCCACGAAGTCGAAGTCGCCCGCGATGCAGAACAGCCCGCAGCGCCGTGGCGTCTGTACCCGCGTCTACACCACCACGCCGAAGAAGCCGAACTCGGCGCTGCGCAAGGTGGCCAAGGTGCGTCTGACCAACGGCTTCGAGATCATCAGCTACATCGGCGGCGAAGGCCACAACCTGCAGGAACACAGCGTCGTGCTGGTGCGCGGCGGCCGGGTCAAGGATCTTCCCGGCGTGCGTTACCACATCGTGCGCGGGTCGCTCGACTTGCAAGGTGTCAAGGATCGGAAGCAGTCGCGTTCGAAGTACGGCGCGAAGCGTCCGAAGAAGGCCTGACGGCCTACGGGCCCGAAGAAGGCTTCAGGCTCAGCCTGAAGCCGGGGCGGCCGGAAGGTCGGCCCAGGGTTTGGTCGGTGCCCCTTGCATCGACAGAGTAAGTGAAGGGCCCGGATGGCCCTTCGCGGCCGGGCCCGGTGCCCGCGCCAACTGAAACCGAAGAAGGAAGACTCCCATGCCACGTCGCCGCGAAGTACCCAAGCGCGAGATCCTGCCCGACCCGAAATTCGGCTCGGTCGATCTGTCCAAATTCATGAACGTCATCATGGAATCGGGCAAGAAGGCCATCGCCGAGCGCATCATCTACGGCGCGCTCGAACAGGTCGAGAAGAAGGCCGGCAAGGACCCGCTCGAAATCTTCATGCTCGCCATGAACAACATCAAGCCGATGGTCGAGGTCAAGTCCCGCCGTGTCGGCGGTGCGAACTACCAGGTTCCCGTGGAAGTTCGCCCCGTTCGCAGGCAGGCCCTGGCCATGCGTTGGCTGAAGGAATCCGCCCGCAAGCGCGGCGAGAAGTCGATGGCCGCCCGTCTGGCCAACGAGTTGCTCGAAGCGGCCGAGGGCCGTGGCGGCGCGATGAAGAAGCGCGACGAAGTGCACCGCATGGCTGAAGCGAACAAGGCGTTCTCGCACTTCCGCTTCTAAACCCTGCTTCCGGCCGCCTTACGGGTTTTCACTGACCCGGGGGCGGCTCCTGTATTTGGAGATTCACCATGGCCCGCAAGACCCCCATCGAGCGCTACCGCAATATCGGTATCAGCGCGCACATCGATGCCGGCAAGACCACCACCACCGAGCGCATCCTGTTCTACACGGGCGTGAATCACAAGATCGGTGAAGTGCACGATGGCGCGGCCACGATGGACTGGATGGAGCAGGAACAGGAGCGCGGCATCACGATCACCTCGGCGGCGACCACCTGCTTCTGGAAGGGCATGGACCTGAGCCATCCCGAGCACCGCATCAACATCATCGACACCCCGGGTCACGTCGATTTCACGATCGAGGTCGAGCGTTCGATGCGCGTGCTCGACGGCGCCTGCATGGTGTATTGCGCCGTCGGCGGCGTGCAGCCGCAGTCGGAAACCGTCTGGCGCCAGGCCAACAAGTACAAGGTGCCGCGCCTGGCCTTCGTCAACAAGATGGACCGCACCGGCGCCAATTTCTTCAAGGTCTACGACCAGATGAAGGCACGCCTGAAGGCGAACCCGGTGCCCGTGGTCATCCCGATTGGCGCCGAGGAAAGTTTCACTGGTGTCATCGACCTCATCGTGATGAAGTCGATCATCTGGGACGAGGCCTCGCAAGGCATGAAGTTCGAATACCAGGACATCCCGGACGCACTCCTGCCCGAAGCCAAGAAGTGGCGCGAAAACCTCGTCGAGGCGGCTGCCGAAGCCAGCGAAACGCTGATGAACAAGTATCTTGAATCGGGCGAACTGTCCGAGGCCGAGATCATCCACGGCATCCGCACGCGCACCATCGCCGCGGAGATCCAGCCGATGTTCTGCGGCACCGCCTTCAAGAACAAAGGCGTGCAGCGGATGCTCGACGGCGTCATCGACTTCATGCCGTCGCCGATCGACATCCCGCCGGTGCCCGGAACGGACGACGACGACAAGCCGACCGAGCGCCGCGCCGCCGACGACGAGAAGTTCGCGGCACTCGCCTTCAAGCTGATGACCGACCCGTATGTCGGCCAGTTGACCTTCGTGCGCGTCTATTCGGGCGTGCTCAAGTCGGGCGACTCGGTTTACAACCCGATCCGCGGCAAGAAGGAACGCATCGGCCGCATCTTGCAGATGCACGCCAACCAGCGCGA
>JANMAP010000553.1:0-12814 GCA_031359905.1 Burkholderiales bacterium | reverse complement strand
GGCCAAGGACGTTGCGATCTCGGCCGAGGTCAAGTCGCTCCTCGCGCGCGACACCAAATTGAGTGCCATCGCCATCGACGTCGATAGCTCAGCCGGCCATGTGGTGCTGCGCGGCACGGCACCTGACGCGGTGTCGCGGGCTCACGCCGCCGAATTGGCGCGTGCCGTCAATGGCGTGACGTCGGTCACCAACGAGTTGAAGTTGCGCGGCGGCTGAATGGCAGTGCTTTCTTGACGACTATTGGGTGATCGTCCACAGCCGAGACAGCATCTGTCTTTGAAGTCTTCGTGGCATCGAAGTACAGCACCGATGGTCACGGCGCGCCGGAATGTTCGGGTCGCGAGGTTGTTCATCGTTGCTGCCGATAGCGCCAGTCGGCCCGGCTTGTTGGCACTGAAGAACGCCACAGGATGTGAAGAGGCGGGGGCTGCTTGATTCGCCCGCGTCGCCGGTGCGTCGGTAGCCCTACCGACGCGACCTCAGTAGGCGAACGGCTGGTAGGCAGCAATCCACCCCCCTAGGATCGACGCGCGCTGCGTCGTGCGTGTCAAGGCGCGTGCGTTGGCAGGTTTTGTCATCTCTGCTGGGCTCAGTGTTGCTGTCGATCCATCAAGCGGGCCCCACTTCCGATGACTGTTGCTCCGCCACCGTTCGACGAAGCCGCCCGCATCCAGGCCTTGAGGCGACTCGAGGTGCTGGACACCGGTCCTGATCTTGTGCTCGACGGGCTGGCCCGCTGTGCGGCGCATGTGTCCGGCTGCCCGGTCTCGCTGGTGTCACTGGTCGACGAAGCGCGCCAGTGGTTCAAGGCCAAGGTGGGCGTGAATCTGGCGGAGACGCCGCGCGACCTGGCCTTTTGCTCGCACGCCATCTTGGGCGACACCCTGATGGAAGTGCGCGACACGGCCAGCGACCCGCGCTTCGCTGACAACCCGCTGGTCAGCGGCCCGCTGCCGGTGCGCTTTTATGCCGGCGTGCCGATCGGCGACCAGGGCCACAACCTGGGCACGCTGTGCGTGATCGACCACCAGCCGCGAACGCTGAGCGAAGTGCAGAAGACGCTGCTGGTCGACTTGGCGCGCATGGTCTCGGTCTGGTTCGTGGCGCGGCGCGAACACCTGGAACTTGAAGCGCAGCGCAGGCAAGCGTGGGAGCGGATCGACCGGCTCGAAGGGGTGGCCATGCAGGTGCCCGGCATGCTGTTCGAATTTCACGAGCCGGCCCAGGGCCCGGGCGGGTTTCGCTACGTCAGCCAGCGCGCGCGTGACATCTTCGAGCTCGAGCCGACAGAGATCGAGCACGACCTGGGTGCGCTGGTGCGGCTTGTCCATCCACAAGAACGGGTGACCCTGACCGAATCGCTGGCCCGCGCCGCCGTCAGGCTGCGCCCGTGGGCGCACGAATTTCGCGTGGTGCTACCGAAGGCCGGTGTGCGCTGGCGCCTGGCGCAGGCCACGCCGTCGCGCCACCGCGACGGCAGCGTGCACTGGTACGGCATCGTCACCGATGTGACGGCGCGCCGCGCCCGCCACGCCGTGGCGGCCGAGCTGCATCAGCGCTGGCAGCTGGCGGTGACGGCGGCGCAACTCGGCCTGGTCAGCATTGACCTCGAACGCCAAAGCGTGCTGCTCGACGCGCTGGCCTGCGCCCAGCACGGGCTGCAGGCGCAGAGCAGCGAACTGGCGCTGGACAACTGGCTGGGCCTGTTCGATTTGGATGCCGTGGCGCGCGCCGTGCTGCGAACCCAGATCTGCAGCATCACCCCGGGCGAGACCTTGTCGCTGGCCTGCGACTTGCCCCTGCCCGGCCCGCAGGCCGTCAGGCGGCTGGAACTGATCGCACAGGCCACGGCCCCCTACCCGGTCACGCGCGCGGGCCCGCCCACGGCCACGCCCACGGCGCACACGCCAGCCACGCCGCGCATCATCGGCACCTGCCGCGACGTCACGGCGCAGTACCAGGGCGAGCAGTTGCGCCGGCAGGCCTTGGCCGCCGAGCAGTCAAGCCGCGAGAAGAGCCTGTTCCTGTCCCGGCTCAGCCACGAGTTGCGCACGCCGCTGAACGCGATCCTCGGCTTTGCGCAGCTGATGCAGGAAGACACGCAGGAGCGGCTTGGTCCGCGCCACCGGGCCCAGGTCGCCCACGTGCACGAGGCCGGTCGCTTGCTGCTGGGCCTGGTCGACAAGGTGCTGGACCTGGGCGCCGGGCCGGACGCGCGGCGGATGGACCTCGGCCCGGTGGACAGCAAGCAGATCGTGTTGGAGTGCAAGCCGTTGCTCACGCCGATGGCCAGAAAGGCTGGCGTTTCGGTGCGCATCGGCGTGGCCCGCGATCTGCCGCTGGTGCGTGCCGACGCCCTGGCGCTGAAGCAGGTGCTGCTGAACCTGATGAGCAACGGCATCAAGTACAACCGCCCCGGCGGCCGGCTCGCGGTGACGCTGGAGCCCGCCCCCGACGCGGTGCGCATCACCGTGCGCGATCAAGGCCAGGGGTTGACCCCCGAGCAGCGCAACCGACTCTTCCAGCCCTTCGACAGGCTGGGCGCCGAGCACTCCGCAACCGAAGGCAGCGGCCTGGGCCTGCTGATTGCGCGCGAACTGGTCGAGGCGATGGGCGGCCGCATCGAGGTCAAGAGCCAGCCCGGCAGCGGATCGGCCTTTGCCGTGCTGTTGCCGCAGCATCAGGGCGCAGACACTGCGGCCGAGCGGCCCGCCGCTGCAGCGCAGGTGCCGGACCCACCGGCCAGCGACGGCCCGCTGCGTGACGTGACGCTGCTGTACATCGAAGACGAGCCGGTCAACGCCATCCTGGTGCAGGAAGCGCTGCGTCAACGCCCGCACTGGAAGCTGACGCTGGCATCCGACGGCAGCACCGGCCTGGCATTGGCACGTGCCTTGCGGCCGGCCATCGTGCTGTCGGACATCAACCTGCCGGGCCTGTCCGGGCTGGAGGTGGTGCGTGAATTGCGTACCGATCCGCTGGGCTCGGGATTGGTCTGCATCGCGCTGTCCGCAGACGCCATGCCGCACCAGATCGAGAAGGCGATGGACGCCGGCTTCGACGACTACTGGGTCAAGCCGCTGGACCTGGCGTCGATTCCGGCGCGCATCGAACGGTGGCTGCAAGCCACCAGCGCCCGCCGCGGGCGGGAGAGCGATTCATGAAGACCGGCCCCAGGACCAAGCGTTCAGGCAGGGCCTTTGCGGGCCATGACACCGTGGCCGGTGCGGCGCCCATCCGCAAGCTGGGCACCGGCATCGCGGTGTTCGACGACATCAGCGATGGCGGGCTTCCTGCCGGCCGGGCCACGGTGATCTGCGGCGCTGCGGGCACGGGCAAGACCATCTTCGCGCTGCAGACGTTGTGCAACGCGGCCACGGCGCGCGCCGAGGTGGGCCTGTTCGTGACCTTCGAGGAGCGGCCGGCCGACATCCTGCGCAACAGCTCGGGCTTCGGCTGGGGCATCCAGCCCCTGCTGGACCAGAAACTGTTCCTGGTGGACGGCCGGATGCCGATCGAAGTGATGCGATCCGGCGACACCGACATCAGCGGCCTGCTGGCGGGTCTGGGTGCGCTGGCAACCCGTACCGGCGCGGCCTGGGTGGTCTTCGATTCCCTCGACGCGATGCTGGCCTCGATGCAGAGCGACGAGGCCCGCCGCCGCGAGCTGACGCGCATCCACGAATGGATCGAAGCCCACCAGCTGACCTGCATCATCACCGCCAAGCGCGGCCCGGCGTGGGACAGCATCGCCACCGACCAGGCGCGCCTGAGCTACCTGGTCGACTGCGTGGTCGACCTGGATGCCAAGGTGGTGGACACGCTGTCCCACCGGTCGCTGCGCATCGTCAAGTACCGCGGCTCGGCGCACTACGACAACGAGGTGCCCTGCATGATCGGCCCGGCAGGGTTCCACCTTGCACCGGTGGTGCTGACCTCGGCCGAGTACCAGGTGTTCCAGGACCGCTTGTCGACCGGCATCCCCGCACTCGACGCGATGCTCGGCGGGGGCATCCTGCGCGGCAGTGCCGTGCTGGTCACCGGCGCACCGGGCACCGCCAAGACATCGGTCAGCGGCCGCTTCGTCGAAGCGCACTGCGCCCGCGGCGAGAAGGCGCTGATCGTCTGCTTCGACGAGAGCCCTGCCGAGATGGTGCGCAACCTGACGTCGATCGGCGTCAAACTGGCGCCGCATCTGGCCTCCGGCAGGCTGCGCATGCACGGCCTGTCGGCGCGCTGGCAAAGCGCCGACCTGGTGGCCGCCAAGCTGCACAAGATGATCAAGGAATGGTCGCCCAGTTGCGTGGTGGTGGACCCGATTTCGGCGCTGATCAAGGGCGGCGGAGAGATCGCGGCGATGAGCGCGCTGCTGCAGATCTTCCAGCAGTGCAAGGTGCGAGGCATCACGCTGCTGCTGCCGTGCATCCTGAAGAATTCCGACGTCGACGGCGCCACCTCAGAGATCCACGCGTCGACCGTGGCCGATGTCTGGATCGATCTGTCCTACCTGGTGCGCGCCGGCGAACGCAACCGGCTGCTGACGGTCGTCAAGGCGCGCGGCACGGCGCACTCGAACCAGGTGCGCGAACTGCTGCTCAGCGACAAGGGCATCGAATTGACCGCGCCGTATACCGAAGAGGGCGAAGTCCTGACCGGCACCCTGCGCTGGCAGAAGGAACAACGCGCGCAGAAGTCGCGTGCCGACGCCGCGTTGGCCGAACAACGCGAGGCGGTGGCGTTCGAGTCCACCACCGCGCAGCTCGCCAATCGCATCAGCACCTTGCAGATCGAGCTGCAGGCGCGCCATGCCGCGGCCCAGGTGCGGCAGTCGCTCAGCCTCGAAGCCGAGGTGGCGGGCGAAGGCCTGGTGGAAAGCCTGCGCAGCCGGCGCGGGGGCGGGGCGCAAGCCATCCCGCGTCGCGGCGACAAGCCCGGCGAACGGGTTGCGGCGCCGAAAAGGCCCAGGAAGGCCGGGTGAAGCGCGTGCGAGCGACCCGTTCGATCGCTGTATCGGCGCTGCGGCTGACCCTGTATGCCGCCGGTGACAGCGCGGCCGCCAGCACGGCGCGGATGAATTTGGCCAGCATGCTCGACGAGCTGCAGTGGGCGGTCGAGCCCGAACTGGTGGATGTCTTTGCCGCGCCCGACGAAGCGATGCGCCAACGCATCTTCGTCACGCCCGCTTTGGTCATCATCTGCGGCGACCGGTGCGACATGGTGATCGGCGACCTCAGCGCGCGTGAGCCGGTGATGGCGCTGCTCAGGTCTTTTCAGCGCCTGTCATCGTGAGCCTTGCGCTGCGGAGCACACTGCAGGCGCCACATGCAAACGACGACGCTGCCTGGTTGGCGCCGACGCCGACCCCGACCCCGCCTTGCCCCATGGCAGCCCAGATTCCCGCTTCACCCGATGCCGACGTGGACCCAGCGCCCACGCTGCGGCGCGTCTTCGTCATCGACGGCTCGAAGAGCGAAGCCGACCAGTTGACACAGCGCCTGCGCACGCACTACCCGAGCCTGGACGAAGTGCGTTGGACCGCGGAGCCGCCATCGGCGCTGGACAAGATCGAAGCCTTCGACCCCGATCTGGTGATCACCGACCACCACATGCCGGGTCACGATCTCTTCGGCACCATCACCGCGCTGCGCCGCCGCTGGCCGCATCTGCCGGTGCTGGTGATGTCGGCGGTGGCTGGCGAAGAAGCCGCGGTGCGGGCCTTGAAGGCGGGTGCCAACAACTTCCTGCCCAAAGCCCGCAGCGAGAACCTGCAGGCGGTCATCGACCGGGAGCTGGCCGAGTCGCGGCTGCAGCTGGCCACCGCCCGGCTGCAGGCGGCTGCCGAACGTCAGCGGCGCGTCAACGAAGCCATCTTCAGCCAGGTGCAGGTGGGGCTGTGGATCCTGTCGCCGACGGGCGGCATCGAGCGCGGCAACCGCCACAGCAGGGACATGCTGGGCGGGTTCCAGCCGCTGGGCGTGGAGGGCTTTGCCAGCGTGCAGGCGCGCTGGGCGGACACCGGCGAGCCGCTGCTTGCCAGCGACTGGCCTGGCACCCGGGCGGTGGAACGCGGGGAGAACGTTCCGGTCCGCCTGCTGCAGGTGCGCACCCTCGACGGCCGCGATCGCCAGATCAGCTGCGGGGCGGTGCCCCTGAGGGCCGAAGACGGCGCCAGCCTGGGCGCCGTGGTGATGGCGATGGACGTCACCGACGAGATCGCGCTGCAGCAGCGGCTGCGTTCGGCGGAAGACCGCCTGCGCCATCTGTCGCTGAACCAGTCCGTGCGGCACGAAGAGCAGATGGCCGCCTTGTCGCGCGAACTGCACGACAACCTGGGCCAGGTGCTGTCGCTGCTGAAGATGCACCTGATGTCTGCCGTGCGGCCCGCCAACAGCCCATCCCGCCGCCGGATCGAGCTGCTCGAGGCGCTGCCGCTGGTCGAGCTGGCGCTGAAGCGGCTGCGCGAGATGTGCGGCGAACTGCGGCCCAGCGTGCTGACCGACTTCGGGCTGTCCGCCGCGCTGGTGTCGCTGAGCGCGGCGGCCACCCGGGCCAGCGGGGTGCGGGTCTCGGCGGCCGAAGAGGGCACACCGCTGGCGCTGGATCCGACGCACCAGCTGGGCTTGTTCCGCGTTGCCCAGCAGGCCCTGACGAACGCGTTGCGGCACGCCGGTGCAACGAACGTCCGGCTCACGCTGCGCTGGACCGAAAGCGCGGCGGAGTTGTCCGTGTCGGACGACGGGATGGGCTTCGACCCCGAGTCGCCGCGCCGGCCGGAGCAGCACGGCCTGCACGGCATGCGTGAACGCATGGAATTGCTGGGCAGCCTGTTCAACGTCTCGTCGTCGCCCGGCGGCGGCACCACGGTGCGCGCCAGCGTGCCGGGCCAGCCGCCCGTTCGACCGGTGCCATGAAAGCACGCGCACCGCGGCTTCGCGTGCTGCTGGTGGACGACCATGCGCTGTTCCGCGCCGGCCTGCGCGGCCTGCTCGAGCGCGAACTGGGCGCGCAGATCACCGCCGAGTGCGCCAGTGCCGACGAGGCGCTGCAGGCGATCTCGCCCCCGTTGCCCGACATCGCCTTGCTGGACATTGCCCTGCGCGGCGGCGGCGACGGCATCGAACTGGCGCGCCGGATCGCCAACGATTTCCAGGGCCGGGTGCGTTGCATCATGGTGTCGATGCATTTGAGTTCGCAATACGTGATGCGCGCCTTCGACGCCGGGGCCTGCGGCTACGTCGTCAAGGACGCCGGCCCCGCCGACCTGATCAGCGCCGTGCAGGCCGCCATGGCCGGGCAACGCTACATGAGCCCGGGTGCGTCGAATGAATTGATCGACGGCCTCAAGCGTCCCGATACCGCCGCGCTGCACGACACCCTGTCGCCGCGCCAGCTGGAAGTGCTGCGCATGGTGGCGCACGGCAAGAGCACCAAGCTCATCGCGCGCGAGCTGGGGCTGAGCACCAAGACGGTGGACTCGCACCGCTACCAGATCAGCCAGCGGCTGGGCTTGCACGACGTCGCGGGGATGGTGCGTTATGCCATCGCCCATGGCCTGGCCGACCCGGCGGCGTAGGGGCCGATCCGCCTCGAAACTTGCTGTCGCCTCGAGGCCTTCGAGCCACGCGCGTCGGCTGTCTCCAGCGCCGGGCGACCGGCCGGATCAGGCGCAGCGGACGCCGACGATCAACGCCAGCGTCGCTGCGCACATGCCCGCATTGCCCAGGCTCACGACGGCCGCGCGCGTCCACTGCCGACCCTTGTCCTCGTAGAGCCAGGCGGCCATCGTCAGATTCGCGCCGAACCAGGTCCCCCAGGTCCACAGCGAGTGCTGGCTGGAATCGCCGCTTTGCCAGATGGCCCAGATGGTCGGCAGATAACACAACACACGCGTGGTGTTGAACAGCGCGAAGGCGAGCTGCAGCGCCTGCAGGTAGCGCCGCCGCAGGTCCGACGGGGCGCCCGGCGATCGGTGAGCCGGCAAGCCCTTCGCGTCGTGCATGAAGGTGGTCATGGGGATGCGCATCGCGTCCGCCTCTCAACGGCCTGCGAGGCGCCACTTCACGGCGGCCCGGTCTGCGGATGGCGGGAAGGCGCGGGGGGTGGGCAGTGGCATCGAAGGACTCCTTTGGATCACCGAGCCGCGACTCTCGTCCCGGCGCCCGGCGCTGTCCTTAGGCCGACCTAAAACGTTCTAAACCCAGCGGCGGTCTCGACCCATGCCGCATGGCAGGATGACGGCATGGATGTCTGCGACAAGGTCACCTTCGGCCGGTTCGAGTGGCGCCCCGGCCAGCGGTTGTTGCTGGATGGCGGACAGCCTGCGCCATTGAAGGGCCGGGCCCTGGATGTCCTGGACGTGCTGGTGGCCGCGCGCGACCGCGTCGTGACCAAGGACGAGTTGCTCGACCGCGTCTGGGGCCAGACCGTCGTCGAGGAAGCCAACCTGCACGTGCAGGTCAGCGCCCTGCGCAAGGTGCTCGGCCCCGGCACGATCTCGACGGTCGCCGGGCGGGGTTATCGCTTCACCGCGCCCATCGACCACGCTGCGCCAGCGCCGCCGGCGCCCGGGGTGGTGGAGCATGCACCGCCGCACCTCATCGGCCGCGACGACGAGTTCGTTGCGCTGACCGGGCTGGTCGTTGCCCACCGGCTGGTGACGCTGGTCGGGCCGGGCGGCATGGGCAAGACCCGGCTGGCACAGGCCGCAGCGGCCGCGCTCGCCAAGCGCTGGGCCAGCGGGGTCGCCTGGGTCGAGCTGGCCGCGGTGCTGGATCCCGCCCAGCTGCCGCAGGCGCTGGCGCTGGCGTTGGGTCTGCCGCCCGGCGACCACCGCAGCGGCGCTGCGCTTGCCGCCGCGCTGCACCAAGAGCAGCGGCTCGTCGTGCTCGACAACTGTGAGCATGTCGTGGAAGCCGCGGCGGCCGTCGCTCGCGAGATGCGCAGCGCGCCCGGCATTCACCTGCTGGTCACGAGCCAGGAGCCGCTCAACGTTCCCGACGAGCGTCTGCTCAGGTTGCAGCCGCTGACACTGCCCGCGCCGGGCGAGGCCGCCGATGTGCGCTTCGGCGCGGTGAACCTGTTCGTCGAGCGCGCCCGGTCGCGCGACAGTGCGTTTGCGATGGACGCCGGCAACGCCCAGGCCGTCGGCGACATCTGCCGCGCGCTCGACGGCGTGCCGCTGGCGATCGAGCTGGCAGCCGCCCGCGTGCATCAGCTCGGCGTGCAGGCGCTGCGGGCCCGGCTCGATGACCGGCTGCGCCTGCTGGTCGGCAGCACGCGGGACGTGCGACCGCAACATCGGACCTTGCGCGCCGCCCTCGAGTGGAGCCACGGGCTGCTGCTGCCGGCCGAGCAGGTGGTGCTGCGCCGGCTGGGTGTGTTCGTGGGCGGCTTCACGCTGGAATTGGCCCAGCAGGTGGCGGCGGACGATGGCGCCGGGGCCGCCGGCGAGAACGCTGGTCTGGACGCCTGGGCGGTCCTCGACGCGCTGGGGGCACTGGTCGATCGGTCGATGGTGGTCCGCGGTACCGGCGAGCCGATCCGCTTTCGGCTGCTGGAGACGGTGCGGCTGTATGCGCTGGAGCAGTTGTCCCGGCACACCGAACTGGCACGTTGGCGAGAGCGCCATGCGCAGGCCGTCGCGGCCCTGTTCACCGCGGTCGAGGGGTCCCCCGGCGTTGGCGCGGCCCTCCACCCGGCCGACCCATTGCGCGCCGCGCTGCCCGAGGTGGACAACGCGCGGGCAGCGATCGAATGGGCCCTTCAGTCGAACGCGCACCGTCTGGCGATCGAACTGATCGGCGCCGCAGCCGGCGCGTTCATCCGGGTGGGTGCGATCCACGAACTGCTGCCGGCCATGCAATCGCTGCTTCCGCACCTGGATGCAGCGCCGCTGGCCGCGCAGGCGGCCTTGCTTCGCCGCTTGGGCAGTCAGGCGCGCCAGTTCGGCATGGCACGCGACGAAGTGCGCCGGATCAAGGCCCTGGGGCTCGAGCGGGCGCGTGCGGCAGGCGTGCGCCAAGCGCTGCATGCTGCATTGGCGTCGTACGGCTGGACACTGGCCGCGGATGGAGAGCGCGACGCCGCGCAACGGCTGCTCGACGAGGCCATCGGCCTGGAGCGGCAGGATGACCCGCCGTCGCTGCGCGTGCCCCGCCTGGGCCTGCAGCTCAAGCTGTCGCAGTTGGACGGGAACGTCGAAGCCGGCATCGCCGCCAGTTACGAAGCGGTGGCCACCCTCGAACACATCCCGTCGGGCGCTGCGGCGCTGGCGATCGAATCCGCCAACCTGCGCGGCTATCTCTGCGCCGCCGGGCGGTTCGACGAGGCCGTGGCCGTCGGACGCCGTTCGCTGTCGAGAGCCGGGCGATCCCCGCCGGCCCTGCTGGAGATCCTGTCGATGGTCATGCCCCTGGCGGCGACCGGCGCCGTCGACGAAGCGGAGGCCCTGCTGCGCGGCCGATCGGCGGAGATCGAACGCCATCCCAACACGGTGATCCAGTACGGCCTGGAAGGTCTGGCGATGCTGGCCGCCGCGCGCGGCCGCTTCGACGACGCGCTGCACCTGCTGGCCGAGCAGCAGCGGCGTCGCGACCTGGAAGACAAGCCCTTCGACAGCCTGACGCTGGCGGCACGCGAGCGGGTGCTCGAACGGTGCCGGACGGGCGGGTCCGATGGACCTGTGGGGCGCGCCCCGTGGCAGCTGCCCGGCGCCTTGCTGGATGGCGCGGGCCTGTTGCGGCTGGGGCTCGGAACACGGGCTTGAAACCGGGGCCAGCCCGGGAGATCGGCAAGGCCAGGCCGGCAGCGCCGCCGACGCGACACGTTGTCGGTCGAGGCAGCGGAGCGGCGCAACAGTGTGGTGGTCGGTATCGGTCCGACACCGTCGTCGCCCAGGGTTTGCGCGGATGCGGCCGGCTGGCGGGCCGGACGAGCGACTGCCGTGGATTCCGGGCGCCCGGCAGACGGCACCCTGCAGCGCGATGGCAACCCCTGCCAAATCAATGACTTGCAGCGACAGATGTGCGCAAGCTCTTTGGCACATCGATTGCTGTCTGTCATGGCCGGCCGCATCGCCCGATGCGAGACAAGGCCACAAGCCAGGAGACAGCGATGGACACGATGCGCGACCCCGACCGCACCGAGACCGACGAATGGGTCGACGCCTTGCGCGCGGTGCAGCAGCACCGTGGCGGCGAGCGCAGCAATTTCCTGATCAACCGGCTCGTCGACCAGGGACGGCGCGACGGCGTGTACGTGCCGCGGTCGCTGACCACGGCCTACTGCAACACCATCCCGCCCGAGCGCGAGGAGAAGAGCCCCGGCGACCGCGCGATCGAACACCGGCTGCGGTCGATCATCCGCTGGAACGCGATGGCCATCATCCTGCGCGCCAACAAGGACAGCTCCGAACTCGGCGGGCACATCGCCAGCTTCCAGTCGGCGGCGACTCTCTACGACATCGGCTTCGGCCACTTCTGGCACGCGCCCACTGAAGCGCACGGCGGTGACCTGATCTTCATCCAGGGCCATTGCTCGCCCGGCATCTATGCCCGTGCTTTCCTCGAAGGTCGCCTGACCGAGCAGCAGCTGCTGGGCTACCGGCAGGAGACTGCTGGACAGGGCATTCCGTCGTACCCGCACCCCTGGCTGATGCCCGACTTCTGGCAGTTCCCCACCGTGTCGATGGGCCTGGGCCCGCTGATGGCGATCTACCAGGCGCGCTTCCTGAAATACCTGCAGGGCCGCGGCCTGGCCGACACCGCCAAGCGCAAGGTCTGGGCCTTCATGGGCGACGGCGAGATGGACGAGCCTGAATCGCTGGGCGCGATCTCGCTGGCCGGCCGCGAGAACCTGGACAACCTGGTCTTCGTCATCAACTGCAATCTGCAGCGCCTGGATGGCCCGGTGCGCGGCAACGGCAAGATCGTGCAGGAACTCGAAAGCGTGTTCCGCGGCGCGGGCTGGAACGTCATCAAGGTGCTGTGGGGCAGCGGCTGGGACGCGCTGCTGGCCAAGGACACCAGCGGCAAGCTGCTGCAGCGCATGGAAGAGTGCGTCGACGGCGAGTACCAGGACTTCAAGAGCAAGAGCGGCGCCTACGTGCGCGAACATTTCTTCGGCAAGTACGACGAGACCAAGGCCCTGGTCGCCGGCATGAGCGACGACGAGATCTGGAATCTCACGCGCGGCGGGCACGACCCGGTGAAGGTGTTCGCCGCCTATGCCGCGGCCGTCAAGCACACCGGGCAGCCGACGTTGATCCTGCCCAAGACGGTCAAGGGTTACGGCATGGGCGAATCGGGCGAAGGCCAGATGATCGCGCACCAGGCCAAGAAGATGACGCAGGACGCGCTGCGGGGTTTCCGCGACCGCTTCCAGATTCCGGTGTCCGACGCCGACCTGGTCAACATCCCCTTCATCAAGCTGCCCGCCGACAGCCCCGAGATGAAGTACCTGCACGCGCGTCGCGCCGCGTTGGGTGGCTACTTGCCGCAGCGGCGGCAGAAGTCGGCGGCGCTCGAGATCCCGCCGCTGGCGACCTTCGAGCGCCTGCTCAAGGACAGCGGCGAGCGCGAGATCAGCACCACGATGGCGTTCGTGCAGATGCTGGGCACGCTGGTGCGCGACAAGCAGATCGGCAAACACATCGTGCCGATCGTTCCCGACGAATCGCGCACCTTCGGCATGGAAGGCATGTTCAGGCAGCTCGGCATCTGGTCGTCGCTGGGCCAGCTCTACAAGCCGCAGGACGCCGACCAGCTGATGTACTACCGCGAGTCGAAGGACGGGCAGGTGCTGCAGGAGGGCATC
>JANMAP010000419.1:0-2279 GCA_031359905.1 Burkholderiales bacterium | reverse complement strand
CCCGACTTGATCACGTCCTTGCTGCGGTCGGTGATGTGCATGTAGCCGTCGGCGTCCATGGTCGCCACATCGCCGGTCGGGAACCAGCCCCGCCCCTGATCGTCGGCCACCAGCGGGTCGCCGCCTTCGCCCCTGAAGTAGGTCGAAATGATCCACGGCCCGCGCACCAGCAACTCGCCCGAGACCTTGCCGTCCCACGGCAGGGCTTCGCCATCCTCGCCGACGATCTTCATGTCGACGCCGTAGACCGCGCGGCCTTGCGTGCTTTGCACCGCCATGCGCTGCTCCGCAGACAGGCCGATGTGCTTGCCCTTCAGGATCGCCGCCGTGCCCACCGGGCTCATTTCGGTCATGCCCCAGGCGTGGATCACCTGGACGTCGTAGCCCTCCTGGAACTTCGTCATCATCGCCGGCGGGCACGCCGAGCCGCCGATCACGGTCCGGCGCATCGTGGAAAACTTCAGCCCGTTGCCTTCCACATACGCGAGCAAGCCCTGCCACACGGTGGGCACGCCGGCCGACATCGTGACGCGCTCGGTCTCGAAGAGTTCGTGCAGCGACTTGCCGTCGAGCCCTGGGCCGGGGAACACCAGCTTCGAGCCCATCATGCAGGCCGCGTACGGCAGCCCCCAGGCGTTGACGTGGAACATCGGCACCACCGGCAGAATGGTGTCGCGCGCCGAGCAGTTCAGCGCATCGGGCAGCGCGATCGCGAAGGTGTGCAGCACCGTCGAGCGGTGGCTGTACAGCACGCCCTTCGGGTTGCCGGTCGTGCCCGAGGTGTAGCACAGCGACGACGCCTGGTTCTCGTCGAACGTGGGCCAGTCGAAGCTGTCGTCGTTCGCGGCGATCAGGTCCTCGAAGCACAGCAGGTTCGCGACCTTGGTGTCCTTCGGCATGTGCGCGCGGTCGGTCATCGCGACGAAGGTCTTGATGGTCTTCACGCGGCCCGCGATCGCCTCGATCAGCGGCAGGAAGGTCATGTCGAAGAACAGCACCTGGTCCTCGGCGTGGTCGGCGATGTAGACCACGTGGTCGGGGTGCAGCCTCGGGTTCAGCGTGTGCAGCACCGCGCCCGAGCCCGACACCGCGTAGTACAGCTCCATGTGGCGGTAGCCGTTCCACGCGAGGGTGGCGACGCGCTCGCCGGATTTGACGCCCAGCTTCGCCAGCGCCTTGGCCATGCGGCGCGAGCGCGCCGCCAGTTCGCGGTAGCTGCAGCGGTGGATGTCGCCCTCGACGCGTCGCGACACCACTTCCTGTTCGCCGTGGTGGCGTTCGGCATGCACCAGCAGCGACGAGATCAGCAGCGGCTGCTGCATCATCAAACCGTTCATGTTGTCTCCGTGGATTGTTTCTTGCAGCGCATCGCCGGCCGATCGCGGGCGATGCGCGTGGCCATGCCATTGTGACGCGTGAGACGCCGCTGCGTCGAGCGCAGATCCAGGCCGGATTGTCGGCCGGCGCGTGCGCAGCGCGGCGATAAATCCCGCCGGGTGGGTGGAATCGGGGTGGGCAAGTGCGGGGGTGCGCGGCATCATGGCGCATGGCCCGCATCGTCTTCACCCGGCAACTGCAGCGCTTCACCGAAACGCCCGAGGTCGACGCGCCGGTGGCCACGTTGCGCGCCGCGCTCGATGCCGCGTTCGCGCTGAACCCGCGGCTGCGCGGCTATGTGCTCGATGACCAGGGCCACCTGCGCCACAACGTCGTCGCGTTCATCGATGGCCGGCGCTGCACCGACCGGGTCCGGCTCGACGACGCGCTGCGCCCCGACAGTCAGGTTCATGTGCTGCAGGCGCTGTCGGGTGGCTGAGCCGGCCGGCTGGTTCACCAAGGGAGGTTCACGATGGAACAACGTGCCTGGGTCGCGACCCGCAAGGGCCTGTTCGAAATGCGCCGGCGCGCCAACGCCTGGTCCATCGAGCGCGTGAGTTTTCTCGGCGAGCCGGTGTCCATGATGCTGCCGCCGCAGCCCTCGGGACGCATGCTCGCGGCGCTCAACCTCGGCCACTTCGGCGTCAAGGTGCACGCCTCCGACGACGCCGGCGCGAGCTGGCACGAACTGCCGGCGCCGGCCTACCCGGAGCAGCCCGAAGGCGAGCCGGCCGGCGGCGTGGCGTGGAAGCTGGTGCAGATCTGGTCGCTCGAGGCAGGCGTCGGGGCGGCGCAGGGCACGCTGTGGGCCGGCACTTTGCCGGGCGGCCTGTTCCGGTCCGTCGACGGCGGGCAATCGTGGCAGCTGGTCGAATCGCTGTGGCACGAGCCCGGCCGCGCCG
>JANMAP010000545.1:0-2177 GCA_031359905.1 Burkholderiales bacterium | reverse complement strand
TCATCGCCAGCACGTATTCGGCCAGCAGGTCACCGGCGTGCACGCCCACTATCGTGACTCCCAGGATGCGGTCCTTGCCGGGCACGGTGAGCACCTTGACGAAGCCGTTCGCGGTGCCGTCGGCGATGGCGCGGTCGAGGTCGTCGATGCCGTACCTCGTCACTTCGAAGGCAATACCTTGCGCCGCGGCCTCGCTCTCGCTCAGGCCGACGCGGGCCACCTCGGGGTCGGTGAAGGTGGCCCGGGGGATCACGCGGTCGTCGGCCTTGAACCTGCGCAAGCGGCCGAACAGCGCATTGACCGCGGCATACCAGGCCTGGTGCGCGGCGGTGTGGGTGAACTGGAACGGCCCCGCCACATCGCCCACGGCGTAGATGTTCGGGTACAGCGTCTGCAGGCAGGCGTTGGTCGCTATCGTCTTGGCCGGGGTCAGCGGAATGCCCAGCTCTTCGAGGCCGTAGCCGCTGACGCGCGGGCTGCGGCCGACGGCGCACAGCAGTTCGTCGAAGGGGATGACGACCTGGGCGTCGCCGTGCTTGGCGACCAGGCGCTTCGCGCCGTCCACCACCTCCACCCGCACGGCCTGGTGGCCGGTCAGGAGACGAACGCCATCGGCGCGCAGCGACGCGGCCACCAGTTCGGAGACCTCGGTGTCCTCGCGCATCAGCACGCGCGGCGCCATCTCGACCTGCGTGACGGCGCTGCCCAACCGCGCGAAGCATTGCGCCAGCTCGCTGCCGATGGGGCCGCCGCCCAGCACCACCAGGCGCCGGGGAAGTTCGGTCAGACCCCAGAGCGTGTCGCTGGTGCGGAAGCCGGCTTCCTTCAGGCCCGGAATCGGCGGCACGGTGGGGCTGGCGCCGGCGGCGATGACGATGTTCTTCGTGCTCAGCGTCTGCGTGCTGCCGTCGGCCAGCGCCACTTCCACGATCCACGGGCTGGTGATGCGGGCATGGCCTTGCAGCACCTCCACGCCCAGGCCGGTGTAGCGCTCGACCGAATCGTGCGGCTCGATGTCGCGGATCACGCGCTGCACGCGCTGCATCACGGCAGCAAAGTCCACCCGGCCCGCCACATCGGCCAGACCCAGCTCGTGCGCTTTCTTCAGCTGCCTGGCCATCTTGGCCGAGCGGATCAGCGCCTTGCTCGGCACGCAGCCGAAGTTCAGGCAGTCGCCGCCCATCTTGTGGCCTTCGATCAGCGTCACCCGGGCCTTCACCGCGGCGGCGATGTAGGCCGACACCAGGCCCCCGGCGCCAGCGCCGATGACGATCAGGTTGCGGTCGAAGCGGGCCGGCTTGGTCCACTTCGCATACACCTTGCGCCGTTCCAGCCAGCCCAGGCCGGCCTTGGCCAGCAAGGGGAACAGACCCAGCAACACGAAGCTGCCCAGCAGCCCCGGCGAGAGGATGCCGCCCGGCGACTGGATCGCCCCCAGCTGCGTGCCGGCATTCACGTACACCGCCGTGCCGGCCAGCATGCCAACCTGGCTGACGGCGTAGAAGCGCCCGGCGCCGATGGGCGTCAGGCCCATCAGCAGGTTGATCAGAAAGAAAGGAAACACCGGCACCAGCCGCAGCGTCAGCAGGTAGAAGGCGCCGTCCTTGCGCACGCCGTCGTTGATCGGCGCCAGCGCCTGGCCGAACCGCGCCTGGATGGCGTCGCGCAGCAGGTAACGCGCCACCAGGAAGGCCAGCAGCGCACCCAGGCTGGACGCGAAGCTGGCCAGCAGCAGGCCCCAGCCCAGGCCGAACAGCGCGCCGGCAGCCAGCGTCAGGATCACAGCGCCGGGGATCGACAGCGCCGCGGCGGCGACGTAGACGGCGAAAAACACCGCGGCCGTGGCCAGCGGTCGGGCCTGCACCTGCGCCTGCAGTGCGTCGCGGCTGGCCTTGAGCTGGTCGAGCGTCAGCAGCGCGCCCAGGTCGAAGTGCCGCCAGGCCCAGACCGCGACGAGCGCCGCCGCGGCAACGCCGGCCCACAGCAGCGCCTTGGCGGCGCGGGCCATCGGCGCTCCGGCGGCGCGGGCCATCAGCGCCCGTCCGGCGCGGCGATTGACGGTGGTGCAGCACCTGCAGCGGTGGCCAACGCGTCAGACGACGCCGGCTGCTCCAGCGCGCCGCCGCAGCTGCTGCCCTGGCCCGCCGTGCAGCCGTAGCAGTGGTCGGCGATGTGGA
>JANMAP010000525.1:0-1598 GCA_031359905.1 Burkholderiales bacterium | reverse complement strand
CGCGTACTTCCTGAAGCCGAAGGCGTGGTACGTGCCCGAGAGCGACGTCTTGATGTTGCCGAGCACCGTGTTGACGACCAGGAAGTCAGGGCTCTTGACACTGTCCGCACCACCGCCGGTAACGTGGGGCTCATGCAGGATCCCCATGCCGCGCACGGCAGTGAAGCAGCCCAGTCCGTCGGACACCAGGGTTGCCGGCGCCGCCAGCGACTTCTCGGCGAAGTCCCGGATCGACTCCTTCGTGAAGGGCCGCTGCGAAAGGCACATCAAGATGGCCTGGCCGGACTCGGTGGTCTGCACGGCGACGACGAAGGGAATCTTGTTCGGCGAGCGCGGCCGGGGCTTCCGCCTCGGACCTCGCCACCGAGGTAGGCGTCGTCGATCTCGACCCTGCCGGTGAGCTCACGCCACTGCTCCCGATCAACCATCAGCTGCATGAGCTTGTGCTTGAGCAGCCAGGCCGTGGGGTACGACACGCCCAGGTGGCGCTTGAGTTCCAGGGCCGAGACGTTGTTCTTGGCCTGCGTCATCAGGTGCATGGCCAGGAACCAGGTCGGCAGTGGCAGCTTGCTGGACTCGAAGATGGTGCCGCTGACAAGGCTGCACTGGTAGCGGCAGCCGCTGCATTGGAAGTACAGCCGGTCTGCGCTGCCCCCGGGGATTCGTAGCAGGTAGTTCTAGAGTCCGATCAACCCGAGACGGAGATCGGACCGATGAAGAAGCGATACACCGAGGAACAGATCATTGGCTTCCTGCGTGAGGCCGATGCGGGGCTGCCGGTCAAGGAGCTGTGCAGGAAGCATGGCTTCAGCGAGCCGAGCTACTACGCCTGGAAGGCCAAGTTCGGGGGCATGAAGGTGTCGGACGCACAGCGCCTGAAGGCGCTGGAGGTCGAGAACGGCAAGCTCAAGCGGCTGCTGGCCAACTCGATGCTCGAGGTCGACGCCATGCGCGAGGTGCTCAAGGGAAAGTAGTGGCCGTGGCGGCGCGTCGCGAGGTCGTGCGGCAGTTGCAGGAACGGGGCTTGAGCGAGCGCCAGGCCTTGAGGCTGGCGGGCATGAGCGCCAGCACCCTGCGCTACCGACCCCGCGACGACGGCAACGGCCGGTTGCGCGAGCGCCTGACGGAGCTCGCCGGCCAGCACCGCCGCCACGGCTACCGAATGCTGCACAGCCGCCTGCGCATCGACGGCTGGGCGATCAACGTCAAGCGCACCTACCGGGTCTACCGCGAGGAAGGTCTGATGGTGCGCAAGCGCCGACGCAAGAAGCTGCCGGTGCCCGAGCGGCAGCCCCTGGTTCGGCCGATGCAACCCAACGAGGTGTGGAGCATGGACTTCGTGTTCGACGAGCTGGCCAGCGGCCGGCGGGTGAAGACGCTGACGGTCGTGGACGACTGCAGCAAGGAGGCGGTGCAGATCGCCGTGGACACGTCGATCCCGGCGCTGTACGTGACCCGCGTACTCGACCAGGTCAAGGCAGAACGCGGGCTACCCAAGGTGATCCGCACCGACAACGGCCCGGAGTTCGCAGGCCGGTCGATGCAGACCTGGGCGGCCAGGAACGGCGTCGAGCTGCGGTTCATCCAGCCCGGCAAGC
>JANMAP010000513.1:0-15283 GCA_031359905.1 Burkholderiales bacterium | reverse complement strand
CCAGACGCTGCTGCAGTCGATGAAGCTCGGGCTGATCGCGCCGTCGACGGTCGTCGACATCAGCGCGATTGCCGAAATCAAGGGCATCACCGTCGGCGGCGGCAAGGTCACCATCGGCGCCGGCGCCACGCATGCCGCGGTGGCCGCGTCGAAGGACGTGCAGCAGGCCATCCCGGCGCTGGCGGACCTGGCCAGCCACATCGGCGACCGCCAGGTGCGCAACCGCGGCACGCTGGGCGGCAGCCTGGCCAACAACGACCCGGCGGCCTGCTACCCCGCCGCCGTGCTGGGCCTGGGCGCGACGATCCAGACCAACAAGCGCACGCTGACCGCCGAGGCCTTTTTCCAAGGCATGTACACGACCGCGCTGGAAGACGGCGAGATCATCACCGCGGTCAGCTTCCCGATCCCCGAGAAAGCCGGCTGGCAGAAGTTCAAGCAGCCGGCCAGCCGCTTCAGCCTGGTCGGCGTGTTCGTCAGCAAGGGCCCCGCCGGCGTGCGTGTGGCCGTGACCGGCGCCGGTGCCGGTGGCGTGTTCCGCAGCCCCGAGTTGGAAGCCAAGCTGTCGGCGCACTGGTCCGCAGCTGCGCTTGCAGGCGTCAAGGTGCCGGCCGACGGCCTGAACAGCGACCTGCATGGCTCGGCCGAGTACCGCGCGGCCCTGATCCCCGTGCTGGCCGCACGCGCCGTCGGCTGAACACCGCTGCCGGAGCCCGGACGCCGCACCCCGGTGCGGCGTCTTTCTTTGTGCCGAACGATCACCCTGCCCCGATGAGTTCCACCGCCCTGCCCACCAGCATCGACGACACCGCAGCGCGCCTGCTGGCGCTGGACTACGTGCCCGAACGCGCGCTGGCGACCACCGTCTACCTGGCGCTGAAGCTGCAGCGCCCGCTGTTCCTGGAAGGCGAACCCGGCACCGGCAAGACCGAGATCGCCAAGACCCTGGCGACGATGCTCGGCCGCCCGTTGATCCGGCTGCAGTGTCACGAAGGCCTGGATCTGGCTGGGGCGGCCTACGAATGGAACTACGCGCGACAGATGCTCGAGATCCGCCTGGGCGAGACCGGCGGCATGCAGCGCGACCAGTTGTCGCAGGAACTGTTTTCCGACCGCTTCCTGATCCGCCGTGCGCTGCTGCAGGCCATTGACCCCGCGCAGCCGGTGCCGCCGGTGCTGCTGATCGACGAGCTCGACCGTGCCGATGAGCCTTTCGAAGCCTTCCTGCTCGAAGTGCTGAGCGACTTCCAGATCACCATCCCCGAATACGGCACGGTGAAGGCCGTCAACCCGCCGATCGTCGTGCTGACCAGCAACCGCACGCGCGAGATCCACGACGCCGTCAAGCGCCGCTGCCTGTACCACTGGGTCGGCTTCCCCGACGCGGCACGCGAGAAGACGATTCTCGACCGCCGCGTGCCCGGCGCGCCGCAGAAGCTGGCGGCCGAGATCGTGGCCTTCGTGCAGAAGCTGCGCACGATCGAGCTCTACAAGTTGCCCGGCATCGCCGAGACGATCGAGTGGACGCGGGCGCTGATGGAACTCGACGCCATCGTGCTCGACCCCGAGGTCGTCAACCACACGTTGGGCGTGCTGCTGAAGTACCAGGACGATATTGCCAAGGTCCAGGGATCGGAGGCGGCGCGGATCCTGGAGCAGGTGCAGCAAGCGGCGCGCGGGTGATGCGCCGCCACGGGGCACCGTCGACCGCGACGCGCGCACGCTGATCACGCCGACGACACGACGCCACGACGCCACCGGCGATGCTCCCCTCCCCCACGACACTGCCCGGTCACCTGGCCGAGAACGTCATGCACTTCGGCCGCGTCTTGCGCCAGGCCGGCATGCCGGTGCCGACGGACCGAATCGAGCTCGCCTTGACCGCGTTGCAAGTGGCCGGACTGGAAAGCAAGCGCGACTTCCACGACACGTTGGCGGCCTGCTTCGTCGACCGCGTCGAACACCGCGATCTGTTCGAGCAGGCCTTCCATCTGTTCTGGCGCGACCCGGACCTGGCCGGCCGCATGATGGCCATGCTGCTGCCGCGGGTGCAGGCCAAGACCGAGCAGGCGCCGCTGCCCGAGAACCGCCGGCTGGGCGACGCGCTCTTTCCGCACCAGCCCCACGCGCCCAACCCGCCGCCACCGCCCGAGAAGATCGAGGTCGAGGCGACGCTGACCTGGAACGACCGCGAACTGCTGCGCAAGGCCGACTTCGAAACCATGACGGCCGACGAATGGCGCCAGGCGCAGGCGTTGCTGCGCCATCTGGCGCCGCTGTTCGAACGCGTGCCGACGCGCCGCAGCGAACGCGCCAACCACCCCGGCCGGCCCGACGGGCGGGCGACGCTGCGCGCGATGGCGCGCCAGGGCGGCGAACTGTGGGACATGCGCTGGCGCAGGCCCTCGGCACGGCCGGCGCCGCTGGTCGTGCTGGCCGACATCTCGGGGTCGATGAGCCGCTACTCGCGCATGCTGCTGCACTTCACGCATGCGCTCGGCCACGCCGACGTGCGCGTCGAGAGCTTCGTCTTCGGCACCCGCCTGACACGCACCACGCGCGCGCTGCGCCAGAAGGACCCCGACCATGCGGTGGCCCAGGTCGTGCGCGACGTGCAGGACTGGTCGGGCGGCACGCGCATCACCGCCTGCCTGGAAGAGTTCAACCGGCGCTGGGCGCGGCGCGTCGCCGGCGGCCGCGCCACCGTGCTGCTGATCAGCGACGGGCTGGAACACGGCACGCCGGAAGACCCGCGCTGCGACCACCTGCGCTTCGAGATGGAACGCCTGCACAAGAGCTGCCGCAGGCTGGTCTGGCTGAACCCGCTGCTGCGCTTCGACGCCTTCCAGCCGCGCGCGGCCGGCATCCGCGCGATGCTGCCCAACGTCGACGCCTTCCTGCCCGCGCACAACCTGCAAAGCCTGGAAGAACTGGCGCGGGTGCTGGCCGGCGCGGGTACCACCGCGCGGCGGGCCTGAAGCGGCCTGGTACCACCGCGTTCGATCGACCGCCGCCGCGGCCAGGCAGCGGTCGCCCGGCCGACGCCAGGCTGACTATGATTTGACGCTACCACCGACGGAGACGAACCATGCTGCCTCTCGAAGGCGTCCGCGTGCTCGACCTGAGCACGGTGGTGCTCGGCCCCTACGCCAGCCAGATCCTGGCCGAGTACGGTGCCGACGTGATCAAGATCGAAGCCCCGGAAGGCGATTCGACGCGGCGCACCGGGCCGAGCACCGAAGACGGCATGGGCGCGATCTTTCTCGGCGTCAACCGCGGCAAGCGCAGCATCGTGCTCGACCTGAAGACGGCCGCCGGCCGTGACGCGCTGCACGCCCTGGTCGACACCGCCGACGTGCTGATGCACAGCATCCGGCCGCAGAAGCTGGCGGCCATCGGCCTGGACCCGGCGACCCTGCGCGCGCGCTGTCCCAGGCTTGTCTACGTCGGTCTGCATGGCTTTGCCGAGGCCGGGCCGTATGGCGGCATGCCGGCCTACGACGACATCATCCAGGGCATGTCGGGCTGCGCCGCGCTGATGGAACGGCAGACAGGCCGCGCTTTGTACTACCCGACCATCGCTGCCGACAAGACCACCGGGCTGGTCGCCGCGCACGCCATCCTGGCGGCGCTCTTCAAGCGCGAGCGCAGTGGCCAGGGCAGCACGGTCGAGGTGCCGATGTTCGAGACCATGGTGGCCTTCAACCTGGTCGAGCATCTGTACGGCCAGCACTTCGAACCGGCGCTGGCCCCACCCGGCTATCCGCGCCTGCTCAACCCCTACCGCCGGCCTTACGCGACGCTCGACGGCTACCTCTGCGCGATGCCCTACACCGATGCGCACTGGCAGCGCTTCTTCATCGAAGCCGGTGAGCCGGCGCTGGCCGACGACCCGCGCTTTGTGAGCATCGCCGAGCGCACGCGCCACATCGAAGCGCTGTACCAGATCGCCGACCGCATCCTGGCCACGCGCAGCACCGCCGACTGGCTGGCGGTGTTCGATCGGCTGGAGATCCCGGCATCCCGCATGAACCGGCTCGAAGACCTGCCCGACGACGCGCACCTGAAGGCCACCGGCTTCTTCGAGACCATCGACGACCCGCAGATGGGCCGCTTGCGCTTCACCGGCGTGCCGGTGCGCATCGACGGCCAGAAGCTGCCCACCCGCATGGCCCCGCGCCTGGGCCAGCACACCGCCGAGGTGCTGGCCGAGATCCAGGCGCGGCCGGACTGAAGCAGCCCGCCGGGCCGCCCCGCGGGGGGACGACCGCGACGACCGCGACGCCCACGACGATCACGCCGGTTCGTCGAACACCGGCTTGCGCTTCTCGATGAACGCGGTGACGGCCTCGCGGTGCTGCCAGGTCTTGTGGGCCAGCGCCTGGTAGCCGGCCGACAGCTCGAGCAGCGAGTCCAGCCGCAGGTGTTCGCCTTCGCGCAGCAGGCGCTTGGTCATCCGCAGGGTCGGGCCCGGGTTGGCGGCGATGCGTTCGGCCAGCTGGCGCGCTTCGGCCATCAGCTCGGCCGCCGGCACCACGCGCGACACCAGCCCGCAGGCCAGGGCCTCGGCGGCGCTGATGGCCTCGCCGGTGAACGACATCTCGGCGGCCTTCGAGCGGCCCACCACGCGCGGCAGCAGCCAGGCCCCACCGTCGCCGGGAATGATGCCGACCTTGATGAAGCTCTCGGCGAAGCTGGCCGTGTCGGCGGCGATGCGGATGTCGCACATGCAAGCCAGGTCGTTGCCGGCGCCGATGGCCGCGCCGTTGACGGCGGCGATCGCCGGCACCGCCAAACCGTAGATCGCCAGCGCCAGGCGCTGGATGCCGTTGCGGTATTCCTCGGTGATCGCCGCCGGCGTGGCGTCGTCGCCGAAGAAGCGCTGCATGTCCTTGACGTTGCCGCCCGAGCTGAACACCGGCCCGGCGCCGGTGATGATCACCACGCGCACCGACATGTCGGTGGCGATGCGTAGCGCCGCGGCGCTGAATTCGGCGACCGCGGTGTTGCCGGTCAGCGCGTTGCGCGCCTCGGGCTGGTTCATCGTCAGGGTGACGATGCCGCCCTGCTGTTCGTAGGTCAGGAAGGCCATGGCGGTCTTTCGCGGCGGGTCAGATTCGGATCAGAGGGTGGGGCTGAGTTCGAGGCGCACGAACTCCGGCAGGCTGTCGTGGTCGCTGGCCAGCAGGGCGCGGCCGATGCGCTCGTTCCAGTACGACTCGGCACCGGCACGCACGCGCCAGGCCTGCAGCCGGCGGGTCAGCAGCTGCAGGTCGTATTCCTCGGTGATGCCGATGGCACCGTGCACCGCGTGGGCGATCGCCGTCACCGGCACGACGGCTTCGCTGGTCCGCGCCTTGGCCACCGCGCAGGCCAGCGGGGCGGCGACCACGCCGCTGCCGCTGCAGGCCATGCGCGCGGCCATCGTCGCCGCCGCGGTGTGCTCGGCCATCACGCTGAGCTGGTGCTGGATGGCCTGGAACTTGCCGATCGAGCGGCCGAACTGGGTGCGGTCGTTGGCGTACTGCAGCGTGCGGTCGAAGATGGCGCGCATCGCCCCGGCCATCATCGCGGCCAGCAGGCCGGCTTCGACGGCCAACAGGTCGACGCCGGACCGCGCCGTGAACAGCGGCGCGCGCTGCGTGTCGCGGGCGTCGCGCAGTTCCAGCACGCCGCCGGCGGACACCAGCACCGCATCGGCGACGCCGCAGCTCGCGTCCTGCAAACCCAGCGCGATGGACCCCGGCGCCGCGCGGTGCCCCGCCTGCGCCAGCACGGCCCGGGCCATCAGCGTCTGCGCCAGCGGCACCGGCAGTGCATGGCGGCCACAGGCTTCGAAGACCACGCCCACATCGGACAGGTGGAGGCCCGAACCGGCCATCGCTTCAGGCACCAGGGCGTCGCAGAAGCCCGACTCCTCGACCGCCTGCCACAGCGCGGCTGGCGAAGCGCCGGCGTCGATGGCCCGCACCACGGCCGGCGTGCAGTGGCCGGCGAGCAACTGCTCGACCGCGTCGCCCAACAGATCGTCCTGCATCTGGATGTCCTTTCAGCGCAGGCCGAGGCCGCGCGCGATCATGCCGCGCAGCACTTCGCGCGTTCCGCCGCGCAGCGAAAACGCCGGCGCGACCTGGTTGAGGTAACTCAGAGTGCGCTGCAGCTCGTCGCCCGGCGGGGCGTCGGGGTCGGCGTTGACGCTGTCGGCCAGCATCGCCGGCAGGCGCTGCTCGAACTCGGTGCCGAGATCCTTGACCAGCGCGGCCTCGACCACTGGGCTCAGTCCCGCGCCCAGCCGCGCGGTGACCGCGGTCGACAGCTGGCGCAGCACCGCCAGGTGCGTGGCGATGGCCCCGGCCTGCGCGAGCAGCGCCGGCGACGGGCTTTTCTGCGCGCGCAGCCAGTCCAGCCAGGGCTCGAGCAGCACGATGCTCGAATAGATGCGCTCGGGCCCGCTGCGCTCGTAGGCCAGCTCGGCGGTCACCTGTTCCCAGCCGCCGCCCTCGTTGCCGATCAACGCGTCGTCGGCCAGCTCGACGTTGTCGAAGAAGACTTCCGAGAAGTGCGCGTCGCCGCTGAGGTCGCGGATCGGCCGGACCGTGACGCCGGGCAGCGACAGGTCGACGATGAACTGCGACAGGCCCTTGTTGCGGTCGTCGCTGCTGCCCGAACTGCGCACCAGCGCGATCATGTAGTGCGAGCGCGGGGCGTGCGTGGTCCAGATCTTCTGGCCGGTGAGCCGCCAGCCGCTGGCGGTCCTGGTTGCGCGGCTGCGCACGCTGGCCAGGTCCGATCCCGAATTGGGTTCGCTCATGCCGATGCAGAAGAAGGCCTCGGCGCGGCAGATGCGCGGGATGTAGAACTGCTTCTGCGCTGAGCTGCCGTACTTGACGATCAGCGGCCCGCTCTGGCGTTCGCCGATCCAGTGCGCGGCCACCGGCGCACCGGCGATCAGCAGTTCCTCGACCAGCACGAAGCGCGCGAAGGCGCTGCGCCCGCCGCCGCCGAGCGCCTGCGGCAGGGTGATGCCGACCCAGCCCTGCGCCGCCAGCGCGCGGCTGAAATCGGCGTCGAAGCCGGCCCACGAGCGCGCGCGCTGGTGCGGCGGCCACTTCTCCGGGTCGGCCCGCAACTGCTGGCGGATGAAGGCGCGGACGGGCCCGCGCAGCGCCTCGTCCTCGGGCGGAATGGCCGCCAGCTTGAAGTTGTCGATCATGGTGCGATCCTCAGATGACGTGGGCCGTGGCCAGGCGCTCGAGTTCGGCAGCGTCGATCTGCAGCAGTTCGGCCAGCACCGCGTGGGTGTGTTCGCCGAGCAGCGGCGGCGGCCGCGTGTACGCCACCGGCGTGGCCGACAGGCGCAGCGGGCTGGCAACCAGCGGGATGCTGCCGGCCGACGGGTGCGCCATCGCGATCTGCATCCCGCGGGCTTGCACCTGCGGGTCGGCGAAGACCTGTTCGATGCTGTTGATCGGCCCGCACGGCACACCGGCGGTCTCGAGCAACGCGATCCACTCGCGGGTCGTGCGGCGCACGGTCTCGATGCGCAGCAGCGGGACCAGCGTCTGGCGGTGGGCCACCCGCGCGCTGCTGGTCATGAAGCGCGGGTCCTGTGCCCACTCGGCATGGCCCACCGCGTGGCAGAGCTTGGCGAACTGGCCGTCGTTGCCGACCGCCAGGATCATGTCACCGTCGGCCGTCGGGAAGTCCTGGTACGGCACGACGTTCGGATGCGCATTGCCCAGCCGCCGCGGCACCTGGCCGCCGTGCAGGTAGTTCATGTTCTGGTTGGCCAGGCAGGCCACCTGCACGTCGAGCAGGGCCAGGTCGATGTGCTGGCCGACACCATGCGCACCGGCCTGGTCGCGGTGTGCCAGCGCGGCCAGGATGGCGGTGGCGGCATGCAAACCGGTCAGCACGTCGGTCAGTGCGACGCCGACCTTGACCGGGCCGGCGCCGGGCTCGCCATCGGCATGGCCGGTGATGCTCATCAAGCCGCCCATGCCCTGCATCAGGAAGTCGTAGCCGGCACGGGGGGCGTAGGGCCCGGTCTGGCCGTAGCCGGTGATCGAGCAATAGACCAGCCGCGGATTCAGCGCGCTCAGGCTCGCATAGTCCAGCCCGTAGCGCGCCAGTCCGCCGGGCTTGAAGTTCTCGATCAGCACGTCGCAGCGCTGCACCAGTTGCTGCACCAGGCGCTGCCCCGCGGGCTGCGTGAAGTCGATGGTCACCGAGCGCTTGTTGCGGTTGGCGCAGAGGTAGTACGCCGAATCGGCGGTGTCCTGTCCGTCGCGGTCCTTCAGGTACGGCGGGCCCCAGCTGCGCGTGTCGTCGCCGACCTCGGGGCGTTCGATCTTGATCACGTCGGCACCCAGGTCGGCCAGCATCTGGCTGGCCCACGGGCCAGCGAGGATGCGCGACAGGTCGAGCACGCGGACATGCGACAGGGCAGCGCTCATCGCCAGGCTCCGGTGGTGGATGTCACAGGCCGCAGAAACGGCTGGCGCTTTCCAGGCTCGGTGCCTGGAAGACCAGCAGTTCGGCGACGCGGCGCAGTTCGCCGCCGATGCGCGCGCAGGCGGCGTCGTCCAGATCCTGCGAACGCGCGGTGGCCAGCAGGCAGCCGGCGGCGCCGCCGGTCCAGCGCCGGATCGGCGCGCCGACGTTGGTCACGCCCAGGCGGTGTTCGTTGCGCGACACGATGTAGCCGCGCTCGGCCGCCAGGCGCAGGTCGGCGTCGAGCGCGGCCCAGCCGGTCAGCGTGTGCGGGGTGGCCGCGGTCCAGGGCTCGGGGCCGAGCAGCGCGCGGCGCTGGGCCGCATCCAGGCCCAGCAGCAGCGACTTGCCACCGCCGGTGGCATGCAACGGGCCGCGCAGCCAGCTGCCGTAGTACGGCGTCAGCGACCCCGGTACCTGGACGATGTCGAGCACCAGGCGTTCGACACCGACGAAGAGCACCAGCAGTGTCGTCAATTGCAGCTGCTGCGCCAGCTCACGCAACAGCGGCGCGGCTTCGCGGCGCACCTGTTCCAGCGGATGCATCAGCGGCAGCGGGTGGAGCAGCTTGGGGCTGGGTGAATAGCGCTTGCTGGCCTCGTGGCGCACGACGTAGCCGGCGTCTTCCAGCGCCCTGACCAGGCGGTGGGCGGTACTCTGGTCCAGGTGGGCGGCGGCGGCCAGTTCGGCCAGGTTCATCGGCGCTGCTGCGGCGGCCAGGCATTCCAGCAGCGCCAGCCCGCGGGCCAGCGTGCCCGCGCGTTCGCCGCTGTCCGCTGCGGCCGCGCCGGGCCTGACCGGCCTGGCGGGGTCGGAATCGGCGGCCGTGACGCTGGTCGGGACGGCGGGGAGGACGGCAGCAGGGACAGCGGCAGGCATCTCGAGATTTGAGCAGATTGTTTTTTTGATTGCAATCTTTCTTTTGATGAATGAAACTATCGACTCACTTTTGACGAGGTGCCGGAACGTCGGCAGCGCTTGATGACCACCACCACCGCCCCCATCCACGACGCCAGCCTGCCCGAACTCGGCCGCGGTTTCGTGTGGCAGGACCTGGCCGTGGGCCAGCGCTTCCGCACCTTCCGCCGCACCGTGACCGAGACCGACCTGGTCAACTTCATCGGCGTCACCGGCATGCTCGAGGCCATCTTCATCGAGGAAGGCTACGGCGGCGGGGCGATCCGCGGCCGCCCGGTACCCGCGGCGCTGACCTACTGCCTGATCGAGGGCTTCATCCTGCAGTCGATGATCCAGGGCACCGGGCTGGCGATGCTCGAACTCGAGCAGCACATCCACGCCCCGGTGCTGGTCGGCGACACCATCGGCGCGACGGTCGAGGTCACGGCGATCAAGCCGACTTCGAGAAGCGGCCGCGCCGTCGTCGATTCGCGCATCGACGTCTACAACCAGCGCGGCACGCAGGTCATGCACTACACCGCCAAGCGCCTGCTCGCCGGGCGGGCCTGAAGCCTGCCCGTGCCGCGGCCCCGACCAACGACAACACCGGAGTCTCCATGACACCACCCGCTTTCCCGTCGCCACGCCGGCCTGCTTTGGGCGCGGTCGCCGGATTCGCCGCAGTCGCCGCAGTCGCCGCGGCGATCGGCCTGGCGCTGGCCGCGCCGGGCACTGCCCTGGCCCAGGCCGCGGCCCCCTATCCGAACAAGCCGATCACGCTGATCGTGCCCTTCCCGCCGGGCGGGCCGACCGACCTGGTGGCCCGCGTCATCGCGCAGAAGATGGCCGAGCAGATGGGCCAGCAGATCCTGGTCGACAACCGTGCCGGCGCCAACAGCAACATCGGCGCCGCGCTGGTGGCCAAGGCCGCGCCCGACGGCTACACGGTGCTCTACAACACCTCGGCGGTGACGCTCAGCCCGGCGCTGTACAAGAACATGCCCTACGAGCTGAAGCGCGATCTGGCCCCCGTGGCGCTGACCGCCGTGGTGCCGCTGGGCGTGGTGGTGGCCAACAACGTGCCGGCGAACACGCTGGCCGAGTTCATCGCCTACGCCAAGGCGAACCCGGGCAAGCTGTCGTACGGTTCGGCGGGCAACGGCAACATCACCCACCTGGGCGCCTTCCAGTTCGCCCGCGCCACCGGCATCGACGCCGTGCACATCCCCTACAAGGGCAGTGCGCCGGCCGATGTCGACCTGGCCGCCGGCCAGATCCAGTTCATGACCGAGACCATCAATTCGGTGATGGCCTTCGTCAAGGACAAGCGCATCAAGCTGCTGGCGGTGACCACGCCCAAGCGCGTCTCGGTCTTCCCCGACGTGCCGACGCTGGCCGAGGCCGGCGTGGCCGGCAGCGAGGCCGGCGCCTGGCAGGGGTTGATGGTGCCGGCGAAGACGCCGCGGGCGATCATCGACCGCCTCAACGCCGAAGCCAACAAGGCCCTGAACAGCGCCGACGTGCGTGCCAAGCTGGCGTTGCAGGGCACCGAGCCACTGGGCTCGACGCCCGAGGACTACGGCGTGTATATCGACAAGGAACTGGCGCGCTGGAGCAAGGTTGTGAAGGACACCGGCGTGAGTCTTGAGTGATCACCCCGGAGCGGCCTTCGGCCGCCGCCCCTCAAGGGGCAACACCAGCGGCCCGGCGAAGCCGGTTCCGCGGTGTTTGCTTGGTCGCGGTGCGGCCAAGCCTCGCGTCAAGGAGACTCAAGTGATTTCGTTGCTGATCCGCGCAGCAGGCTTGGCTTGCATTGCACTCGCCGCGCCGCTGGTGATGGCCCAGGACTTCCCCTCGCGCCTGATCAAGTTCGTCGTGCCCTTCCCGCCCGGCAGCGGCACCGACACTTCGGCGCGCCACTTCGCGCGCAAGCTGACCGAGCTGACCGGCCAGCCGGTGATCGTCGACAACAAGCCGGGGGCCAACGGCTTTATCGCCGTCAAGGCAGTGCTTGCCGCACCGGCCGACGGCTACACGGTGTTCGTCGGCAGCAACTCGACGCTGGCCGTCAACGTCGCGCTGTTCAAGAAGCTGCCGTACGACCCGCAAGTCGATTTCGCGCCGCTGACGATGATGATGCGCGCGCCGGCGATCCTCGGCGTGCCGCCTGATTCGCCCAGCAAGACCCTGGCCGAACTGATCGCGCGCGCCAAGGCGCAGCCCGGCAAGCTCAACTACGGCTCGGGATCTGCCGGCTACCAGCTGATGGCCGAACTGTTCAAGGAACAGGCGCAACTCGACATCGTCAACGTGCCGTTCAAGGGCGCGTCGGACGCGCTGACCGCGGTGGCCAGCAGCACCGTCGACATGACATTCGCCGACATCACCGCGTCCACCGAGCTGATCAAGGGCGGGCGCATCAAGGCCTTGGCGGTGGCCTCGGACAAGCGCTCCAGCGTGCTGCCCAACGTGCCGACCGCGGCCGAAGCCGGGCTGCCCGGCTTCACGGCGTATGTCTGGGTCGGCGCGATGGTCGCCGCCAAGACGCCCAAAGCCGAGACCGACAAGCTGGCCGCACTGCTGGCGCAGATCGAACGCCTGCCGGAGACGCGCGAGTTCTACGACAAGCAGGGCGCCGAGACCATGCAGGGCGGCGCCGACGAGATGCGCCGCTTCCAGGCCGCCGAGATCGCGCTGTGGAAGCGCATCGCCGTGAAGGCCAAGGTCGAGTTGCAGGAGTAGGACGAGCCGGGGGCCGCCCGGCAGGCCTGCCGCGGGTTGCGCCCCTTGCGTCGGTCCGAGGGGCGCCGAACACTGGCGCCCCGGACGCGCTGCCGCTGGCGGCGCCCTCAACGTGATGGAGACAACCCGATGGCCACCGTGATCGCCCTGTACAAGAAGCCCGCCGACGCCGCGGCCTTCGACGACTACTACCACCGCAAGCATGTGCCGGTGGCCAAGACGCTGCCCGGCCTGCGCCGCTACGACATCAGCGCCGGGCCGGTCAGCACGCCGGCCGGCGAATCGCCGGTGTACCTGGTGGCCATGCTGCACTTCGATTCGATGGCCGCGATCCAGGCCGCGCTGACCTCGCCCGCCGGCGTGGCCACAGCCGCTGATCTGGCCAACTTCGCGCAGGCGGGTGTCGACCTGCTGATGTTCGACACGCGCACGATTTAGCCAGGTCTGGGTTCGGGGCCCGGGCCAGCGTGGTGAGCCGTCAATGCCCGGCGTCAGTGATAGTCCTCTTCACGCTGGTGGCGTGCCGCCAGGACCACGACTTTCGACGCGCTGACGATCTCGTACAGGGCGACATACCCGGTACCACCGAACGGAACGATCAGTTCCCGCTGGGCTGGGTTGTCGGCCGCCTTACGGAAGCTGAAGGGGGTGATCGCCAGCCTGTGCTGTGCGGTCGCTCGGATCGCGTCGATCGCAGCTTGGGCGCGATCAAGATCTTCGGTCGTCTCGGCCTGGTCGAGCAGGAAGTCAAAGAGGCGCTCCAGATCAGCCTCGGCTGCAGGAGACAACTCAACGACAAAGCTCATCGGCCAAGCTTCTTGCGCTTGGCGTCAAGTTTGGATTGCAGTCGATGCAGGACGGTGTCAACGGGCACAGAAACACCTGTCCGGTGGTACGCCTCGGATGCAGCCTGTGCCCGAGCATGGAACGAGGTCTGGACGCGCCTGAAAGCGATGGCGTTTCGCACCGTCGCTTCGACGAAGTCGGTCAGGGTCTCGCCGGGCCGGAGAACGGACTCGAGTTCAGCACGCAACTCTGCCTCGACGCGGATTTGGGGGATGACAGCGGACTTCATCCATGCAGTGTATTGCATTTGCGTTACGGTGGCAGCCGGCTTCATCGCCGTGCCCGCCCGCCAGGACGCGTGAATCCCGACGACAGAATGAGCCTACGCCAGGTACCCGTGGTCACCGCACACCGAGATGGCCTGACCCGAGATTGAACGACCAGATGCTGCCGCGAGGAACAGAGCCATATCGGCAATTTCATCCGGGTGGATCATCTTGCGCAGGGAGACGGGGGCGACGAACTGAGCCATTGCATCGTCGAAGGAGACTCCTCGCGCGGCCGCGCGCGCCGCAACGACCTGCCGGATACGCTCACCTTCCACGACACCCGGGAGAATGGCGTTGACGCGGATGTTGGAAGGGCCGAGTTCGACGGCGAGGCTTTTGGTGAAACCAATGACTCCCCACTTTGCCGCTGCGTAGTGACTGCGAAGGGCAAAGCCAAGCCGCCCGGCGATCGAGGAGATGTTGATCAGACTGCCGCCACCAGCAGCCTTGAGGTGCGGGACCGCCAACCGGGTGCAATAGAACATCCCGCTGAGGTTCACGGCGATCGTTCGGTTCCAGTCCTCGATGCTGAGATCCTCGACCTTGACCGTCGGTCCCGAGATCCCCGCGTTGTTGACCAGGACGTTCAAGCCCCCGAGATGCCCCACGGCGTTTTCGAACAAGGCCGCCACTTCTCGGGGTTCGGATACATCGGCCGTGCAAGAACCGATGCCTGGGGCCACACCGCCGAACGATGCGAGTGCCGACGGGCTGATGTCGCAGATGAAGACGCGCGCCCCGGCCGCCGCAAAACCGAGCGCGATGCTGCGGCCGATACCGGACGCACCCGCAGTCACAAGGACTCGAAGACCCGCGGCAGATGCGTTCATTTCGTCGTCGACACCCGCAAGAGGAGACGAGGCGTTCGACACTTCGGGCCTTCCGAAGGGTTGGGCGTCACGTCACGCAACCACATGCCCGCGCGCCTGGGTGCGCCTACTTCGCTCGCTTCAACACGACTTCAGCAGTACCACCGCCGGTCGACGCAGGGGTTTTCCAGACCAGCTGATCGTCGCTGATCGCGAACGGGCGTTTCTGGTGGGTTCCGTTCCAGTTTGGGAAGGTGCTGGTTTCGATGTGGAAAGCAATTGTCTTGGTCGCTTCGTCGATGGTGTATCGACCGAAGTGAGCAATTGATCCCTGCACGACGGACTTGTTTTCTTCCGGCGTCCCCTCCATGCGGCTGGTCGATGCGAATTTGGCCTGTCCTGCGCGCGCAGTCATCAAGATGTAGCGACCAGTGCCATCGAAGCTCGCCTGTCCCTGCGGATTGGGGCCGAAGAGGGGCTCGCGAGCGCCGTCGGGTCGCACAAGATCGACCGAAACATACATCCAGGTTCCGATGATTTGGTCTTTCAGGCTCGGTTGCGCGAGCGCGCCGCTCCCCAGCAGGGCTGCCCCAGGCAACAGCAGCGTGACAGCGATCCGGATAGGCGCGCTGAATCGACTCATGATGGTCCTCCGTCGATGGCGATCAACACCCCAGAGCAGGTCCTCGCCACGGGTGGCAGAGGTTCCATAAAGACGCCTGAAAACGAGTCAAAGGACTTCCCTTTCCCGAGGTGCCGCAGTGCCGCGAGGGCAACGAGTGCCACCGTGGCGGTTTGCGAATCTCATCGACGTGATCGACAAAGGGAAGTCCTCAACATTCTGTATCTCGGCGTCGATCTCGCCAAGCCTGCGGGCGGGCGATTTCAGCGCTGCCGCGTCAGCTCGTCGAGCGCGTCGGCGCGGTAGACATGGCGCAGCGCTTCGAGGATGGCATCGCTGTGCACCCCGAACCAGAGCACGCCGCCGTGCGAATGGGTGTTGCCGTCGAAGATCAGGCCGACCATCTCGGCGTTGCGGTTGAGGATGGTGGCGCCCAGGCGCCGCCGACCTGCGCCTGCAGCGCCGGGTCGGCGGCCACGAAGGCCTGCAGCGCGGCTTCCTCGCGGCGCCTGCGCTCCAGCTACTGGGTTCCCGCAACGCGGCCAGCTCGCCCTTCAACATCCTGATGTCGTTCTCGATGCCGTTGAGCGGCGACCGGGCGATGT
>JANMAP010000406.1:0-17936 GCA_031359905.1 Burkholderiales bacterium | reverse complement strand
GTTCAGCGCGGTGATGGGCGAGGGCGACATCCAGGTCGACCTGGAGCTGAACGCCGGCGACTCGCTGCGCTCGAAGATCAAGCAGGTGGCGTCGGGGCGCTTCGGCGTGACCACCGAATACCTGGCCTCGGCCGACCAGCTGCAGATCAAGATGGCGCAGGGCGCCAAGCCGGGCGAGGGCGGCCAGCTGCCCGGTGGCAAGGTGTCGGACTACATCGGCTTCCTGCGCTACAGCGTGCCTGGCGTGGGCCTCATCAGCCCGCCGCCGCACCACGACATCTACTCGATCGAGGATCTGGCGCAGCTGATCCACGACCTGAAGAATGCCAACCCGCGGGCGTCGATCAGCGTCAAGCTGGTCAGCGAGGTGGGCGTCGGCACGATCGCTGCCGGCGTCACCAAGTGCAAGGCCGACCACGTGGTCATCGCCGGGCACGACGGCGGTACCGGTGCCTCGCCCTGGTCGTCGATCAAGCACGCCGGCACGCCGTGGGAGCTGGGCCTGGCCGAGACCCAGCAGACCCTGGTGCTCAACCGCCTGCGCTCGCGGATTCGCGTGCAGGCGGACGGGCAGATGAAGACCGGCCGCGACGTGGTGATCGGCGCGCTGCTCGGTGCCGACGAGTTCGGCTTCGCGACGGCGCCGCTGGTCGTCGAAGGCTGCATCATGATGCGCAAGTGCCACCTCAACACCTGCCCGGTGGGGGTGGCGACGCAGGACCCGGTGTTGCGCGCCAAGTTCGCCGGCAAGCCCGAGCACGTCGTCAACTACTTCTTCTTCGTCGCCGAGGAAGCGCGCCAGATCATGGCCCAGCTGGGCATCCGGACCTTCGATGAACTGATCGGCCGCGCCGACCTGCTCGACACCAAGAAGGGCGTGGCGCACTGGAAGGCGAGCGGCCTGGACTTCAGCCGCATCTTCCACCAGCCGGCGGTCGACGCCAGCGTGCCGCGCCATCACACCGAATCGCAGGACCACGGCCTGGCGCGCGCCCTGGACATCAAGCTGATCGAGAAGTGCCGCCCGGCGATCGAACGCGGCGAGAAGGTCCAGTTCATGGACGAGGCGCGCAACCTCAACCGCAGTGTCGGCGCGATGCTGTCGGGTGAACTGATCCGCCAGCGCCCGGGGGGACTGCCGGACCACACCATCTTCATGCAGCTCGAGGGCACGGGTGGACAGAGCTTCGGCGCCTTCCTGGCGCAAGGCATCACCCAGTATCTGATCGGCGACGCCAACGACTACGCCGGCAAGGGCCTGTCGGGCGGCCGGCTGGTGGTGCGGCCGAGCATCGACTTCCGCGGCGACGCGACCAAGAACATCATCATCGGCAACACCGCGCTGTACGGCGCGACCAGCGGCGAAGCCTTCTTCCGCGGCGTGGCCGGCGAACGCTTCGCGGTGCGCCTGTCGGGCGCCAGCGCGGTGGTCGAAGGCACGGGCGACCATGGGTGTGAATACATGACCGGCGGTACCGCCGTCGTGCTCGGCAAGACCGGCCGCAACTTCGCTGCCGGCATGAGCGGTGGCGTGGCGTATGTTTACGACGAGGATGGCCATTTCGCCGGCCGCTGCAACACGGCCATGGTCGCCCTCGACAAGGTGCTGCCGCGCGACACGCAGGCGGCTGCGCTCGTCGGCCTGCACCGCGAGCAGCCCGACGAGGTGCTGCTGAAGAAGCTGATCGAGGACCACCACCGCTGGACCGGCTCGCTGCGCGCGCGCGAGATCCTCGACCACTGGGCCGAGGCCCGCGCCAAGTTCGTGAAGGTCTTCCCGCACGAATACAAGCGCGCCCTGGCCGAGCGCAGCGCCAAGGCCGAGGCCGGCGCCGCCACCAACAAGGCGCAGGCCTCGGCGGCCGTCGCTGCGAAGTGACGGCCCCGGTCGCGGCGTCCCGCGCCTTCCCCTGAGGGGTTGGCTCGACGCTGGGGACGGCCCGCCACCTGCGCGCCACAAACTGAATCTGCAAGGACGAACGCATCATGGGCAAGGTCACAGGATTTCTCGAGTACGAACGCCTGGAGGAAGGCTACGAGCCGGTCGACAAGCGGGTGAAGAACTGGAAGGAGTTCGTCATCGCGTTGAACGCCGAGCAGGCCCCGGTGCAGGCGGCGCGCTGCATGGATTGCGGCACGCCGTTCTGCAACAGCGGCTGCCCGGTCAACAACATCATTCCGGACTTCAACGATCTGGTGTTCCAGGGCGACTGGCACAGCGCCATCGACGTGCTGCACTCGACCAACAACTTTCCCGAATTCACCGGCCGTGTCTGCCCCGCGCCCTGCGAGGCGGCCTGCACGCTGAACGTCAACGACGACGCGGTCGGCATCAAGAGCATCGAGCACGCGATCATCGACCGCGCCTGGTCCGAGGGCTGGGTTGCGCCGCAGCCGCCGGCAGTCAAGACGGGCAAGACCGTGGCCGTGGTCGGCAGCGGCCCGGCCGGCCTGGCCGCCGCGCAGCAGCTGGCGCGTGCCGGGCATGCGGTGACGGTGTTCGAAAAGAACAGCCGCATCGGCGGCCTGCTGCGTTACGGCATCCCCGACTTCAAGATGGAGAAAACGCACATCGATCGCCGGGTTGCTCAGATGCAGGCCGAAGGCGTGGTTTTCCGCACCGGCGTGCTGGTCGGCGCGCTGCCCCAGGACGGGCCGGCGGCCAAGGTCACCAACGACGCCAAGCAATCCATCCCCCCGCAACAGCTAACAGCCGAGTTCGACGCGGTGCTGCTGACGGGTGGATCGGAGGTCTCGCGCGACCTGCCGGTGCCCGGCCGCCAGCTCGACGGGGTGCACTTCGCGATGGAGTTCCTGCCCCAGCAGAACAAGGTCGTCGCCGGCGACAAGCTTCCGTCTGGCAAGGGGGGCCAGATCATGGCCACCGGCAAGCACGTCATCGTCATCGGTGGCGGCGACACCGGCAGCGACTGCGTCGGCACCAGCAACCGCCACGGCGCGGCCAGCGTCACGCAGTTCGAATTGCTGCCGCAGCCGCCTGAACAAGAAGACAAGCCGCTGACCTGGCCCTACTGGCCGACCAAGCTGCGCACCAGTTCCAGCCACGAAGAGGGCTGCGACCGCGAGTTCGCCATCGCCACCAAGGAATTGATCGCTGGCAGCGGCAAGGACAAGGGCCGGGTCACGGCGCTGAAGACGGTGCGTGTCGAGTGGCAGGGCGGCAAGATGGTCGAGGTGCCGGGCAGCGAGGAAGTCCATCCCGCCGACCTGGTGCTGCTGGCGATGGGCTTCACCAGCCCGGTCGCCAGCGTGCTGGACGCCTTCGGTGTCCAGCGCGATGCACGCGGCAACGCGCAGGCCGGCACCGACGACGGCAGCGGCTACAAGACCAACGTGGCCAAGGTCTTCGCCGCTGGCGACATGCGACGCGGCCAGAGTCTCGTCGTCTGGGCGATCCGCGAAGGCCGCCAGGCGGCGCGCGCCGTCGACCAGTTCCTGATGGGCGCCAGCGCGCTGCCGCGCTGAAGGCGGCGGCGTCGGTGGAATCGCCGCCGCGCTGAAGGCGGCGGCTTGGCGGTGGAATCGCCGCCGCGCTGAAGGCGGCGGCTCATCGGTAGAGTCGCCGCCGAACTGGCGGCCGGTGGCCACCGCGGCGATCAGGTTCTCGCGCCATCGCCAGCCCATCACCACCACCCCCAGCAGGTGCAGCGCCACGGCCGCGAGCAAGGCGTCTGCCAGTCCGCATGCAGCGCATGGATCCGCTCGTCGCCCCCGAACGCGTCCAACGATTCCACACTGGGTTCGGGCCATTTTGCGCGACGCCGTTGGCCGCGAACAGCGCGCTGGCGCAGCACCACGCTTCAGGGCTAACCCTGGTTCACCATGAACGCATGCGAGAATCCTTGGCAGTGAATTCAGCTTCGTCGGCGGGCCGCCCGTCGCGGCCACCACGCGCTTGAAATCCGACAATTTCATCGAGATCGACCGCGTCACCTTTGGCTATGACGCCAGCCGCCCGATCCTCAAGGACATCTCCTTGCAGTTCCCGCGTGGCAAGGTCATTGCCATCCTCGGCGGGTCGGGTTGCGGAAAGACCACGCTGTTGCGCCTGATCGGTGGCGTGCACGCGGTCAGCGGCGGCCGGGTGTTGTTCGACGGCGAGGTTGTCAACACCCGCGACAAGGAACAGTTGTTCCGCCTGCGCCGCCGCCTGGGCATGCTGTTCCAGTTCGGCGCCTTGTTCACCGACCTGTCGGTGTTCGACAACGTCGCCTTCCCGCTGCGCGAGCACACCAGCCTGCCCGAGGACATGGTGCGCGACATCGTGCTGATGAAGCTCAACGCGGTCGGCCTGCGCGGCGCGGCGGGGCTGCGCATCTCGGAAGTTTCCGGCGGCATGGCGCGGCGCATCGCGCTGGCCCGGGCGATCGTGCTCGACCCCGAGCTCATCATGTACGACGAACCCTTCGCCGGTCTCGACCTGATCAGCACCGGCGTGGCGGCCAAGCTGATCCGCACGCTCAACGACGTCACCGGCGCGACCAGCCTGGTGGTCTCGCACGACGTTCCCGAATGCATGGCCATCAGCGACCATGTGGTGCTGCTGGCGACGCAAGGGCGCATCGTGGCCCAGGGTACGCCGGCCGAGTTGATGTCCTCGAACGACCCGGAGACCCGCCAGTTCGTTCACGGTGAGCCCGACGGCCCGGTCAAGTTCCATTACGCCGCGCCGGAGATCGGCGCCGACTTCGGTCTGGCCGCATGACCGCGCTGCTCGCACGCTTCGGGGCGACCACGCTGGACCAGTTCCGCGGCTGGGGCCATGCCGCGTTCTTCTTCATGGATCTGCTGCGCGCGGTACCCGCCGCATTGCGCCGTTTCGACCTCGTGGTGGCCCAGGTGCATGCCATCGGCAACCGCAGCCTGGTCATCATCCTGTCGTCCGGGCTGGCGGTGGGCTTCGTTCTCGCGCTGCAGATGTACTACGCGCTGGTCACCTACGGCGCGGCAGAAAGCCTGGGGCTGATCGTCAACCTGGCGCTGGTGCGCGAACTCGGGCCGGTGGTCGCCGCCCTGCTCTTCGCCGGACGCGCCGGCACCTCGCTCACCGCCGAGATCGGGCTGATGAAGGCCGGCGAGCAGCTCGCCGCGATGGAGCTGATGGCCATCGATCCCAAGGCCCGCGTGCTGGCACCGCGGCTGATCGGCGGGATCGTCTCGATGCCCATCCTGGCCGTGCTGTTCTCGGCCATCGGCATCCTCGGCGCGTGGGTCGTGGCGGTCGAGCTGATCGGCGTCGACGCGGGGAACTTCTGGTCGATCATGCAGACCCGCGTCGATGTCTGGCGGGATGTCGGCAACGGCCTGGTGAAGGCCAGCGTCTTCGGCGTGGTCTGCACCGTCACGGCGCTGTACCAGGGCCATGAAACCGAAGCCACGCCGGAAGGCGTGGCCTACGCCACCACGCGGACGGTCGTGATCTCGTCGCTGTGGGTGCTGGGCATGGACTTCATCCTCACCGCATTGATGTTTTCGACGCCCTGATCCCGCATTCGACGGGGCGGGCGGAACGAAAGAGGGAGTATTCGACGATGGGCAAGAAGGGCATTGAAGCGATGGTCGGGCTCTTCGTGCTGCTCGGCGTGCTCGGGCTGATCTTCCTGGCCCTGAAGGCTGCCAACCTGGGCAGCCTGGGCGGGGGCGACACCTACAGCGTGCAGGCGCGCTTCGACAACATCGGCGGGCTGAAGCCGCGTGCGCCGGTGCGCACGGCCGGCGTGACCGTCGGTCGGGTGAAGTCGATCGCACTGGACGGCAAGAGTTTCCAGGGCGTGGTCGTCCTCGACATCAACAAGGGCTACAGCTTCCCCAAGGACACCGCGGCCAAGATCCTGACCTCGGGCCTGCTCGGCGACCAGTACGTCGGCCTGGAACCCGGCGGCGACGACAAGAGTCTGGCGCCCGGCGAAACCATCGCGCAGACCCAGTCCGCAGTGGTGCTGGAAAACCTCATCGGCCAGTTCCTCACCGGCAAGGCCGACGACGCCGCAGCCGGTGCTTCGGCAGTCAAAAAATGAACACCCTGCACACCTCACGCATCCCCGTTCTGCCGCTCGCCGGCCACGCAAAGTTGCCTGCGGCGGCCCTCGCGGTTGCCTTGGCGCTGGTCCTGGCGCTCGGCGGCTGCGCCAGCGTGGCCCCCGCTGGCGGCACCGCCGGCGGTGCGCCGAGCAGCGCCAACCCCGTCGACCCCTGGGAAAGCTGGAACCGCAAGGTCTTCGCCTTCAACACCGCGCTCGACGACGCGGTGCTCAAGCCGGTGGCCACGGCCTACCGCGACATCCTGCCTTCGCTGGTGCGCACCGGCATCGACAACGTGCTGGGCAACATCGGCGACATCTGGTCGGCCGCCAACCACCTGCTGCAAGGCAAGGTCGGCAGCGGGCTGGACATGGGCCTGCGCGTGCTGACCAACTCCATCTTCGGCCTCGGCGGCATCCTCGACCCGGCGACCGAGTTCGGCCTGACCCGGCGTTCCGAAGACTTCGGCCAGACCCTGGGCATTTGGGGCATCGGCAACGGGCCCTACGTCGTGTTGCCGCTGTTCGGACCATCCACCCTGCGCGACACCGCCGGGCTGATCGTCGACCGCCAGGCCGCGCCGTCGACGCTGCCGCCGACCGACAACGGCCGCTACGCGGTGGCCGGCCTGGAACTCGTCAACACCCGCACCAACCTGCTGTCGGCCGGCCAGTTGCTCGATCAGGTGGCGCTGGACAAGTACTCGTTCCTGCGCGATGCCTACCTGGCGCGGCGGCGCGACGCGCTGTATGACGGCGCCCCACCGATGGATACCTTCGACGACGAGCCGGCAGATGGAAAGCCGCCTGCCGCCAAGCCCGCGGCGGGCCCCGCCGCACGCGCAGCGTCCGCGCCCGCCGCGGCCGCCAGCAGCGGCGCGCAGAATGCGCCGCCGCGGTGAACCGACCGCACCCCTGGCGCGTTAAGCGTCGAGCGGCGCGCCTTGCGCCCGACGAAAGGACCTTTCCCCGTGTTCAAGAAACTGTTTGCTGCCGGTAGCCTGCTGCTCACCCTGGGCGTCCCGGCGCTGGCCCAGACCACCCCCGACGCTTTGGTGCGCCAGATCTCGGTCGACGTGATCGAGACGGCCAAGGCCGACAAGGCGATCCAGGCCGGCGACCTCGGCCGCATCATCACGCTCGTCGACACCAAGGTGCTGCCGAGTGTCAACTTCGAGGTCATGACGCGTTCGGCGGTCGGCCCCAAATGGCGCGAGGCCAGCCCCGAGCAACGCAGCAAGCTGCAGGCTGAATTCAAGATCCTGCTGGTGCGCGTCTATGCCGGCGCCTTGACGCAAGTCAAGGATCAGAACGTCGAGGTCACCAAGACCTTGCCGGTGCAGGGCAGCAGCCAGGTGGTGGTGCAAACCGAGGTGCGCGGCAAGGGCGAGCCGATCAAGCTCGACTACCGGCTGGACAAGGCCGAAGAGGCCTGGAAGATCATCGATGTCAACGTCGGCGGCATCTGGCTGGTGCAGAGTTACCGGTCGCAGTTCGCCACCGAACTGACCAAGGGCGGCATCGATGGCCTGATCGCTGCGCTGGTCGAGCGCAACAAGCCGGCCGCCGGCAAGAGCTGATAGCGCGCCCCGCATGCAGCTGCCTGCCAACGTCACGCTGGCCGATGCCAACATCGTGTTGGATTCGCTGCAGGTAGCGCTGGCCGACGGGAGCGGCCCGTTGCACATTGACGCCTCGGCGTTGACCTCGTTCGACACCTCGGCGGTGGCCCTGCTGTTGCATGCGCGGCGTGCGGCGCGCGTTGCCGGGCGCCCGTTTCAGATCCTCGGCGCGCCGGCCAAGCTGGCCGAACTGGCACGGCTGTACGGCGTCGAGGAACTGCTGGCGCTGACGTCGCTGACGCAACCGCCCCCCGGCGGCGGTGCGGCACCTGCGGATCGCCATCGCTGATCGCCTCGGCGCGAACGCCGAGGTCAAAGCACGTGTGCCGCCCCCCGCGGGGCGAGGGGTCGTCGTTACTGTTCTTCGGCCCAGGCGCAACCATCGCGCGCGACCAGCGCACTGGCCGCCGGCGGGCCCCAACTGCCTGCGGTGTAGGGGCGCGGGCCGACGCTGTCCTGGGCCCAGGCATGGAGGATCGGTTCGACCCAGCGCCAGGCCTGTTCCTGCTCGTCGCTGCGCACGAACAGGTTCAGGCGCCCGGCGATCGCATCCAGCAACAGGCGTTCATAGGCACCGACGCGCTCGGTCGGGAAGGCTTTGTCGAAGTCCAGGTCCAGGCTGACCGGCGACAGCACCTCGGGCCCCTGGCCCACCGGGCCGCCGCCCTTGGCGGCCAGCAGGTGCAGCTCCAGACCGTCCTCGGGCTGCAGCTTGATGACCAGCTTGTTGGCGCGCGTCGTGCCGGCGAAGATCGGATGCGGCACCTCGCGGAAGTTGACGACGATCTGCGCGTCGCGCGCCGCCAGCCGCTTGCCGGTGCGCAGGTAGAAAGGCACCCCGGCCCAGCGCCAGTTCTGCACTTCGGTGCGCAGGGCGACGAAGGTCTCGCAGCGGCTGCCCGGCGGGACCTTGACCTCGTCCAGATACCCCGGCACCGCCTTGCCGTCGACCGTGCCGGCCCGGTACTGGCCGCGCACGACATCGCGGCCCACGCTGTCGGGGGTGAACGCGCGCAACGACTTCAGCACCTTCAGCTTCTCGTCGCGGATGGCATTCGCGTCGTTGGTCGACGGCGGCTCCATCGCGATCATCGTCAGCAACTGCAGCGCGTGGTTCTGCACCATGTCGCGCAACGCGCCGGTGTTGTCGTAGTAGTCGCCGCGAGTGCCGACGCCCAGGCCTTCGGCCAGCGTGATCTGGATGTTGGCGATGCTCTCGCGACGCCACAGCGGTTCGAACAGCGCATTGCCGAAGCGCAGCGCCATCAGGTTCTGCACCGCGGGCTTGCCCAGGTAGTGGTCGATGCGGAAGGCCTGCTCCTCGGCGAACGCCGCGCGGACCACGCGGTTGATCTCCTGCGCGCTCTGCAGGTCGTGGCCGAGCGGCTTTTCTAGCACCACGCGCACGCGCGGGCCGTTCAGGCCGGCCGCGCCGAGCTGCTCGCAGATCACCGGGAACAGGTACGGGCTGGTGGCCAGGTACAGCACCACCGTGTCGGCCTCGCGTTCGGCGATCCACTGCTGCAGGCCGGCGTAGTGCGCGGGCTGCGCCAGGTCCATCCGCCGGTAGTGCAGCAGCTCGGCGAAGCGGGCGAACTCGTCGTCGCTGGGCCGCTTGCTGGGTTCGACTTCGGCGAAGCGATCCTTGATGAACGCGCGGTACTCGTCGTCGCTGCGCTCGTCGCGGGCCACCGCCAGCAGACGCCCGCCCGGGGGCAGCTTGCCGTGGCGAAAGGCCTGGAACAGCGCCGGCATCAGCTTGCGCCAGGTCAGGTCGCCGGTGCCGCCGAAGAAGACCAGATCGAAGGACATCGCGGGGCGTCCGCGACGGCCGCGGATGTCATTGGGGTCGTGAAGATGATGCCGGAGCGACCCTGCCCGGTCAACGCGGCGCGGCCTTCGCGCGCGCCTTTGGCGGTCTCAGTCGTGGGCCCGGCGCAGGGCCTGTTCGAGGTCGGCGATGAGGTCGTCGACATGCTCGATGCCGACCGACAGGCGCAGCAGGTCGGGCGGTGCCGGCGTGCCCGCGCCTTCGACGCTGGCACGGTGCTCGACCAGGCTTTCGGTGCCGCCCAGCGACGTCGCACGCTTCCACAGCAGCACGTGGGCCGCGGTGGCCACTGCAGCGGCTTCGCCGCCACGCACGCGGATCGACATCATCCCGCCGAAGCCGCCGGCCATCTGCGCCCGCGCCGCGGCGTGACCCGTTGCGCCCGGCAAGCCCGGATAGAGCACCTCAGCGACCAACGCGTGCTGCGAGAAGTGCTCGGCGATGCGCTGCGCCGACGCGCAGGCCGCGCGCACGCGCAGATGCAGCGTGCGCATGCCGCGCAAGAGCAGCCAGGCCTCGAACGAGCCGAGCGTGCCGCCGACCTGCGCGCGCACCGTGCGGATGCGCTGCCAGACCTCGCCGCCCGCGGCCCCCGGCGCGGCGACCAGCGCGCCGGCGATCAGATCGCTGTGGCCGTTGAGGTACTTCGTGGCGGCGTGCATCACGATGTCGGCGCCCAGCGTCAGCGGCTGGGTCAGCACCGGCGTGGCGACGGTCGAATCGACCGCCAACAGCGCGCCCGCCGCGTGTGCGGCCTGCGCCGTGGCGGCAATGTCGGTGACCGTCCACAACGGATTGGCCGGGGTCTCGATCCACACCAGCTTGGTCTGCCCCGGGCGCAGCGCGGCGCGCAGCGTGGCCGGGTCGGTCATCTCGATCAGCTCGACCTGCAGCCCCCAGTGCGTCGCAAAAGTCATCAGCCAGTTGCGCAGCGACCAGTACATCACCTTCGGCGCCAGCACATGGTCGCCCGGCGCCAGGGCCTGGAAGACCGCGGTGGCCGCGGCCATGCCCGAGGCGAACAGCAACGCCTGGCTGCCGTGCTCGAGCCGCGCCAGCACCGCCTCGGCCTGGTCGAAGGCCGGGTTGTCGGCGCGCGCGTACACGCGGCCGCTGCGGTACTGGTTGTCGGGGTCGCGCAGGTAGGTGCTGGAGACGTGAATCGGCGGTGTGATCGCCCGGGTGGCCTCGTCGACCCAGCCCAGGGCCTGGGCGACGATGCTCTCTGGGTGGGCTTCCTTGGGGTTCATGGGCACGCTGCTCGGATCTGCGATCGACCCATGCTAACCGCCGTCGTCAGCGGTGGCCGGCTACTTCTGGAAGGCCCCCGGCGTCCAGCTGCGCAGGCCCGCCGGCAGCATGCGCACGCCACGCGGCTGCTGGAATTCGGCCTTCGGCGTCAGGTCATTGCCGCCGATGCTGCGCGCGTCGACGGCGCGCCCGCGCCACAACGAATCGGCCGGCAGTTCGAAGGCATAGGTCTCGGGATCGACCAGCATCGCCAGCGTCGCCGGGTAGTTGCCTTCGAAGTACCCGCTGGCGCCGAACGAGAAGATGCCCGGCCCGACGAGCAGGTTGTTGACCGCCACCACCGTCGTGTCCTCGGGCAGGCGGTCGCGGAACACACGCAGGAACCAGGCCGGTGACCACTTGTAGTTGATGAACGTGTTGTGGGCCACGCGCAGCTGGTTGCGTTCCCAGGCCCGACCTTCGCCACCGTAGGCCAGCACGACGCGGTTCTGGCTGTCGGCGCCCTGCGCGATCACATTGCCGATGACGGTGGCCAGGCCGCCGACCGCCAGGTCGATCTCGTACGAAGCGCCGCCGCGCAGGCCGTCGTGGACGAAGTTGTAGGCGATCAACGATTCGCGGGCCCGCGAGCGGATCAGGTGGCCCTCGAACCCTTGCTGAAAGCGGCTGCCGCTGACGCTGAAGCGGCCGATGCGGCCGACGTTGATGAGGTGGTACAGCCCGCCCTCGACCTTCGGCGCCAGGCCGAACTGGGTGCTCTCGATGACCAGCTCGGCGGCCTCGTCGTTGCCGGTGACGATGCCGTGCTCGTTGTCGAAGAACGTGCAGTCGCGCACCGTCAATCGGCCGCTGTTCAGGCGGATGCCGGCGCCGTCCGCGCGGCGCGCGCGTGCACCGCGGAACTCGATGTTCTCGACCACCACGTCGCCGCCCGACACCGTCCACAGCGCGTCTGCCGCGGTGACCTTGCCCTGACCGTCGAAGACCACCTTGCCGCCCGCGCTCTTGATGGTCAGCCGGCGCTGGTCGAGCATCAGGTATTGGCCGGTGTACGAGCCCGGCAGCAATTCGATCGTGTCGCCATCCTTGGCCTGTTGCAGCACGGCTTCGAGCGACGCCCCGGCGCCTTTCGGGCCCGCCAGCAGGACCTCGGCAACCGCCGGGCCCGTCGCTATCAGCCACCCGCCGAGCACCAGACCCGCCAGCGCCGCGCCCATGCGGGCCCTCACGAAGATCGAACGTACCGGGCCGGGAATCGACAAGCCGTGCTCCTGAAGATTTGCGCGCCGAGTATCACCCCGCCGCACCGCGCCGCCGAAGTGCTGGAGCCTGCTACAGCGGCACTTCCAGTCGCCTGTCGCGCCAGCGCAGCACCGCGGCCTTCGGCCCGATGTGTTCGACCGTCACGCCCGGCGCAGCGGCTTCGCCTTCGTGGACCAGCTGCCCGTTGACGATGATGAAGCGCAGCGCCGGCTGACCCGAATAGACCGACCCGCCGATGACCAGCGGCGGCAGTTCAGCGCGCAGGTCGGGCGGCAGCGCGGCCACAGGCATCGGCGGGATGCCGGGCGCGGACGCCGGGCGGGCGAGCGCCGTGGCGGCCGGGGACTTGGCCACGGGCGCTGCGGGTGGCGCGACGGCCGACGCCGGCATCGAGGCCGCCACGGCTGTCGAGGTAGCGGCCGCGCCGGCCTTGGTTTGCGGAGCTGGCACGGGCCGCGACGACCCCGGTGGTGCAGGCGGCGCGGCGGGCACCGCTGCAGGCAGCGGGAGGGCAGGCGCCGCTGCAGGCGGTGGGCGCGCAGGCGCCGCTGCAGGCAGCGAAAGTGAAAGCGCCGCTGCAGGCGGTGGGAGCGCAGGCGCTGCTGCAGGCAGCGAAAGTGAAGGCGCCGCTGCAGGCAGCGGCATGGCAGTCTGCGCCGGCTGCGGCAGTGCCGGCGAGGCGCTCGCTGCGGGCGCCGGCGGCGGCGCAAGCAGGCGCCCGGTCAGGCCGGCCAGCAGCAGCACAAGCAGGCCGGCGATGGCCATCCCGATCCAGCGCAGCCGGCTGGCCGGTGGGCCGGGTGGCGGCTTGTCGCTGACCGCAGGCTGGTCGTGCAGGCCGGGCACGCGACCGCGTTCGCGCTCCGATTCGGCGCGGCGCAGGGCATCCAGGATGTAGGACATGGCTTCAGCGTCCGCCGTCGTTGGGGCCGGCGGCCAGGCGGGGCTCGCCGCGGCGGCCGGTGGCGGCACGCTGCAGCAGCATCTGCGTCATCGGCCCGGCCAGGCCGTCCGGCACCAGGCCCTGCGCCACCTGAAAGTCCCAGACCCGCGACTTCAACGGCGCGTCGCGATCGTCATGGCCGATGGCCGCCAGCGTCGACTGCAGCCAGTCGCGACCGGCCGCCGTGGCCGCGGCGTCGGCGGTCTCGCCCAGGCCCGCCGGCCGTTGCCAGAGGGTGGCGAATTCGCCCCGCCACAGCCGCGCCAGCATGGGCAGGGGCAGCGGCCAGCGCTGTTCGCCGACCTGCAGCCAGGCCCTGTCGTCCGTCAGCCGGCTCAACACGACCCAGACCGCAGGCCGGCTGCCATCGCGCAGCGCAATCAGCCCCGGGCGGTCGAGCTGGCGCGCAGCGGCGAGCCCGCCCTGGCTGCGAAAACAGGCCCAGCCGGCCTGCGCAGCGGCGACACACGGGTCACTGCCGGCCGGCAGCGCCAGGTTCCAGCGGGCCGCCAGCTCGCGCCAGGCGGGCCCCTCGGCGCGATGGGCCGCCTGCCAGATCGAAGCCAGGTCGGCTGCTGTCGCACTCGCAGCCACCGCCGATGCGGGGGCGGCCGCCGCGGCGAGCGACGCAGGCACGGCAGCCACCGACGCAGCCGCTGCAGCAACGACCACCGCCGTGCCAGCCGCCCCGCTCGCCCGCGGAGCCGACGCCAGCGCAGCGACGGCCGCTGGTGCGGGCGACGCCGCCGACGCCGCCAGCCAGCCCGCTGCCCGAAGCGGCAAGGTCGGCGGCGAAGTCAGCGGCATCGGCATCAGCCACGCCCAGGCCAAGGTCGCCAGCAGCCCCGCGCCGACGACTGCCACCGGCAGCGCGCGGGCGGGCGGCCGCCACGCACCGTGCGCCGCCGCCGGCGCGGCGAAGACCTCGCGCGCCGCCTGCTCGACGGTCGCCATGTCGACCTGCGCGCGGCCTTGCGCATAGGCCCCGAGCAAGGCGCGGTCACACAGCAGATTGATGCGCCGCGGTACCCCGCCGGCCAGCGCATGGACCCGCGCCAGCACCCGGTCGTCGAACGGTTGCGCTGCCGCCCCCGCACCGGCCACCGCCAGACGGTGGCGGACATACGCACCGGTCTCGCGCGCGGCCAGCGCGGGCAGGTGGTAGCGGGCGATGACCCGCTGGGCCAGCTGCTCGAGCGCCGGGGTGGCGAGCAGCGTGCGCAGTTCGGGCTGGCCGATCAGCACGATCTGCAGCAGCTTGCGCTCGGCGGTTTCCAGGTTGGTCAGCAGGCGCAGCTGCTCGAGCACCTCGACATCCAGCCCCTGGGCTTCGTCGATCACCAGCACCGCCTGGCGGCCGGCGGCAAACGCCGCCAGCAGGTAGCGGTTCAGGGCGTCGACATGCTCCTTGACACTGCCGGCACCGGCCGGCACGGCGACATGGAATTCGTCGCAGACCGCGCGCAGCAGCTCGATTGCACTGAGCTTCGGGTTGAAGATGTAGGCCACGTCGCAGTGCGCCGGCACCTGCTCGAGAAAGGCCCGGCAGACAGTGGTCTTGCCGGCGCCGATCTCGCCGGTCAGCAGCACGAAGCCGCCGCCGCCACCAACCCCGTACAGCAGATGCGCCAGCGCTTCGCGGTGCATCTCGCTCATGAACAGGAAGCGGGGATCGGGCGCGATCGAGAACGGCTGCTGCTGAAGGCCGAAGAAGGTCGCGTACATGGGCCGAGCATAGCGAGCGCCCTGCCGTGCCCCCGGCGCCCATGCGCCGGATCGGGCGGGGCCGGCGGGTCACGGCAGCGCCGACAGACGAACTGCGCCGTGAATGGCGCGCATTTCCGCCCGCTGCCTGCTCAAGCGCAGGCGCAGAGTGCCGACACCACTGGCAGTGGCCGCGCGGCCGCCGTTCCATGCCCGTCATCGATTTCTGTTCAAGACAAGGAAACCCAGATGCAATTCGCACTCAAGACTCTCACCGCCGCCCTGTTGATCGGCGCCCTCGGCATGGCCCATGCCAACGACCCCAAGGCGACGATTGCGGACCTCGACGGCCGCCTGGCCAAGATCGGCACGGCCAAGGTCGACGGCACCGACACGGTCGGCGGCAAGACGGTGCCCGCGCTGTACTTCGGCGAACGCAAGATCAACAACAACTACGACGTCGTCGACGCCGTGCGCAAGGCCCACGAGGCCACCGCCACCGTTTTCGTCAAGGACGGCGACGAGTTCGTTCGCGTCAGCACCAACGTGCTGACCCCCGAAGGCAAGCGCGGTGTCGGCACCCAGCTGGCGCGCAACGCGGCCTACGCCGCGGTCAGCAAGGGCCAGCAGTTCTGCGGTCCGATCGACGTGCTCGGCACGGCCTTCGACGCTTGCTACAACCCGATCAAAGACGCCGGCGGCAAGGTCGTCGGCGTGAGCTACGTCGGCCACAAGAAGTGATGTCGCGGCGCGCTGCTGCGCGTGCCGGCTGGCTGGCTGCCGCCGGCCAGCCGCTGGCTGTTTCTGACCGACCTGGAGCTTGGCGATGAAGAAGCTGTTGTCTCGAATGCGCCATCCGCTGCGCGCCGTGTTCGAACGCCTGACGGTGCGCCAGCAGCTGCTCGCGGCCTTCGCCATCCTGCTGCTGCTGTCGGCAGCGCTGGCCGGCGTCGGGCTGCTCGGCCTGCAGCGCGTCAACGTGCAATCCAACGCCCTGGCCGGCAAGTGGCTGCAGGGCGTCGGCCACCTGGCCGCCGTGCGCGCGGCGTCTGTCGAAGCGCGCGAATTCGAGGTCAAGCACAGCCGCACCACCGACAAGAGCTACCACGCCGAATACGAAGACAAGATCACCGCCGCCACCAAGGCCACTGCCGAAGCCCTGAAGGCCTACGACGGCCTGATCGCCGGCGATGACGAGCGGGCGATCTTCGCCAAGCTCACCAAGTCGCGCGACGCCTACCTGAAGGCGCAGCAGAAGGTGCTCGCGCTGGGTCGTGACAAGCAGCAGCAGGACGCCGCCGACATCAGCGACGGCATGGCCGCCACCGCCTTCGACGACGGCATGGGCGCGCTGAACAAGCTGACCCAGTTCAACTTCGACGGCGGCATCCTCGCCGCCCGGGTCGCCAACGAGACCTACGAACAGGCCCAGCAGGCCGTCTTCGTGCTGCTCGGCGCGGCGCTGGCGCTCGGCGTCACGCTGAGCTGGGCGATCACCGCACAGCTGCTGCGCCAGCTCGGTGGCGAACCCAAGGCCGCCACCGCGGTGGCCCGGGCCGTCGCCGCCGGCGACCTGAGCAGCGCGATCCACGTCCGCCCGGGCGACAGCGAAAGTCTGATGGCCCGCCTGCAGGCCATGCAGCGCGGCCTGGCCGACGCCGTGCAGCAGGTGCGTTCGGGATCAGAAAACGTGGCCACCGCCAGCAGCCAGATCGCCCAGGGCAACCAGGATCTGTCGGGCCGCACCGAGCAGCAGGCCAGCAGCCTGCAGCAGACCGCGGCGACGATGGAAGAACTCGGCAGCACGGTGCGCAACAACGCCGACAACGCGCGCCAGGCCAACCAGCTGGCGCTCAACGCGTCGACGGTGGCCGTCAAGGGCGGCGCGGTGGTGAACCAGGTCGTCGAGACCATGAAGGGCATCAACCAGAGCAGCAAGAAGATCGCCGACATCATCAGCGTGATCGACGGCATCGCTTTCCAGACCAACATCCTGGCGTTGAACGCCGCGGTCGAAGCCGCACGGGCCGGCGAACAGGGCCGTGGCTTCGCGGTGGTCGCCGGCGAGGTGCGCAGCCTGGCCCAGCGCAGCGCCGAGGCGGCCAAGGAGATCAAGGGCCTGATCTCGGCCAGCGTGCAGCGTGTCGAGCAGGGCACCGCGCTGGTCGACCAGGCCGGCCACACGATGGAAGAGATCGTGCAGAGCATCCGCCGCGTCACCGACATCGTCGGCGAGATCAGTTCGGCGAGCGTCGAACAGAGTTCCGGCGTGGCCCAGGTCGGCCAGGCGGTGTCGCAGATGGACCAGGCCACGCAGCAGAACGCCGCGCTGGTCGAACAGAGCGCTGCGGCCGCCGAAAGCCTGCGTCAGCAGGCCCAGGCGTTGGTCCAGGCGGTGGCGGTGTTCAAGCTTTCGGCGGCCTGACCGCGCGTACCCCGCCCCCGGCCCGCTCCTCCACGCCCCCCGGCCCCGCTGCGCGCACCTGGCGCAGCGGGGCCGCGTCACGTCGCCAGCTAAAATCGAATGCTCGATCCGAGCCAAGGATCCACAGGAGCACGCGAACCCCATGGCCGGACATTCCAAATGGGCCAACATCCAGCACCGCAAGGGCCGCCAGGACGAGAAGCGCGGCAAGGCCTGGACGCGCGTGATCCGCGAGATCATGGTCGCGGCGCGGCTGGGCGGCGGTGACGTCTCGGCCAACCCCCGCCTGCGTCTGGCGATCGAAAAAGCCAAGGCCGTCAACCTGCCGGTCGACACCGTCAAGCGCAACATCGACAAGGCCACCGGCAACCTCGAAGGCGTCAGCTACGAGGAGATCCGCTACGAGGGCTACGGCATCGGCGGCGCGGCGATCATCGTCGACTGCATGACCGACAACCGCGTGCGCACGGTGGCCGAAGTGCGCCATGCCTTCAGCAAATACGGCGGCAACATGGGCACCGAGGGCTCGGTGGCCTTCCAGTTCAAGCACTGCGGCCAGTTGATCTTCGCCCCCGGAACCAGCGAAGACCGGGTCATGGAGGTGGCCCTGGAGCTCGGTGCCGACGACGTGATCACCGGCGACGACGGTTCGATCGAGGTGCTGACGCCGGCCACCGAGTTCGAGGCCGTGAAGATCGCGCTCGAAGCGGCCGGCCTGAAGGCCGAGATCGCCGAAGTCACGATGCGGGCCGAGAACAACATCGAACTCAGCGGCGACGACGCACAGCGGATGCAGAAGCTGCTCGACGTGATCGAGGAGCTCGACGACGTGCAGGACGTCTATCACAACGCGGAG
>JANMAP010000405.1:0-3061 GCA_031359905.1 Burkholderiales bacterium | reverse complement strand
CGCCGCGGCCCGACGATGGCCAACGCCGCGGCCAGCACCGCGTTCGGCGCGTTGCCGGCATCGCGCGCGGCCTGCGCGGCGGCCAGCGTGGCATCGCCGTGCAGGTTGAGCCACGCGCCCACCGCCACGCTGACCAGCTTGCGGTCGTTGTCGCCGCCGGGCTCCTTCAGCAGCGCCAGGCCGACATTGGCCTCCAGCGGATACTGCGCCGCGTCGAGCACCGACACGCCGTTGAGCCGCGTCACCTGCGTCTTCGCGTCCATCTGCGAGACGGCCGACGCGTCCTTCAGCGCTTCACGGGCGAACACCGTGCCCACGTGGCGGTCCAGCGCCTCGACCTGTGCGTCGTAGGGCCCGGCCGCGCGCACCACCGGCAGGTCGAGATCGGGCGGCAGCTTCACGCCCATGTTCGAGCCGAACCAGGCCTTCAGCTCCATCGTGCCCTCGGGCGCGAAGTCGGGCTGGATGCCGTTGGCCGCCATCACCGCGGTCAGCGCCGCCGGGATGTCAGCGATGTTGACCACCACCGCGCCTCTGGCCGAGCACACCGGGCGCTCCGGCGAGTACAGCGCATCGACGCCGAACTTGTCCATGAACCAGCGTTCCTTCGACGCGGCATCGTCGCCGCCGCCGGACATGGCGCCGGCATGGCCGACGGCGCGGGTGAGCTTGCTCTTCCAGCGCCCCACCACGCAGGCCACCACCGGCTTGGTGAAGTCGGCGTCCAGCTCGTAGTAGCCGCCGGGCTCGCAGTACAGCACCGCGGCCTGGCTTCTGGCGTCGTTGCCCAGGGCGTGCGCAAACTCGGGTGCGGCGTAGTGGATGTAGACGTCCTTGCCGCTCGACACCAGCGTCGTCGTACCCCAGCCACCCATGCGCAGGTACTGCGCGATGGTGGTGGTGAACCCGCCCGAGTTGGACAGGATCGCGATCGAGCCCTTCTTCAGGGTGTCGCCGGGGCTGTCGCCGCCCAAAGCGCCGCCGATGCGCACCTGATTCCAAGAGTCGGCCACGCCCAGGCTGTTGCCGCCGAAGATGTCGACGCCGCGCGCCTGCGCCAGGGCGCGGATCTCGCGCGCGTCGTGCACGCTCATCTTCTCGGTCGGAATGAAGATCTTGGTGAGCTCAGGGTTGACGCGGATCAGTTCGACGACGCCATCGTCGGCGGCGCTGGGCGGCAGGTAGACCACACCACAGTTGAAGCGATGTCCGGCCTCCATCGCCTCGCGCACATTGTTGTAGACCGGGATGTTGCCGGCCGGCGTTTCGAGCACCTGGCCGCGGCGGCCGGGCGAGGTGCCGCAGACCACATTGCCGCCACTCCAGGCATGGCCGACGGGCGTGACCTCGCTGGACTCGCCGCCCATGATGTTGAGCACGCACACGCGGTCTTCGCGGGTGGCGATCTGCGCCAGCGATTCGATCCCGGTGAAGAACTTGAAGGGGCCGACGCTGGTGCGAAAGGTGTTCATCTTCTATCTCTCCTCAATCACTGTTCACGAGATCAGGGCAACCCGTGAGACCGTCGGCTCCCGCTGCGCTTCTCGGACAGGGCTGGCGCTTCGCATTCATCGCCCGGCGGCCGGTTCGAGCCCGCTCTTGGTGATCACCGCCATCGCCGCCGGCGACATGAAGTGCTGGATCAGCTGCCTGGCCACCTGCGGCGCGCGCGCCGTCGTTGAAATCCCAGCCGAGAACACGGTGACCCGCTGGACTTCGGGCGGCAGCACGCCGATGAAGTCGATGCCCTCGATCGGCAACAGTTCGCTCACCTGCTGCAGCCCGAGCGCGGCCTCGCCGCGCGCGATCACGCTGCCGACGCGCTCACTCAGGATGCGCCTGCTCTTCGGCTTGACCTGGTCCTCGATCCCGAGCTTCCTCAGCAACTCGGTTTCGTAGTACACGCCGCTCGCGCTGGCCGAATAGGCGATCGACGGCGCGGCGATCAGCGCGCGCTTGAGCGCCTCGACGGTGCTGATGTCGGGCTTCGGCGCGCCAGCGCGCACCGCAAGGCCGATCGACGAGCGCACCAAGTCGACCTGACTGCCGGCCACCACCCTGCCCTGCGCCACCAGCGCGTCGAGCGCCGGCCGCGCCAGGATCACCAGATCGGCCGGCTCGCCGCGCGCCAACCGGCTCGGGATCGAATCGCTGGCGGCGCCCATCGATGCGCCGTAGGCGGTGTGCACTTGCATACCGGTGCTTCGCTCGAACTGCGGCGTCAGCTCGTTGTAGGGGGCGGTGAAGCCGCCGGAGGTCATGACATGGATCTGCTGCGGCGCAGGCTTGCTGCCCATGCCGGCGCAGCCGGCCAGCGCGAGGGCGACGAGAAGCAGTGCAGCGCGGCGAGTGAAGCCCATCGGGGTCATGGCTCAGGCCGCCAGCTTCATCGCACGGGCCACCTCATCGCGCCCGCCGGCTCTCATCCAGGCGTCGATACGCCGTGCGTAGTCGACCACCTCGCTCATGGCCGAGTCGAAGCCGAAGATGCGGTACGGAATGCCCAGCGCCTCGCAGGTGTCGCGCATCACGCCCATGCCGCGCACCAGGTTCGGCCCGCCGCGTCCGACGACCAGGTACAGAGGCTGCGCGCCGTACTTGCCGAAGTGCTCGCGCAGCGCATCGGCCATGGCGCGGAAGGTTTCGAAGATGTCGGTGTTGTTGCTCTTGCCGCCGATGATGAAGAGCACGTTGCTCTGCTTCAACCAATGCTTGAAGCAGATGCGTGCCACCGCCTTCATCTTCTCGTAGGGCGGGTTGCCGCCGAAGTCGGACGAGATGCTGGCGTCGTCGCCCAGCATCTGCGTGACCAGCGAGTTGGCGCCACCGCCGAAGGTCGGTGCCAGGATCGTGCCCTTGGCGTTGATCACATAGACGTCGCTCTGACCCTGGTAGGTGCGCAGCTGGTTGATCTCCTGCTCGAAGTCGGAATAGTCGGCGGCGAACAGGTCGGCCGGCAGGTCCAGCCGCTGCCAGCGCGGGTCGTCGCGATCAAAGCCGCACTTGAAGTCGCAGGCCACCGGCGTCAGGCGTCCCTTGGCATCGGGGCGCAGGCGGATCG
>JANMAP010000349.1:0-14175 GCA_031359905.1 Burkholderiales bacterium | reverse complement strand
CTTCACCACCGCAACGCCAACGGCGGAAGACACGGCGGAAAAGGCCAGGTCATCGACGTGGCGCTGCACGAGGCGGTGTTCAACGTGATGGAAAGCCTGATCCCCGAGTACAGCGCCTTCGGCGTCGTGCGTGAACCTGCGGGCAGCGCGCTGCCGGGGATTGCACCCAGCAACGCCTACCGCTGCGCCGACGGCGGCGTGGTGCTGATCGCCGGCAACGGCGACAGCATCTTCAAGCGCCTGATGACGGCGATCGGCCGCGACGACCTGGGCAACGATCCGGCGCTGGCCGACAACGCCGGCCGCGTCAAACGGGTCGAGGAACTCGACACCGCCATCGAGGCCTGGACGCTGCAGCGCCCGACCGACGAGGCGCTGGCGGTGCTGGGCGAAGCCAAGGTCCCTGCCGGCCGCGCCTACACCGCCAAGGACATCCTCGAAGACCCGCATTACCAGGCCCGCGAGATGGTTCTCAAGCAGCCGACGCGCGACGGCCATGTGGTCGACGTGCCGGGTATCGTGCCCAAGCTGCTGGGCACGCCGGGGCGCGTGCGCTCGTCGGCGCCCAAACTCGGCGACGATACCGACGCTGTGCTCGGCGAGATCGGATTTTCCGGACAGGACATCGCCGCGTTGCGCGGCAGAAAGGTGGTGGCATGAGCCCCGCACGACCGCCCGAAGGGGCTCAACTCCCGCCTGGCGGGACGGCGCGCAGCGCCAAGGGTGCCCCAGTGAACGCGAACGTTTGGGACGGTGCGCGCCAGCGCATCTACATGCAGGAAGTCGGGCCGCGCGACGGCCTGCAGGTCGAACAGCAGTTCGTCGATACCGCCGAGAAGATCGCGCTCGTCGATGCGCTGTCGGACGCCGGGCTGGCCAAGATCGAGGTCACCTCGTTCGTGTCGCCGAAGGCCATTCCGCAGCTGCGTGACGCCGAAGTCGTGCTGCGCGAGATCCGCCGCGTGCCGGGTGTCGTCTACACCGCGCTGGTGCCCAACCTGCGCGGCGCCGAGCGGGCCATCGAATCGAAGGCCGACGAGTTGAACCTGGTGATGTCGGCCAGCGTCAGCCACAACCTGGCCAACCTGCGCATGACGCAGCCGCAGAGCTTCGCCGGGCTGTCCGAGGTGGCGACGGTCGCCAGGCAGGCGGGCGTCAAGGTCAACGTCTCGCTGTCCTGCGCCTTCGGCTGCCCGATGGAAGGCGATGTGCCCGAAAGCACGGTGATGGACTGGTGCGCGCGCTACGTCGAAGACCTGCAAGCCGACAGCGTGACGCTGTGCGACACCACCGGCATGGCCTACCCGACGCAGGTGGCGCGCCTGACGAGCGCCTTCCGCGAGCGCTTCCCCCACACCGAGCTGACCCTGCACTTCCACAACACGCGCGGCATGGGGCTGTCCAATGTGCTGGCCGGCATCGCCGCCGGTGCCGACCGCTTCGACGCGTCGTTCGGCGGCATCGGCGGCTGCCCGTACGCGCCCGGCGCCACCGGCAACGTCTGCACCGAAGAGATCGTGCACGCGCTGGAGCTGATGGGCTACGACACCGGTGTCGACCTGACGGGCCTGCTGGCCGCCAGCCAGCGGCTGCCCGCACTGATCGGGCACGACATCCCCAGCCAGCTGGTGAAGGCCGGGCGGCGGCTGGACCTGCACCCGCTGCCGGCCGACTTCGCACAGATCCGCGAGCGCGCGCTGGCGCGGGGTGCCTGATGCGACGCCGGCTGATCGTGGCTGCCGCCGCAGCCTTCGCCATGCTGGCCGGCCCCGCCGCGGCGCAGGGCGCGTGGCCCAGCAAGACCATCACGCTGATCGTGCCCGCCGCCGCCGGCGGCACCACCGACATTGCCGCGCGCATGCTGGCCGAACCGCTGGGCAAGGCGCTGGGCCAGACGGTCATCGTCGACAACCGCGCCGGCGCCAGCGGCAACCTGGCGGCCGTGGCCGTCAAGCGCGCCGACCCCGACGGCCACACGCTGCTGATGCAGTACTCGGGCTACCACGTCATCAGCCCGCATGTCACCCGCCAGACGCCGCAGTGGATCAGCGACGACTTCCGTGCCGTGGCCAACGTTCTTAGCGCGCCGCAGGTGGTGGTGGTGCGCGAGGGCCTGCCGTTCAAGACCATGGCCGAGCTGATCGCCTACGCCAAGGCCAACCCGGGCAAGCTGACCTACGCCTCGTCCGGCAATGGCTCGTTGCAGCACGCCACCGGCGCGATGCTCGAGCAGCAGGCCGGCATCACGCTGACCCATGTGCCGTACAAGGGCACCGGCCCGGCGCTGCAAGACCTGCTGGGCGCGCAGGTCGACATGACCTTCGGCACGCCGCCGCCCTTCATGCCGCACATCCAGAGCGGCAAGCTGCGCGCGCTGGCCATCACCGACAAGCGGCGACTGCCGTCGCTGTCGAGCGTGCCGACCGCTGCCGAAGCCGGGCTGCCCAGGCTCGACGCGACATCGTGGTTCGGCGTCTTCGCGCCGGCCAAGACACCGCAGGCGGTGATCGACCGGCTGAGCGCGGAGATCTCGAAGATCGTCGCCAACCCGGCGTTTCAGCAGCGCGCGACCGACCTGGGCGCCCGCGGCGACTTCATGAACCCGGCGGCCTTCGCCGCGCTGGCCAAGGCCGAATCCGAACGCTGGGCCCAGGTGGTCAAGGCGTCGAAGATCGAGGCCGATTGAATCAGCCCCCAAGCTCGCAAGCGCTCGCTGCCCCCCGAGGGGGATGTCCGCCGACGGCCCGGCAAAGCCGGTTCCGCGGCGGGTGTCAGCCCCCAAGCTCGCTAGCGCTCGCTGCCCCCGAGGGGCCTTGATCGACAACACCCGGAGACGACACGATGGCTCGCTTTGAAATCCAGGTCAACGGCAACAAGCGCTCGGTGCAGGCTGACGCCGATTCGCCGCTGCTGTACGTGCTGCGCGACCAGTTGGAACTGCACGGCCCCAAGTTCGGCTGCGGCCTGGGCCAGTGCGGCGCCTGCACCGTGCACATCGACGGCCAGGCCGTGCGCTCGTGCAGCTATCCGGTGTCGGCCGTCGGCAAGCGCGCGGTGACGACGCTGGAAGGCCTGGGCAGCAGCGCCAAGCCATCGCCGCTGCAGCAGGCCTTCATCGACGAGCAGGCGGCGCAGTGCGGTTACTGCATCAACGGCATGGTCATGCAGGCGGCCGATCTGTTGAAGCGCACGCCCAAGCCCAGCGAAGCGCAGATCCGCGAAGGCCTGGCGATGAACCTGTGCCGCTGCGGCACGCACCAGCGCATCGTGCGCGCGGTGCAGCGCGCATCCGGCCAAACGGTCACCGTCTGAAGGAGCACGGCGATGAACACCATCGATCGCAGGGCATTCCTCGTTTCCTCCGGCGCGCTGGTCGTTGGCTTCTCGTGGGCCGGCACGGCCACGGCCGCCACTGCGCCGACGCTGGCCCCGGCCAAGGCCGTGGACAAGGCGCGCATCGAGTCCTTCGTCGCCATTGCTGGCGACGGCAGCGCCACCGTCTACACCGGCAAGGTCGATCTCGGCAACGGCACGCGCACCGCGCTGTCGCAGCTGGCGGCAGACGAACTCGATCTGCCCTTCGAGCGCATCACCCTGGTGATGGGCGACACCGCCACCACGCCCGACCAGTGGCTGTCCGGCGCCAGCACGACCATCACCCAGGGCGGCCTGGAACTGCGCCGCGCCTGCGCCACGGCGCGCGCCGTGCTGCTGGCGCGCGGTGCCGCCAAGCTGGGCGTGGCTGGCGACGATGCTGGCTGCCGCGACGGCGCCGTGTTCGTGCGTGCCGACCAGGCGCGCCGCGTGGGCTACGGCGAACTGGCGGCGTCTGAACCGCTGGTTCTGGCGGTCGACCCCAAGGTCGTGTTGAAGAAGCCGGCCGACTATCAGTGGGTCGGCAAACCCGTTCCGCGCGTCGACATCCCGGGCAAGCTGACCGGCGAATGGACGTACGTGCACGACTTCCGCGTGCCCGGCATGCTGCACGCGCGCGTGCTGCGGCCCGGGGCCGTCGGTGCATCGTTGCTGTCCTTCGACGACAGCGGCGCGAAGAAGGTCGATGGCTACCTGCGCACGGTGCGCAAGGGCGACTTCCTGGCCGTGCTCGCCAAGACCGAATGGGGCGCGATCAAGGCCATGCGCGCCGTGCGCACGCAGTGGGGCAGCGCCGAACCGCTGCCCGATCAGGCCACCGTGTTCGACCACTGGCGCGGCCTGAAAGTCGCGAAGGAGGACGTGACGCAGAACGTCGGCGACGCCCGCGCGGCGCTGGCCTCGGCGCCGCGCAAGGTCAAGGCGCGCTACGACTTCGCGGTGCAGACGCATGCCTCGATGGGTCCGAGTTGCGCGGTGGCCGATTTCCGCGACGGCCAACTCACGGTGTGGAGCGCGTCGCAGGCCACCCATTCGCTGGTCACCGAGATCGCGCCGATCGTCGGCCTGGCGCCCGAGAAGGTGCGCATCGTCTATCTCGAAGGCTCGGGCTGCTACGGGCGCAACGGCCACGAAGACGCATCCGCCGACGCCGCGCTGCTGGCGGTGCTGACCGGCCAGCCGGTGCGCGTGCAATGGATGCGCGACGACGAGATGGCGCGTTCACCGAAGAGCCCGCCGCGCTCCATCGACCTTGAGGCCGGCCTGGACGAGCGCGGCGACATCGTCGCCTGGAACGGCGACTTCTGGATCGCGCTGAACCACATCGTGGCCTTCAAGCCGCTGGACTTTCCACTGCTGGCGGCGGCCGAAACCGGCCTGCCGCGATCGGGCAACTGGGTCGGTTTCCTATTCCAGAACTCGGGCGTCGGCTACACGCTGCCCAACGTGCGCGTCAACACGCGGCATGTCGAGAAGGCCTTCTTCCGCAGCGCGCACCTGCGCAGCCCGGGCCGCATCGAGAACACCTTCGCCAACGAGAGCTTCATCGACGAGCTGGCGTTCGCCGCGCAGGCCGATCCGGCCGAGTACCGGCTGCGCTACATGAAGGACCCGCGCGGTGTGGCGGTGATCCAGAAAGCGATGGCGCGCGCGAAGTGGCAACCCCGCGCCGGTGTCAACCCGGGGGCCCGGGACTCCGGCGGCGATATCGCTCGCGGGCGCGGCATCAGCTATCTGCGCTACAGCAACAACAACACCTATGTCGCGGCGGTCGCCGAAGTGGCGGTCAACCGCAAGACCGGCGACGTCCGCGTCGAGCGCGTCTGCATCGCGCACGACTGCGGCCTGGTCGTCAACCCCGACGGCACGGTCAACCAGATCGAAGGCGGCACGATTCAGACCGTCAGCCGCACGCTGATGGAAGCCGTGCGCTGGGACCGTCGCGAGGTGCTGTCGCGCGACTGGGCGAGCTACCCGATCCTGCGCCACGACCAGGTGCCGCGCGTCGAGGTCGACCTGATCGACCGCCCCGATCAGCCCACCTTGGCGGTCGGCGAGCCGACGCCGTGCGCGATCCCGGCGGCCATCGCCAACGCGGTGTTCGACGCCACCGGGGCGCGTCTGCGCGAGGTCCCCTTGACGCCCGATCGGGTCAAGGCCGCGCTGCTGCGCCCGGTCGGCGCCTGAGTCGCTGCGGCCCTGCAGCGCGACCTGACGGGGACATCACCCCGTCGCCAGGAAGTCGAGCAGACCCTGGTTGAACTCGGCCGCGTGCGACAGGTTGAAGCCGTGCGGCCCGCCCTTGATCACGCACAGCCGGCTGCCCGCGATGGCCTTGTGGGTGCGTGCGCCGCTCACCTCCAGCGGCACGATGGCGTCCGAATCGCCGTGAATCACCAGCGTCGGCAACTTCAGCTTGGCCAGGTCGGCGCGGAAGTCCGTGTACGAGAACGCGTGGATGCAGTCCAGCGTGCCCTTGGGCGATGCGAAAGCAGCGATGTCGCGGGCGTATTCGCGCTGCGCTTCGCTGACCATCAGCTTGCCGTTGGTGCTGAAGAACCCGGTGGTGAAACCGTCCAGGAACGCCATGCGGTCGGCCGTGACGCCAATCTTGAAGCTGTTGATCGTCGCGTCATCCAGGCCGCCTTCGGGATTGTCGGCCGACTTGTACAGGTACGGCGGCACCGCGCCGGCGAACACCGCCTTGGCAACCCGTTCGGTGCCGTAGGTGCTGATGTAGCGGGCCACTTCGCCGCCCCCCATCGAGAAGCCCACCAGCGTGGCCCCTTTCAGGTCCAGCTGCGTCATCAAGCCGTGCAGGTCGGCGGCAAAGGTGTCGTAGTCGTAGCCCGACCAGGGCTGCGACGATTGTCCGAAGCCGCGGCGGTCGTAGGTGATCACGCGGTGGCCGGCAGCGATCAGCGCCGGCACCTGGGCTTCCCACGAACGCCCGCTGAGCGGCCAGCCGTGGATCAGCACCACCGGCTTGCCGCTGCCGTGATCTTCGTAGTGAATCTCGATCGGCTTGTGGGCTTCGGCGCCGACTTTGAGCATGGGCATCGTGAATCTCCTGAGCGGGTCAATGAAACGGTGAATCCACGATCGGTGGATCGGTGAATCGACAAACGCCGGTCAACGCACGTTCGTCGTCTTGTGCATCGTCCTGTGCACACTGACGCGACGCCGGCGGCGTCAGGCCTGCGGGGCGCCCGCCTGGCGGCTCGGGTCTGCCTTGGCAAAGGCATCGAGCTGCTCACACGCGGCCATGATGCGCATCACCGTCGGGATGTCAGGCACCTCGATCTTGAAGACGCGCATCACCGCGATGATGCTGGCCAGGCAGATGTCGGCGATCGTCGGTGTCTCGCCGTGGCAGAAGGTGCCCGTTCCCGCTTCGCTGACCAAGCGCTTTTCCAGCGCCTGCAAGCCGGTGGTGAACCAGTGGATCTGCCACGCGCGCCAGGCCGCGTCGTCGAAGCCGGCGGAGGACGTCAGGTATTTCTTGATCCGCTGCGTGATCAGCGGATGCGTGTCGGCGGCCAGCATCGCAGCCAGCGACCGCACGCGGGCACGGCCGTGCGGATCGGCGGGCAGCAGCGCGGGCGTCGGGTAGCACTCATCGAGGAATTCGACGATCGCCAGCGACTGCGTCAGCGGCGTTGGCGATTCACCGGGGCCGTGGTCCAGCAGCGCCGGAATCGCACCCATCGGGTTGATCTTCAGGAAGGCCTCGCCGCGGTTCTCGCCGGCATCGAGGTTGACAGTGCGCTCCTGCGGCGACACCCCCTTCAGGTTGAAGGCGACCCGCACGCGGTAGGTGGCCGACGTGCGCCAGAACGAGAAAAGCTCGAAGCGGGGGGAGGCTGTCATCGGGGTTCCTGTCGGGATGAGTGAAGCGGGCCCGAAGGCTCGACGCCGGCCGAACGATCGCCGGCACGATGCCGCGATTCGGCTTCTGAACAAACTGGTCCAGAATGTACCGCATGCCGGACAGACTTGCAGACACCAGAACAGCGCTCGGCCGCCCCCGCGGCTTCGACGCCGAAGCCGCCCAGCGCGGTGCGCGCGACCTGGTATGGAACCAAGGTTACCAGGCCACGTCGCTGGACGCCCTGGGCCACGCGATGGGGCTCAGCCGATCGAGCTTGTATGCCTGCTTCGGGTCGAAGCACGCGCTGCTGATGGCCGCGGTGCGGCTGTACGCCGACGAGCGCTACGCCGCACTGACCGAGCGGGTCGCGGCCTGCGCCGATCCGCGTGACGCGGTTCGCGCCATCCTTGTCGTCATTGCGGACGTCGATGGCGGCACCCGCGGCTGCCTGTTCGTCAACACCGTGGCTGAACTCGCGCCGGGTGATGCCGAGCTGGTGGCGTTTGCGCGGTCGCACACGGCCCGGGTCGGTCGCTTGATGACCGCGACACTGCGCCGTCTTGACTGCCCCGACCGCGAGGCGACGCAGCGCGCCGGTGCCCTGCTCGCCCTGGTCATGGGCGCCACGACGCTGCGCAAGACCGGCGTGCCGCCGCGGCAACTCTCGGGTCTGCTGACCCAGGCCGATCACCTGATACCGAACCCAACCCGACCCACAAGGAAACATCCATGAGCACGCCATCCCAAGCCACGCCGGTCGTCTTCATCCCCGCCCTGCTGTGCGACGAGGAGCTCTACCGCGACGTCATCGCTGCGCTGGGCGATGCCATCGAGCCGCATGTGCTGCTGTCGCCCAAACCACGACTGGAAGACAGCGTCGCGGACATCCTGTCGCGGGCACCGGCGCGATTCGCGCTGGTCGGCACGTCCTACGGCGGCAACCTGGCCATGGAGGTGGCCCTGGCCGCGCCACAGCGCGTCACGGCGCTGTGGCTGATGGGATGCAACCCCGCCGCGCCGCAGGCCGGTGGGCCCGACCTCGCGGGCGGGTTGGAGGCCACCCCCGATGCCGTGTTCGACATGCTCGCCGGGCTGGTGGTGCACAAGGATGCCGTCGCCCAGGCAGCGATCTTCAAGGCGATGGCCCAGCGTGTCGGCGGCGCGGCCGGCGCCGCGCAAGCACGCGCGCTGGGCGTGCGCCGGGAAGCCTCGTCGCGGCTCGGTGCGCTGACCATGCCGGCGCTGGTGCTGTGGGGCGAGCTGGACGCGCTGGTCCCGGTGGCGGTCGGTCGAGCGCTGGCCGCAGCCCTGCCGAATGCGCAGTTCGAAGTCCTCCCAGCATGCGGCCATCTGCCGACGCTGGAGAAGCCCGCTGCCTCGGCCGCGAGTTTTGCCAAGCTGCTGAAGACGGCCGACGCACGTTGACTCGGTCATCGCTGGTCGAAGGGCCAGATCCAGGACGACGCGGAAACCGCCAGGGGCGTGACCGCCTGACGCCACGCTCCGAGTGAAAGACAGCCCGCCAGCGCGGGTCGTTTTTCTTGGGCGATCTCAGTTCAGAACTGTTCCCAGTCGTCGGTGCCGGTCTTGGCGCCGGCGCTGGCCACCAAGGCTGGCGTGGCGGGTACTGCAGCAGCCGCAGCGGCGGGCTTGACCTTGCCGAAGCTGGGCCGCGCGACGTTCTTGGCGCGGTCGGGGCCGCGGCGTTCAGCGGCCGCTCCCTTCACCGGTGCGGGGGCGCTGTGAGCGGGGGTCTGTACAGCAGCCGTGCCCATGTCCGTGCCAGCGTTGCCCAACTTGAACACCGCCACCGCAGTGACCAGTTGCTGCGCCTGCTGGCGCAGGCTGTCAGCGGCGGCAGCGCTTTCTTCGACCAGCGCCGCGTTTTGCTGCGTCACCTGGTCCATCTGGCTGACGGCCTCGCCGACCTGGCTGACGCCTTGGCTCTGCTCGGTGCTGGCGCTGCTGATCTCGCCCATGATGCCGGTGACGCGCCGGATGGAATTCACCACCTCTTCCATCGTCACGCCGGCCTGGTCGACCAGCACCGTGCCTTGTTCCACGCGCTCGACGCTGGCCGTGATCAAGGCCTTGATCTCCTTGGCGGCCTCGGCACTGCGCTGCGCCAGGTTGCGCACTTCCGACGCCACCACGGCAAAGCCACGGCCTTGTTCACCGGCACGCGCTGCTTCCACCGCGGCGTTGAGCGCCAGGATGTTGGTCTGGAAGGCGATGCCGTCGATCACGCTGATGATGTCGGCGATCTTCTTGCTGCTGTCGTTGATGCCCTTCATGGTGTCGACGACCTGGCCCACGACCTCACCGCCCTTGATGGCCACGGTGCTGGCACTCAGCGCCAGCTGGTTGGCCTGGCGCGCGTTGTCGGCGTTCTGCTTGACCGTGCTGCCCAGCTGTTCCATCGACGCCGCGGTTTCTTCCAGTGCGCTGGCCTGCTCTTCGGTGCGCTGGCTCAGGTCGGCGTTTCCGCTGGCGATCTGCGCGCTGCCGGTGGCAATGCTGTCGCTGCTGTTGCGCACGGTGCTCACGATGCGCACCAGGCTCTCGTTCATGGCCATCAGCGCGGCCAGCAGGCGGCCGGTCTCGTCGGTGCTGGTGACTACGATGCGCGAACCCAGGTCGCCGGCGGCCACCTTTTCGGCCACGCCGACGGCCTGGCCGATGGGGCCGGTGATCGAGCGCGTGATGATCCAGCCGAGCCAGGCGCCGATAGCCGCCATGCCCACCAGCAACGCAAGCATCAGCGTGCGCGCCTGGCTGTAGGACTTCTCGCCCTCTTCCGCCGCCACGTTGATCAGTTCGATCTGCAGGTCCTTCAGCGCGTCCAGCGCCTTCAGGTAATTCAACTGCGCGGGGCGCAGCTTGTCGGCCAGCAGGGCCACCGCCTCAGGGCGCTTGCCGGCGCCCACCAGATCGACGAACTGCTGCTGGACGGGCAGGTAGACGGAGCGCGCCTCGGTCAGCGCAGCCAGCTTCTTCTTGCCTTCCTCCGAGGAAATGGTGGGCACCAGCGTCTCGAGGATCTTGGTCGTTTCCGCACGCGTCTTCTTCACTTCGTCCAGCGCCGCAGTGACCTTGGCAGGATCGTCCCAGATCACCGCGTTGCGTAACTCGCGCGCAATCAGGTTCACGCCGTCAGTCATGTCGGCCAAGCGCTGCACTTTGGGTACGCGGTCGCTGCCGATGAGCTTGATGCTGTCGGTGATGGATGCCAGACGCGTGATGCCGATCAGGACCACCACCACCGCCAGCGCGATGACCGCGCCGAAGGCCAAGCCCAGACGCGAACCGAGCTTGAGTTTGGACAGGACGTTCATAGGCTGGGCTTCCAAGGAAGAATGCCTGACGGCAGGCGGGTGCGCCGCTGAGCGGCCCCTAGAACGGGTGCCGCGCGCGGCCGGTGGCTTTGAATGAACGACAAAACGAGCAACTTGATTCTCGGCAGCGCAACACCGGCAATCGAGGAGAAAAGAGCCCACCCGACCTGCCAGTTCCCCGTGACGCCGCAAAAGACCCGTACAACGTCCGCTGCATGTCCAAGACGTTGCCTGAACCTTGTGCTTGCGCGCAGCGCCACAGCCCCACATCACAGCGCGCCGCGCAGGCCCGATCGACCCCAGCTGCGCCTGAACAGCTTTTGCCCTTCGCTGTAGATCAGCACCGCGCTGGCCATCGCCGCGCACACCAGCCACTGGTCCAGCGCCAGCGGTGCCGTGCCGAAGGCGATGTTCAGCAACGGCACGTGAACGACCGCCACCTGCAACGACAGCGAGAGTGCGACAGCACCCCAGAGCCAGGGGTTGGCGAACAGCTTGGCGAATGCACTCGTTGTGTCGGAACGGGCGGTGAAGCAGGTGAACAGGCTGGTGAACACCAGCACCGTGAAGCCTGCGGTGCGGGCCGTGGTCAGGTCGCCGTTCAGATCCCCTGTGCGTGCGATCAACCCGCCAGGCAGGTAGTAGTCCATCGTCAGCAAGGTCACCAGCGCGATCACCACACCGGTCTGGATCACGCTCGACCACATTCGGGCATCGATCAGGCGCTCGTTCACATGCCGCGGCGGGCGGGCCATCAGGTCGTCGGTGGCCGGGTCCACCCCCATCGCCAGCGCGGGTGCCGAGTCGGTGATCAGGTTGATCCACAGCAGTTGGGTGGCGAGAAGCGGCAACACGACTGCGCCGCCGTCTGTGGACTTCAACCCGATCACTTCAGCCCCGACCACACCCAGGAACACCGTCAGCACCTCGCCCATGTTGGACGACAGCAGATAGCGCAGGAACTTGCGAATGTTGTCCAGGATGGCGCGCCCTTCGCGCACCGCTTCGACGATGGTCGCGAAGTTGTCGTCGGCCAGGATCATCTTGGCCGCTTCCTTGGTCACTTCGGTACCCGTCACGCCCATCGCGACGCCGATGTCGGCGGACTTCAGCGCCGGTGCGTCGTTGACGCCGTCGCCGGTCATCGCCACGATGTTTCCTTCGGCCTGCAGCGCGTCGACGATGCGCAGCTTGTGCGCCGGCGCCACGCGGGCATACACCGAGGTCTTGCGCACGGCGCTGGCGAAGGCCGCTTCGTCCAGCGCGTCGATCTCGGCGCCCGTCAACGTGCAAGTCACGGCAGCTGAACCCGCGTCGACGATGCCCAGGTCTGCCGCAATGCGAGCGGCCGTTTTTGGGTGGTCACCGGTGATCAAGACCACTCGGATGCCGGCCCGCCGCGCTTCGCGGATGGCCACCGCCGCCTCTTCGCGCGGCGGGTCGATCATGCCGACCGTGCCCACGAAGATCAGATCGTGTTCCAGTCCTTCCGCATTCGCTTGCTCTTCGCCCGGCGCCAGTGGACGGTAAGCCACCGCCAGCGTGCGCAATGCGGCGTCGGTGAGGGTGTCGACGTCTGCCAGCAGCCGCGCTCGCCAGGCGTCATCCAGCGCGACCACCTCCATCCCCACGCGCGCCTGCGTGCAACGGCCAAGCAGCACGTCGGGCGCGCCCTTGGTGACCGCCACGAGCGCGTCACCGTGTTCGTGGTCGCGTTCGATCGTCGTCATCAGCTTGCGCTCGGACGTGAACGGGACCTCGCCGACACGTTCGAAGCGCCGCTCGCGCCGTTCCGTCACCCCCAGCTTGCGCTCGGCGACCAGGAACGCGGCTTCGGTGGGGTCACCATGGATCTCCCACTCGCCGCCTTCCGTCCGGCGCAAATCGGCGTTGCCGGCCAGGCTGCCTCCGCTCAGAACAACGATGGTTTCATCGCGCAGCGGACCGGCCGGAAGCTCGGCACCGCGCTGGCCGGCTTGCTCGACCTGCTGAAACTCGCTGACGCGACCTTCGGGCGCGTACCCGACCCCGCTGATCTGGGTGCCGCCCGAGGCCGTCATCACGCGCTCGATGGTCATCTCCGAGCGCGTCAAGGTCCCGGTCTTGTCCGAACAGATGACCGTGGCCGACCCCAGCGTCTCCACCGATGACAGGTTCTTGACGATGGCGTGGTGCTTGGCCATGCGCTGCACCCCGAGTGCGAGCACCACCGCCAGGATCGCCGGCAGGCCCTCGGGCACCGCGGCCACCGCCAGCGACACCCCGAGCAGCAGTGCGTGCACCACATCGGCGGGGTTGCGGATCTCCGAAATGAACAGGATCGTGCCCACCACGACGATGGCGATGACGACCACGGCCAGGCCCAGCGTGCGCCCGATGCGCGCGACTTCCTTCTCCAGCGGCGTCGGTTCCTCGACCGTGGCCTCCAGCAGCGCCGCCACCTTGCCCATCTGGGTGTCCATGCCGGTGGCGGTGACGACCGCGCGGCCCGCACCTTGCGCCACCGCGGTGCCCTTGAAGACCATGTCGAGTTGGTCGCCCAGCGCCGCGGGATGCGGGAGCGTGGCGGTGTCCTTGAGCACGGCTTCGCTCTCACCGGTCAAAGCGGCTTCCTGCACGCGCAGGCTCGTGGCTTGAAGCAGCCGTGCGTCGGCGCCGACGGCATCGCCTTCCGCGAGCACGAGCACGTCGCCGCGCACGATCTCTGCGCTGGGCACGCGCTGCGGCCTGCCGTCGCGCAGCACTGCCGCGGTGGCCGCCGTCATCTTGGCGAGCGCGGCCACGGCGTTCTGCGCCTTCGCTTCCTGCACATGGCCGATCACGGCGTTCAGCAGCACAACGGCGGCGATCACGGTGGCGTCCACCGGCCAACCGACACCGCCTTCCACCCACCAGGCCACCAACGCCACGGCCACCGCCGCCAGCAACAGGTAGATCAATGGATCGTGGAACTGCGCCAGCACCCGCCGCCAGGCCGGCACACGCGGTGCGGCGCGCAGTTCATTGGGCCCGTACTGCGCCAGCCGGCCCGCTGCTTCCTGGGCACCGAGCCCCGTCTCGACATCCACCCCCAGGGCCGCCGCCACCGCGGCGGCGTCCATGACCGACGGGTCGCCGATGTTGTCACCGAAGCGGTCTGGGCCAACGGCCACAGCCGGTGTCACGCGAACGCCCACCAGGCGCGGCAAGCGGCCTGCTCGGCCCCCTGCGAGGGGAGCGCCAGCACCGCGCAGCGCGATGCACCAAGACCGCCACCGCGGGCGGCCAGGATGACGTCGCCGCTGCGCGTCAAGCGCATGCCGGTGGCGAACGACCGGCCCGCCTTCAACGCCGTCACGCTGGCGTCGCTGCGGAGGCGGGCGATGAGGAACTGCTCGGGAACATCAGCGCCGGGTTGCCGCACGACCGATTCGAGCGGCAGGCCGTGGAATCCATCGCGTTGCACTCACCCAACGCCACATCACTTCTGCTTGGCGAGCCACCTGTCGAACTGCGCGATCTCTTTCTTCTGGGCCGCGATGATCTGCTTGGCCATGGTCTTCATTTCTGGCGACTTGCCGCGCGCGAGTTCCATTTCGGCCATGTTCAAGGCTT
>JANMAP010000286.1:0-2478 GCA_031359905.1 Burkholderiales bacterium | reverse complement strand
CGCCGATGAGCCCCGAGGATGCCTTCGCCGTCGCACGCGAAGCGAGCCCCGCCACGGTGACGCACCTGCGGCCCGATGGCGACCCGAGCGGCCTGCCCGCCGGCGCGAAAGTCACCGTGACGCCCGACGACAACGCGCGCGTTCCGGTCACGGGCACGCTGGTAGCCGCCAGCGATCAGGAAATCGTCATCCATCGCCGCGATGCCCAGGCCGGCGATCTGCATCTGCACTTCCCGCGGCTCGGTTTCGACGTGCTGCCGGCCTGACCCGACAACGAGGAGACACCCGATGCGCACCACAGACGCCAACAAGCAACTCTGCCGCGACTACTTCAAGGCCTTCCTCGCGCGCGACACGAAGTGGATGGCGGAGCACATCGCGCCGACCTTCGTGCGCCACGACCCGGGCCTGCCGTTCGAAGTACGCGGGCCGGCGGGCGTCGCGCAGCTGCAAGACGCGCTGCTGCCGGCCTTTCCCGACATGGAGCTCCCGCTGGAGGACTTCGTCGCCGAAGACGACAAGGTGCTGGTGCGGCTGCGCGTGAAGGCGACCCACACCGGCGCGTTCGGCGACATGGCCGCCACCGGCCGCAAGATCGACATCGGCGTGCTCGACCTGTTCCAGATCCGCGACGGCGTGCTGATCGAACACTGGGCACTGCTCGACAACCTGGGCATGCTCAAGCAACTCGGCGCACTGCCCGCCGGAGCCGCGCCATGAAGCTGCTGATCAACACCACCTCGCCGTACACGCGCATCGCCCGCATCGCACTCGCCGAGAAGGGCCACGCGGACGTGGTCGACGTCGTCGACCCGTGGGGCGACACCCCGATGCTGCTGCAGGCCAACCCGGCCGCGCGCGTACCGACGCTGATCGCCGACGACGGGCGGCCGCTGACCGAATCGCTGCTGATCCTGCTGTGGCTCGAGCACGAGCGGCCGACGCCGTCGCTGCTGGGCAGCGACGCGACCGCTGCCGTCTCGCGGGCCGGCATCGCGATGGGCGTGATCGACGCGGCCGTGCACACGCTGATCGGCCGCAAGATCACCGACGCGTCGTTCGACGGCTCGCCCGTCGGGCTGCGCCGGCGGCGCTCGATGGCCGGCGGGCTGGCGCGGCTGGAGGCCGACCCGCCGGAGTGCGGCGACGGCGCACCGGCGATCGACGTGATCACCACCGTGGTCGCGATGGACTACGTGGACTTCCGATTCCCGAACGTGGCGTGGCTGCCTGCGCTGCCCAAGCTGCGCGCGCTCTGCGCCCGGATGGCGCCGCGGGCGTCGTTCGAGCGCAGCCGGCCGACCTGAAGAGGTGAGGGGATCGCCATGCGCCTGTTCTTCAGCACGACGTCGCCCTACGCCCGCATCGCCCGCATCGCGCTGGCCGAGAAGGGGCTGGCGTTCGATCCCACGCTGACCGACCCGTGGAACGATGCGGCTGACTTGCTCGCCGCCAACCCCAGCGCGCGCGTTCCGGCGCTGCTGCTCGACAGCGGCCTGCCGGTGACCGAGAGCCTGCTGATCGTGCTGTGGCTCGAGACCCAGCGGCCGCAGCCCTCGCTGCTCGGCGACCGCCCGGACCGTTCGATCTCGCTGGCCGGCGTCGCGATGGGCGCGATCGATGCCGCCGCGACGATCATCATCAGCCGGCGTATCGACCCCCACTTCGACGAATCACCGGTCGGGCTGCGCCGGCGGCGGTCGGTGGTCGGCGCGCTTGAACGGCTCGAAGCCGACCCGCCGGTGCTCACAGACCGGCAGCAAGGCGCCGCCGACCTGGCGACGATCACCGCAGTGGTGCTGCTCGACTACATCCGCTTCCGCTTCGCGACCGCGGCCTGGGTGCCCGCCACGCCGCACCTGAACGCCCTGGCCGCGCAGGCGCACCGGCGGCCGGCGTTCGCGGACACGCTGCCGCGCGACATGCCCAAGGCCTGACCGCACGAGGAAATCGACCAGGGCCACGAAGACGATCGAAGTCCGCGTGCCGATCGACGGCACGCCGGTCGGCGCGGGTGGCGACCGCGAACGACGACGAAGAGCGCGCGCTGGTCACCGCGCATGGGCTGCACAAGCGCCGCACAAGCGCCGCACAAGCGCCGCCGCCAGTGGCTGCCGAGGCAGACGATGATGGTCTGGCGCTCGGACGCGACGGGCTGACGCAGCTGGCGGGCTACGGCAGCGCGGCCGCGTCCTCGCTCTCGTCGCGCTCGGCCGCGGCGCAGGCTGCCAGGTGTGCCACCAGACTCTGCAGCGCCGAATCCGGCGCGGGCGCGCCACGCAGGCACAGCATCATGCGGCGCCGCGCCCAGGGCTCGGCCAGCGGCACGACGCGCAGGCGCATGGCCGGCGCGAAGCTGCGTGCCGCCAGCAGCGGCAGAACGCCGACACCCAGGCGTGCTTCGACCGCGCGGCACACGGCCTCGAAGCTGCGGACCTGCACGCGCAGCGCGATCGGTCGCATCAGTTGCGCGGCATG
>JANMAP010000249.1:0-1978 GCA_031359905.1 Burkholderiales bacterium | reverse complement strand
CAGAGCCGCCCACCGCGCCGCCGGACGCGCGCAAGCCGACGCTGGACGACGTCGCGCGCCTCACGCCCGAGTCCGATTTCCGCCCGTTCACGGCCCCCGGCGTCGACCCGCAAGTGCGCAACGAGGCACTGAAGAAGCTGTTCCACGGCGACCCGCATTTCCGCCAGGGCGATGACCTGAACGTGAGCGTCGACGAAGTCGTGGAGTTGGCACGCTCGCCGCTGGCGTACCAGCAGAAGATCCTGCATGCCCGGGCCTTGGGCCTCTTGGACGACGATCTGCTGGATCAGGCCGAGCCGCCCGACCGTCCTGCGTCGGGCTGAGCAGGCCTCGCCGGCCTGCGCTTCGGTCACGCCGAGCGGCGCGTGCGCCAGGGTCGCTGCAGCGGCGCCTGCGCAGGGCGGTACTAAAGCGCCGCCTGCGCCAGCAGCGGCAGTTGCGCGACGAAAGCCGCTTCCGCGTCGGCGCCGTCCAGGCAGCGCAGATCCAGCCGCAGCTGGCCGTCTTCGATGCGCCCGATCACCGGGACCGGCAGCGCGCGCATCGCGTCGGCCAGGCGATCGGGCAGGCGGCCCGCGCGCTTGCCTTGCGTCGGCGAACCGATCGCGATGCATGCACTCGGCAGCCGGTCCACGGGCAGCGAGCCGCTGCCGATCTGGCTGCGGCAGGCCAGCACCTGTACCTGGAACCGATCGCCCAGTGCCTGGGCGACAACCGGCGCCAGCCGTTCGGCCTGCAGCCGGATCTCGGCCTCGGCGCGGGTCAGCAGGCGCAGCGCGGGCAGGCGCTGCGCGAGTCGGTCGGGATCGCGGTAGAGCTTGAGAGTGGCCTCCAGCGCGGCCAGCGTCATCTTGTCCAGCCGCAGCGAGCGCTTCAGCGGATGCTTCTTGATCTTCTGGATCAGCGCCTTGTCGCCGACGATGAGGCCGGCCTGCGGGCCGCCGAGCAGCTTGTCGCCACTGAAGGTGACGACGTTGGCACCGGACGAGATCGATTGCGCTGGCGTCGGTTCGGCCGGCAGGCCCCAGCGGGTGAGGTCGACCAGCGTGCCGCTGCCCAGGTCTTCGACGAAGGGCACGCCGCGGGCCCTGCACAGCGCAGCCAAGTCGGCCACCGGCACGCTGGCCGTGAAGCCCTGGATGGCGTAGTTGCTGGCATGCACCTTCATCACCAGTGCGGTGCGCGGGCCGATCGCGTCATCGAAGTCGCGCAGGTGGGTGCGGTTGGTGGTGCCCACCTCGACCAGCCTGGCACCCGCCCGGCGCATGATGTCCGGGATGCGGAAGGCACCGCCGATCTCGATGAGTTCGCCGCGCGACACTGGAACTTCCTTGCGGTCAGCCAGTGCGGCCAGCACCAGGAGCACGGCCGCGGCGTTGTTGTTGACGGCGGTGGCGGCCTCGGCGCCGGTGAGTTCCTTGAGCAGGCCATCGATGTGGTCATCGCGGTCGCCGCGCACGCCGCGGGCCAGGTCGTATTCCAGGTTCGACGCGCCGCGCATCACGGCCACCACGGCGTCGATGGCCTCGGGCGCCATCACGGCGCGGCCCAGGTTGGTGTGCAGCACGGTGCCGGTGAGGTTGAAGACCGGCCGCAGCGCGGGTGCCGCCTGTCGCTGCAACGCGGCGCGGCAGCTGTCCTCGAACGCCATCGGCTCGAAGGCCTGCGCTGGCGCCTGCGCTCGCCAGCGATCGAGTGCATCGCGCGCCACCGCCAGCAACGCCGCGCGGCCGTGCTGGAGGGCCAGCGTGCGCATCGCATCGCTGTCCAGCAGCTTGTCCATCGACGGCGGGCGGGGGCTGGCGGTGTTCATGATGACCAAATCAGCGGGGCCGATGGCGGAGGGGGGTGGGAGTCGAACCCACCTGGGACCGCAGGGCAGCCCCACCCGGTTTTGCAGACCGGACGCCCCACCGGGGGTCGATCCTCCTCCAGGAAATTCGGATGGATCAGACGTCGAAGACCTTGCGCGGGTCGC
>JANMAP010000247.1:0-10140 GCA_031359905.1 Burkholderiales bacterium | reverse complement strand
ACCGGCAAGACCTTCATCGCCTTCCAGCTTGCCTGGAAGCTGTTCCAGAGCCGCTGGAACCTGGCGGACTGGAAGAGCGCTGCCGAGCCGACGCGCAGGCCACGCATCCTGTTCCTGGCCGACCGCAACAAACGCGCTGCTGGTGCGCGACCTGGTCAACCAGACCAAGGCCGGCACCGACCCGCTGTACTGCGTGCGCGTGACGGCCAACGACGGCGCGCTGGGCGAGCAGCACCTGCGCGACTTCCAGGACAATGAGAAAACCATTCCGACGATCCTGACCTCGTCGCAGAAGCTGTCGACCGGCGTCGACGCGCGCAACGTGCGCAACATCGTGCTGATGCGGCCGGTGAACTCGATGATCGAGTTCAAGCAGATCATCGGCCGCGGCACGCGGCTGTTCGACCACAAGGACTACTTCACGATCTACGACTTCGTGAAGGCGCACCACCACTTCGCCGACCCGGCGTGGGACGGCGAGCCGGCGGAGCCGGCGACGGCAACACGTTCACTGACCATGGACGGGGCGCCGGTCGTCTTCCTGGCCACCGAGCCCGAACCCAAGGCCGCCACGCTCGATCCACCGGCGGCGAAGATCAAGGTGCGGCTGGCCGACGGCAAGGAGCGCGCGCTGCAGCACATGTCGGCGACGGCGTTCTGGAGCGCTGACGGCCGCCCGATGTCGGCGGCGCAGTTCCTGGAGCTGCTCTACGGCGCGCTGCCCGAGTTCTTCAAGGACGAGGATGCGCTGCGGCGGCTGTGGAGCGTGCCGGACACGCGCAAGGCGCTGCTGGCCGGCCTGGCCGAGAAGGGGTTCGGGCGCGAGCCGCTGGCGGAGATGCAGCGCGTGATCGAGGCCGAGAACAGCGACCTGTTCGACGTGCTCGCCTACGTCGGTTTTGCGTTGCAACCGGTGTCGCGGGCTGAGCGCGCGGCGGCGGCCAAGGCGGCAGCGGCTGCGGCGCTCACCGACAAGCAACAGGCGTTCATCGATTTCGTGCTGGCGCAGTACGTCGCACAGGGCGTCGATGAACTGGACCAGGAGAAGTTGTCGCCGCTGCTGAAGCTCAAGTACAAGAACGCGCTGTCGGATGCGTTCATCGAGCTGGGACAGCCAGACCAGGTGCGTGCGGTGTTTGTCGGCTTCCAGAAGCACCTGTACGGGCGACCCGCCTGCTAATGCCGGGCCGAGCCGGGCCGCGCTGGGTTCGGCGGCCGACGACGCGGCGGGCGCGGCCGCGGCCTGCGTCGGTCGGCCCGGCGGGTGCGGGTCTTTTCGGGGACGGGCGATCGATGCGGCGATCGATGTGGCGATCGATGTGGCGATCAGTGTCGGGGCGGGCCGGTCGGATCCGGCAGGATCAGGAACGGATCCGCACTGCGGCCGGCGTACAGGGCCTCGACCAACGCGGCGCGGTGGCTGAGCACGGCGCGCTGATTGATCGAGCCCTTGTCGGTGACCTCGCCGCGGTCGATGCCCGGCGGCTCGGCCAGCACGTGCAGCCGCGCCACGCGGCTGGCGCTGCCGCTGGATTCGTGCCACAGGCGGTCGGCCAGGGCCTGGAAGAAGGCGCGCACCGCCGGGTGGTGCAGCGCCTCGGGCAGCGGGGTGGCCGGCGGCAGCCCGGCCAGGCGGCGGCAATCGTCGGCGCGCGGAAAGATCAGCGCGCCGACTTCGTCGCGGTTCAGCCCGGTGATCACCGCGTCCTGCACGCAGGGGTCGCCTGCGAGGACGATCCTGGCGCGCAGCGGCCCGACGCTGACGAAGGTGCCGGTCGACAGCTTGAAGTCCTCGGCGGTGCGGCCGTCGAAGAGCAAGCCGCGCTGCGGCTGGGCCGGGTCGACCCAGCGCACCGCATCGCCGGTGCGCAGGAAGCCTTCGTCGTCGAAGGCATCGGCCGTCTGGTCGGGCGACCGCCAGTAGCCGGGCATGACGTTGGGGCCGCGAAAGCGGATCTCAGTCTTCTCGCCGGTGCCGGCGTCGCGCACCAGCTTGACGTCGACCCCGGGCATCGGCAGCCCGACATGCCCGGCCGCGACATCGGTGCCGACGGCGAAGGTGCAGGCGGGTGCCGTTTCGGTCATGCCCAGGCTGGTGATGATGCGCACGCGCTCGCCGACCGCCGCTTCGGCGTGCCGGTGCAGCTGGTCCCACACCCCCTGGCTGAGCGAGGCGCCGGCGTACATGATCGCCCGGCAACGCTTGAACAGGGTGTCGCGCAGCAAGGGGTCGCCGTCCATCGCGCGGGCGATCTCTTCCAGACCCCTGGGGACGTTGAAGTAGATCGTGGGCGAGATCTCGCGCAGGTTGCGCAGCGTCTCGGCGATGCCCGCCGGCGTGGGCTTGCCGTCGTCGATGTACAGCGTGCCGCCGTTGTACAGCGCGATGCCGATGTTGTGGCTGCCGCCGAAGACATGGTTCCAGGGCAGCCAGTCGACCAGCACCGGCGGCTCATCGGCCAGGAAGCCCAGGCACTGGCGCAGCATCTGCTGGTTGCTGCACAGCATGCGGTGGGTGGTGATCACGCCCTTCGGCGCCTTGGTCGAACCGCTGGTGAAGAGCAGCTTGGCGATGCTGTCGGGGCCGACCGCGGCGTGTGCCGCATCCAGCGCCGGGCCGGGGGCGGTGGCCAGCAGCGGCTCGAAGGCCAGCGTGGCGCGGTCGTCCAGCCGGCCCTGGCCGAGCACGACGTGCATCTCGATCGTGGCGGAAGGGGCAACGGCAGCGATGGCCCGGGCGTAGGCCGGGCCGCTGGCGTAGAGCAGCCCCGGCGTGGCGCTGGCGACGATGTGGCGCAGCTTGCCGAAGTCCTGCGAGACCAGCGAATAGGCCGTCGACACCGGCACGCAGGGCACGCCGACCCAGTACGCGGCGAGCATCAGCGTCAGGTGTTCGAGGTCGTTCTCCGACAGGATGGCCAGCGGCCGGTCGGGCGACAGGCCCAGGTCGAGCAAGGCCTGGCCGACGGCACGCACCCGCTGCAGCATTTCCGCGTAGCTGATGCGCCGCCAATCTCCACCGCCCACGCGGCGCGCCGCGAAGCAGCGCTCGGGCGCGGCCTGGGCCCATTCCTCGAGGCAGTCGGTCAGGCGCGCCGGGTACCAGCGCAGGGCCTCGGTCGAACGCAGCAGCGTGCTGCCGTCGGCGCGCCGCTCGACCGTCGCTTCAAGGCAACCGCCGACGCGCGCGTCGCGGTAGCGCGGCGAGCGCGGCGAGCGCGGCGAGCGCGGCGTGGTCATGTCGCCCCTGGCTTGACCACCTTGCCGGCCCGCCCTTCGAGAAACGCGCGCAGCCGCGACTGCGCTTCGGGCGTGCTTTCAGCCACCGCGGCCATCAGCGATTCGGTGAACAGGCCTTCGCTCTGCGACTGGTCGGCGATGCGCGGCAGGGCGTGCATCACCGCGAAGTTGGACACCGGCGCGTTGCCGGCGATGCGCGTGGCCAGCTCGATCGCCCGGGCCACGCCCTGCCCGTCGTCGACCACGTACTGCGACAGGCCGGCGGCGGCGCCTTCGGCGGCGTCGTAGACGCGGCCGGTCAGCATCAGATCGGTCATCCGTGCCACGCCGATCAGGCGCGGAATGCGCGCCGCGCCGCCACCGCCGACGAAGATGCCGCGCTGGCCCTCGGGCAGGCCGTAGTAGGTCGAGCGTTCAGCGACGCGGACGTGGCATGCCGCGGCGAGTTCCAGCCCGCCGCCGACCACCGCGCCGTGCAGCGCGGCCACCACCGGCACGCGGCCGAACTGGATGGCGTCGAACGCCGCATGCCACATCCGCGAATGCAGCACCGCGCTGCCGATGTCGCGCTCGACCAGTTCCGCCAGGTCCAGCCCGGCGCAGAAGTGGCTGCCCTCGCCGCTGAGCACCGCCGCGGCAATGCCCGCGGGCAGGTTCACGAAACAGGTGTGCAACTGCTGGATGAAGGTGTCGGACAGCGCGTTGCGCTTGGCCGGGCGGTTCAGCCGGACATGCGCGACGCCGGGCGTGCAGTGGACCTGCAGCAGGTCGAGGGTGGCCAGCAGGCCGTCGGCGGGGATCCATTCGGTGGCCATCGCGACTCTCGGTGGGTTCCTCGAAAGATAGTCATGAACCGACCGCGACCACTCGGTACAAGCCCCGAAGTCCGAAAAATAAGCCGTCGCTGCACGCGATGCTTCCGAACAGCGTCAACGCCGCCCGCGGCGTCCGTGGCGGCCGGCGCAACGCGGGGCGCCCGCCACCGTCACGCCGGGAACCACAGGCTGACCACGGTGCCCTGCCCCGGTTCGCTGGCCACGGCCAGCCGGCCCTGGTGCAGCTCGACGATGCGCTTGACGATGGCCAGGCCCAGGCCCTTGCCGTCGGCGCTGGTCGCCGGCTCGACGCTGTCGCGCGCCTGGTACAGGCGGTCGAACAGGTGCGGCAACGCGTCTGCAGCGATGCCCGCACCGCTGTCGGCCACCGACACCTGCACCTGTGCGGCGCCAGGCGCGCCGCCATCGATGTCCAGGCGCTGCGCAGCCAGCCGGACCCGCCCGCCCGCGGCGGTGTGCTTGAAGGCGTTGTCGAGCAGGTTGGCCAGCGCGCGCTCGAACAGTTCGACATCCACCCGGGCCACCGGCGCCTGCGGCCCGGCGCTGTCGCAGGTCAGTGCCAGTCCCTGCGCGGCAGCCCGTTCGGCAAAGCGCATCGTGATGTCGTCGAGCACTTCGGCCAGGTCCAGCCGCACCGGGCGCAGCTTGAAGCTGGGCTCGTCGAGCAGCGCCAGGTCGCCCAGCGATCGCACCAGGCCGGCAGCGTTGCGCGTGTTGCGCAGCGCGACGGCCACCAGCCGGGCGTCGTCCCCACGCGCGTCGTCGCCGGCCCAGCGGCGTTCCAGCGTTTCCAGGCAGGCCACGGTGGCGGTCAGCGGGCTGCGCAGGTCGTGGCTCAGGTTGCTGACGCTTTCGCGGCGGAAGTGGTCCAGCCGCTGCAGTGCGTCCCATTGCATGCGCAGCGTCGCCAGCATCGCGCGAAAGCCCTGGCGCAGACGGCCGAACTCGTCGCGCGCGGTGACCGGCGCGGGCGCCGTGCCGGCCGCCGCGGCGGTGCTGAAGCCGTCGCGCGAGGCTGCAGCGACCTCGTCGCTGAGCTGCCGCAACGGCCGCGTCACGGTGGTGATGATCCATGCCGCCAGCACCGTGCCCACGGCGATCAGCGCGGCCACCGTGGCCAGCGCCGGCCCGGCCAGGCTGCTGCGAAAAACCTCCGGGCGGCCGCCGGCCAGGGCCTGCTTGCGGCAGACGATGTACAGATACCCGGCCGCACCGCTGCTCGGCCGGATCAGCGAGCGTTGCAGCGCCCGCGCGGCAACCACCGCCCCGGCATCCATGTTTTCCGGGTCGTCGCCCATCACATACGGCGCGTGGCGCCGCGCGGCTTCGTCGCTGGCCGCGGCGGCGGCCAGCTGCACCGGGGCCAGGCGGACCTTGAAGCCGTCGGCGAGCTGCGCCCGGCCGGTGTGCGCCAGCACGGTGCCGTCGTCGGCCAGCAGGTAGAGCTGGCTGTCGGTCTCGAACAGCAGCAGGTTGCGCAGGAAGACCTCGAAGTCGCCCGGCGTGCGCTGGTGCAGGTCGAGCAGATCGGTGTACTGGGCGACGACCCGGCCCAGAAAGGCGTCGGCGCGGGCATAGGTGCTTTCCTGCTCGAAGCGCTGGAAGGCCAGCGCGACGGTGGCGATGACGCCCAGCGCGGTGGCGATGCCGGTCAGCAGGATGGTCAGCGCCAGCCTGAAACGCACCGTCATCGCGTTCGAGCGCCGGTCATGGTGCGTCGCGCATCCGGTAACCCGCGCCGCGCACGGTGAGGATGACGCGCGGCGCCAGCGGGTCGAGTTCGACCTTCGCCCGCAGCCGGTTGATGTGCGTCGTCACGGTGTGCTCGTAGCCCTCGTGGCTGTAGCCCCAGACGGCGTCGAGCAACTGGGCCCGCGAAAACACATGCCCCGGGTGGCTGGCGAAGTGCAGCAGCAGCTCGAATTCCAGCGCCGTCAGATCCAGCGGTCGATCGCCGTTGCGTTCGGCGATGCGCACTTCGCGGCGGCCGGGATCGATGTCGATCTCGCCGTTGCGCAGGCGGTGTGCCGGCGCCGCGGCGCTGACCGCCGCTTGCAGCAGTTCGGCGCGGCGCAGCAGGGCCTTGACGCGGGCCAGCAGCTCGGCCATCGAGAAGGGCTTGGTCAGGTAGTCGTCGGCGCCGAGTTCCAGCCCGAGCACACGGTCGAGTTCGGTGCTCTTGGCGGTGAGCATCAGGATCGGTGTGGCCCGGCCGCGCGCGCGCAGCGCCTTGCAGACTTCCAGCCCATCCAGGCCCGGCATCATCAGGTCGAGCACCAGCAGATCGCTGGCCCGCTCGGCCGGGCTGGCCAGCGCCGCCGGGCCGTCAGCCACCGCCTGCACCTGGTAGCCGGCGTGCTGCAGGTTCAGCACGATCAGGTCGCGGATGTCGGCTTGGTCTTCGGCAACCAGGATGTGGTGCTGGGGCATGGATCGGTTGGTCGCCGCCCAGGACAGCTTCTTACAGCGCGCGGGTGCGGAATGTGAGCGGGCTGTGATCTTCGGTGAGCGTGGCGCGATGCGGGCTGGCCACAGTGCACCCATCGACCAACCCTGGAAGCAAGCCAGCATGCACAGCGCCCCCGCCGCCCGCCAGACCGCCGCGCACACCGCCGCCCGTCATCCCGCCGCCCACAACGACCCTGCCGGCCTGCCGGCCGCTGTCTCGGCGCCGCCGGTCAGCTGGGCCGCGCTGGCCGAGCAGCGCGCCTACCTCGTGCACTACGCGCGGCGCCGCCTGATCGATCCGGCGCTGGCCGAAGATCTGGTGCACGACGTCTTCGAAGCCGTGGCCAGTGGCCGCGCGGCCTTCGGCGGGCGGGCGGCACTGCGCAGCTGGCTGGTCGGCATCCTCAAGCACAAGATCGTCGACCTGGTGCGCCAGCGCAGTGGCCACGACAGCCTGGACACCTGCGGCAGCGACGACGACGACGACCACCTGTCGGGCGCGCGTGACCTGCATTGCCCGCAACCGCGCCCCGACGAGGTCGCCGAGCAGCGCGAGCGCCTGCAGCAGACCCTGCGACGCCTGGCCGCGCTGCCCGCGGGGCTGCGCCGGGTGGTCGAGTTGCGCGTGCTGCACGAACGCAGCAGCGCCGAGGTCTGCCAGGCCCTGGCGATCAGCGAACAGAACCTGTTCGTTCGCCTGCACCGGGCACGCCGCGCGCTGGCCTGCTGAACCGGCGCGCGGTGGCCCGCCGGGCCGCCCCGCGGACCTGTCGGCGGCCGGTCCCGGCCGCCCGGCGCGGCGGTCGATCCCCCTATACTGGCACGGCTGTTTCCACAGGCCGGGCCGGCAGGCTCAAGGGAGCGACGCACTGTGCAGATCGCCACGCGCTGGATCGCCCGCACCCTGGTTGCCGCACCCGTCGGGCGCATCGACCACCTCAGCGCAGCGGACTTCGAAGCCGCCCTGATGCCGCTGCTCAAACAGGCCGGCGACGATGGCGCGCTGGTCCTCGACTTCGCCGGCATCGACTACATCAGCAGCGTCGGCCTGCGCGTGCTGATGGTCGCCGCCAAGCAGATGCGCGAAGAGCGCGCCGCCTTCGTCGTCACCGGGCTGTCCAGCGTGGTCGACGAGATCTTCCGCATCAGCCGCTTCGACCGTCTCCTGGTGGTCACGCCGACGCTCGACGCCGCACTGGCGCACGTCGCCGACGCGGCGGCCGCCCGGCCCGCGCCGGGCGCCGCACCGACCGCACCGGCTGCATGAAGCGGGTGCGCTTCTGGGGCACCCGCGGCTCGCTACCGGTGGCGCTGACCGCTGCCGGCGTGCGCGCCAAGCTGCTGGCCACCCTCGAAGCCGCGCGCGGCCAGCCGCTGGACAGCGCCGCCGACCGCGAGCGCCTGCTCGACAGCCTGCCCTTCGCGCTGGCCGGCACCTATGGCGGCCACAGCGCCTGCGTCGAGATCGACACCGACGGCGACGAGCAGGTGGTCTGCGACATGGGCAGCGGCCTGCGCCCGCTGGGGGTGGCGGCGATGGCCCGGCACGCGGGGCGGCCGCAGACCTTTCACATCTTCCTGTCGCACCTGCACTGGGACCACATCATGGGCCTGCCGTTCTTCGTGCCGGCCTTCGTTCCGGGCAACCGCATCGTCTTCTACGGCGGTCACCGCGAGCTCGAAGCCGCGCTGCGCCGCCAGCAGGATTCGCCGTCGTTCCCGGTCGACTTCCGAATCTTCGGCGCGCGGCTCGAATTCGTGCATCTGCAACCCGGCCGCACGCTGGACATCGCCGGCCTGCGCGTGCGCTGCCTGCTGCAGCGGCATGGCGGCGATTCCTACGCCTACCGCTTCGAGGGCGGCGGCAAGGCGGTCGTCTACTCGACCGATTCCGAGCACCCGCTGGCCGACCCCGAGCACACCGCGCGCTTCGTCGACTGCTTCCGGCGCGCCGACCTGGTGATCTTCGACGCGATGTATTCGCTGGCCGACGCGATTTCGGTGAAGGCCGACTGGGGCCATTCGAGCAACATCGTCGGCGTCGAGCTGTGCCAGCAGGCCGGCGCGCGCCGGCTGTGCCTGTTCCACCACGAGCCGGTGTTCGACGACGCGGCCATCGACAGCGTGCTCGCCGACACCCGCCGGCTGGAAGAGATCACCCGCGGCGCGCTGCCGCCGCTGCAGGTCAGCGCCGCCTACGACGGGATGGACATCGCGCTGTGACCGCGCCCGGTGGGGCCGCAGCCGCCGCGGCAGCCGGCGATCCCGACGGCGCGGCCCGCGGGCGCATCCAGCTGCACGGCGCGGCGTTGCTCTTCGCGATGGTCGTCATCACCGCGCTGCAGGCGCCGTGGACCGAACGCCTGCAGGCCGCCTGGTTCGACGCCCACCAGGTGCTGGCGCCGCGCGTGGTGCGGACCTTGCCAGTGACGGTGGTCGAAATCGATCAGAAGAGCCTGCTGACGCTCGGCCAGTGGCCCTGGCCGCGGACGTTGCTGGCCCAGCTGGTCGAGACGCTGCAGCAGGCCCAGCCCGCCGTCATCGCGCTGAACATCCTGATGCCCGAGGCCGACGCGCTGTCGCCCGAACGTCTGCTGACCCAGGCCCAGGCGCAGAACCCGGCGGTGGCCGCGGCGCTGCGCTCGCTGCCGTCCAACGACGCGGTGCTCGGCAACGCGCTGGCCCGGTCGCCGTCGGTGCTGGCCGTTGCCGGCACGGCCGAGCCGACCGGCATGCCGCTGCGCGTGGCACCGATCGTCGTCGACGGCCCGGCGGGCCCGCCGCCGCGCCTGACGCGTTACAGCGGCGCGTTGACCAGCCTGCAGACGCTGGACGCGCAGGCCGCCGGCCACGGCCTGGTGTCCGTCGACACCACCCGGGGCATCGTGCGCCGCATCGCGCTGGTTGCCAGCATCCAGGGCACGCTGGTGCCGACGCTGGCCGTCGACATGCTGCGCGTCGCCAGCGGGGCCCCGGCGCTGCGCCTGACGACGTCGGCCGGCGCTGTCGAAGGCCTGACGATCGGCGCGCTGCGCACAGCCACCGAATCCGACAGTGCGGTGCGCATGCACTTCTCGCGCCACCGCGCCGACCGTTTCATTTCGGCCATCGACGTGCTGCAGGGGCGGGTCGATGCGGCAGTGCTGCGCGGGCAGATGCTGCTGATCGCGCCCACCGCGCTGGGCCTCGGCCAGACCCACGACACGCCGATCGGCGAAGCCATGTCGGACAGCGAGATCCACGCCCAGCTGCTGGAAAATCTGCTCGACGGCACATTGCTGCGCCGCCCGGCCTGGGCGCCCTGGGCCGAGGCCGGCTGGTTGCTGATCGCCGGCGCCGCCTTGCTGCGCTGGGGCCTGCGCGGGCCACCGGCGCTGGCTGCCGCCCTGCTGGCGGTGCTGGCCGCCGGGCCGCTGCCGCTGGCCTTCGCGCTGTTCCGCAGCTCGGGGCTGCTGCTGGACGCGGCCACGCCCGGGCTGGCGCTGCTGCTGCTGTCGGCGGTGCTGCTCGGGCTGGTGCTCGGCGAATCCAACCGCCAGCGTCGCGCGCTGCGCCGAGTGCTGCAGGCGCAGCGCGAGCAGGGGGCCCGCCTGGCCGGCGAACTGCAGGCCGCGCA
>JANMAP010000242.1:0-3495 GCA_031359905.1 Burkholderiales bacterium | reverse complement strand
CCCGCGGCGACCCGGCCGCGACCGCCCAGCGCGTGGTCGTCATCGGCCGCAGTGCGGCGCAGAAGTGGGCCGGCGCCGGCGGCGTCCCGCATGCCGTGTTTGACGATCTCGACGCGGCGCGCGCCGCGCTGGCGGCGCCGGCGGCGGCCGCCGAAGCGCTCGGCGCGGTGCTGCTGGTGCACCTGCCGTCACTGCACCCTGCGCAGGCCGACCAGGCGCTCGATCTGGCTGCAGCGTTGTCGGCTCGCCCCCTGGTCGTCCTCTATGCCTATGCCGCCGGCGCCGTGCTCGACCGCCTGCGCAGCGCGGGCGCGTTGCTGCGCCGCGAGCCGGCCAGCGGGCGCGACCTGCGCCGCCTGCTGGCCCCGCTGGTCGGGGCCGACGATCCGGCGGCGGCGCTGGCCAGCGCGGCCCGCGGCACGGCTCCGACCCGCCGTTTCAGCGATGTCGCACTGGCCCACTTCGCCGAACAGCCGAACCTGGTGGAGTGCGAATGCCCGCGCCACCTGGCCGAAATCGTCAGCCAGCTCGTCAGCTTCGAACGCTACAGCGCCGACTGCACTTCACGCAGCCCGCAGGATGCTGCCCTGCACCGGCACTTGAGCGGCCTGACCAGCGCAGCGCGGGCGTTGTTCGAACAGGCGCTCGAGCGTGTCGCGATCGAAGAAGGTTTGGTCCCGCCGGCGGCGGCGTAGGAAGGTGTGCGCCTTCTGACCCGGCGCGGCGTCAGACGAGCGGCGCGGTCAGCCCTTCAGCCGCCACCAGTTGCTGCGCCGCAGGCCGCGCCAGCATGCGCTGCAGGAACGGCCCGAGCTGGGCAAAGTCACGCGCCGGCCGGCTGGCGAAGCCGCGCGTCCAGCGGCAGAGCATGAAGGCGTAGGCATCGGCAGCGCTGTAGGTCGTGCCGAGCAGCCAGGGCCCCCCGTGGCGGGCGAACTCGGCGTCAAGTTGACCCAGCAGCAATCCGGCCTTGGCTTCGGCATGCGCGCGCACTTGAGCGATGCCAGCGGCGTTGCCCTCGTCGACCCAGCGCTCGGGATAGAAGTAGGCGATCAGCGTGGTCTGCAGGGTGTTGGTCATCCAGACCAGCCACTTGTAGAACTGGGCCCGCTGGGCACTGCCGACAGGCGGCGCCAGCCCGGCTTCGGGGTGGCTGTCGCACAGGTGCAGGCAGATCGCGGCGGCTTCGTAGAGCACCAGTTCGCCCTGCACCAGCACCGGGATCAGGCCGTTGGGATTCAGGCTGAGGTAGGCCGGCGTCTTGTGCGCCTGCTGCGTGCGGTCGACCAGCTGCAGCGCGAAAGGCGCACCCGTCTCCAGCAGCAGCAGATGCGGCGCCAGGCTGGCGTTGCCGGGGTAGTAGTGCAGCGTGATTGATGCGTTCATGGTCGCGATTCTGGCCGACCGGGGCGGGCCGGCACATGACGGCAGCGCAGCCCGCCGAACGTGGAATCATCGCTGCATGCCGCACCTGTACACCGCCCGCGTCGACTGGCAGCGCGACCCCGGCGAACGCTTCACCGACAACCGCTACAGCCGCCGCCACCGCCTGACGTTCGACGGCGGCGCCGAATGGGCTGGATCGTCGTCGCCGCAGGTCGTGCCGCCGCCAGGGTCGGATCCGGCGGCGGTCGACCCCGAAGAGATGTTCGTGGCGTCGCTGTCGAGCTGCCACATGCTGTGGTTCCTGTTCCTGGCGGCGCAGGCCGGCTGGGTGGTCGACCGCTACCTCGACGATGCACAGGGCACGATGGCGCGCAACGCCGCCGGGCGCCTGGCGATGAGCGCGGTGACGCTGCGCCCGCAGGTGATCTTCGCCGGCGCAGCGCCCGACCACGCCGCGCTGCTCGCGCTGCACCACCACGCGCACGACGAGTGCTTCATCGCCAATTCAGTGCGCTGCCCGGTGTCCTGCGAGCCGCAACCGTGACCGCACTGCCGCCCGCAACGCCCGGGGCGACGCCTGGGCGACGCGTTCCAGGCCGCGGCCCCGGCTGAGCGCTGCCGGCCGGTGCAGGGCGGCTTGATTTCGCCGCCGCTGCCCGCAACTGCAACACCTTGCCACTCGCGGAGCGCCGGCCTTGCTGCCCCTGCTGTTCTTTACCGGCCTGCTGCTCAGCGCGCTGGCTTGGCTGTTGGGGCCGCCGCTGTGGTGCCGCTGGCGCCGTGCGCGCGTGCAGCGGCAGCCCTTCCCGCGCGCCTGGCGCGCCGTGCTGCAGCGCCAGTTCCCGGCCTACCGCCGCCTGCCCGCGGCGCTGCAGATGGAACTCAAGCGGCATGTGCAGGTGCTGCTTGCCGAGAAAGCCTTCATCGGTTGCTCCGGCCTGGTGGTCACCGACGCGATGCGCGTGCTGGTCGCCGCACAGGCCGCGCTGTTGCTGCTCAACCGCGGCACCGACTACTTCCCCAACCTGCGCCAGGTGCTGCTCTATCCCGGTGACTTCTTCGTCGAGCGGTCGCGCCACGACGGCGGCGTGGTCCATGAGGCGCGCCAGGCACTGGCCGGTGAGTCCTGGCAGCAGGGCCAGGTGATCCTGTCGTGGGACGCCGTGCAGCACGGCGCGGCGGTGCCCGACGACGGGCGCAACGTGGTGATCCACGAATTCGCGCACCAGCTCGACCAGGAACGCGGCCGGGCCAACGGCGCGCCCTGGCTGGGCCGGCGCGACCGTTACCCGCGCTGGGCGGCGGTGCTGTCAGGCGAATTCGACGCCCTGCGCGGGCGCATCGCGCGGGGCGACGATCCGGGGCTGATCGACCCCTACGCGGCCACCGACCCGGCCGAGTTCTTCGCCGTCGTCAGCGAGCATTTCTTCGAACAGCCGCAAGCCCTGGCCGATGCGCATCCAGCGCTGTACGGCGAGCTGGCCGCCTATTACGGCAGCGACCCGCGAGCCTGGGGCTGACGGCTGACAGCCGACGCCAGCGCGGCGCCGGACAACCCCAGGCCAGCGCCGCGGCCTTGGGGTCCCGCAGAATCAGTCGGTGACCACCCACGCCCTCGTCTGGTTCAAGCGCGACCTGCGCCTGCGCGACCACGCCCCACTTGCCGCCGCAGCCAGTTTCGACGCCGCGCTGGCCCTCTACGTCATCGAGCCCACCTGGCTGGCCAGCCCGGAATTTGATGCCCAGCACCTGGATTTCACGCTGCAGTGCCTGGCCGATCTGCGCGCACGCCTGGCCGCGCGCGGCCTGCCGCTGCTGGTGCGGGTCGGCGAGCTGCCGCAGGTGCTGCACCAGCTGCACGGCGAATGGCCTTTCGACCACCTGCTGAGCCATGAGGAAACCGGCAGCGGCTGGACCTTTGCGCGCGACCGCGCCGTCGCCGCGTGGTGCGGCGGCCAGGGGGTGCGCTGGACGGAAGTGCCACAGACCGGCGTCGTGCGGCGGCTGGCCACGCGCCGCGGCTGGGCCGGCCGCTGGGCCGCGCGCATGAACGCACCGCAGGCCGCCGTGCCGACCGACCCCGCCGGCTGGGCCGGCGCCCGCGGCATC
>JANMAP010000236.1:0-12933 GCA_031359905.1 Burkholderiales bacterium | reverse complement strand
CCGCGCGCTGCGCCGGGCCCTTTTTTCATGCGTCCGAGTCAGGCCCAGCCGCGGTCTGGCGCGCCAGCGCGAGGTACTCGGCCACCGGCACTTCCTCGGCCCGGCGCTGCAGGTCGAAGCCCGCCGCCAGCCCCTGCGTCTCGATCCAGCGCCCCAGCGTGTGGCGCAGCAGCTTGCGGCGCTGCGAGAAGGCCACCGCCACGAGTTCTGACAGCCGCTGTGCGTCGACGGCGTCGACCGCCGACCCCGGCCCGCTGGGCAATGGCCGCATGCGCACCACCGCCGAATCGACGCGCGGCGGCGGGTCGAAGGCGTCGGGCGGCACGTCGAGCACCGCCTCGATGCGGTAGCGCCACTGCAGCATCACCGACAGACGGCCGTAATCCTTGCTGCCCGGTGCCGCGGCCATGCGCTGCACGACTTCCTTTTGCAGCATGAAGTGCTGGTCGACCACCACCGCCGCGGCGCCCAGCAGATGGAACAGGATCGGCGTCGAGATGTTGTACGGCAGGTTGCCGACGACCCGCAGCGGCTGCCCGGCGGCGCTGGCCAGCGCGGCGAAATCCACCGTCAGCACATCGGCCTCGATCACCGTCAGCCCGGCCTCGCGACGCAGCCGGGCCGCCAGATCGCGGTCGAGTTCGATCACCGTCAGCGCGGCACAGCGCTGGCGCAGCGGCCGTGTCATCGCCCCCAGGCCGGGTCCGATCTCGACCAGCGCCTGGCCGGGCTGCGGGTCGATGGCGTCGACGATGGCCTCGATGACGGCGCCGTCGGTCAGGAAGTGCTGGCCGAAGCGCTTGCGCGGGAGATGGCGCCCCGCGCCCAGCACGTGCGCCGGTCGGCCGCCGCTAACGGCGGCGGGGTCCACTTGCGCCAGCCGCCGCTCATTGCGGCGCCGCCCCCATGAGCGAGCCAACGCTCACTGCGGCGGGGCTCACTGAGCGAGCCGCCGTTCACTGCGGCGGGGTTCCAATCAGCGGGCCACCGCTCACTGCGGCGGCTCGCGCATCTCGACGTAGGCCCGCGAGCGCAGTTCCTTGGTCCACTCCAGGTACGCCTGTTCGAACTTCTGCTCGCGCAGCACGTTGCGCGCCTGTTCCCGCTGCTGCTTGGGTTCGAGCGCCACTTCGCGGCGCTCGAGCACCTGGATCAGATGGATGCCAAAACGCGACACCACCGGCGCCGACAGGCCGCCGACCGGCAGCGCGTTCATCGCCTCCTCGAACTCCGGCACCATCGTGCCGGGGCCGGCCCAGCCCAGGTCACCGCCGTTGGCAGCGCTGCCGTCTTCGCTGAACTGCCGGGCGATGTCCTCGAAGCTGCGCGCCTTGCTCTCGATCTGCCGCTTGTAGTCCACCAGCCGGCGCGTGGCCACGTCGGCGCTCAACTGCGGCGAGGTCCGCAGCAGCACATGGCGGGCGCGCGTCTGGGTGATGCGCGCGTCGCCGGCCTCGCGGCGCTCGATCAGCTTGAGCACGTGAAAACCAGCGCCCGTGCGCAGCAAGGCCGGCGCGATCTGCCCTGCGGCCAACGGCTTGACGGCTTCGACGAAGGCATCCGGCAGGCGCGACGCCGGGCGGCTGCCGATCTCGCCGCCGCGCTGGCGGTTGGCATCCTCGGACACCTCGCGGGCCACGGATTCGAAAGCCTCGCCACCGCGCACGCGGGCCAGCGCGGCTTCGGCGCGGGCCCGGCGGGCGGCCAGCAGCGTCGGGTCGGCGCCTTCGGGCACGGTGACCAGGATCTGCGCGATGTTGGTCTCGGCATCGACACTGCCGGCCGCCCGGCGTTCGGCGATCCAGCGATCGACGTCGTCCTCGCTGATCTGGATGCGGCGGTAGACCTCGCGCTCGCGCAGCCGCTCCATCATCAGCTGGTCGCGCAGGTTGGCGCGAAAGCGCCCGTACTCGATGCCTTCGGCGCGCAGCCGTTCGCGCAGCACATCCAGGCCGATCTGGTTCTGCGTCGCAATGCTCTGCACCGCGCGATCCAGGTCGGGCTCGTCGATGCGCACGCCGCTTTCACGTGCCGAGGTGACGATGACGCGTTCGTCGATCAGCGCATCCAACACCTGCTGGCGCAATTCGGCGTCCGACGGCAGGCGCTGACCGGCGCGCGCCGCCTCGGCGCGGGCGCGCTCCAGTCGACGCTCGATCTCACCGGCAGTGACCAGTTCCTGGTTGACGACGGCGACGATGTAGTCCCCGTTGCGCACCGTCGGGGCCTGTGCCGCCGCGCCCAGCGCGGCCGCGAGCAGGCCACTGGCGACCACGACGCGGGCCCGCCGCTGCTGGGCAAGAACGAAGGCGATGCAATCAAGCAAGGGGCGCAAGGGCGGTCTCGGCGAAAGGCGTGGGCAGATTGGGGTGGGGCGCTTCAAGGCACCGGCTGCCACTCGTCGCTGCGCGGCGCATTCGTGCGTTCCTCGCGCAGCAGGCGGTACCCCGGGATATTGTCCTTCAAGACCTTCAGCGGGTTGGAACCGATGCGCGACAGGCCGACCAGTTCCAGCTGCAGCAGCAGCCGCGTCGTCGCTTCGCTGCGCCCGGTCGACAGGCGCTCGGCGACGATCCGCCCGATCCAGCAGCCGGCGTCGTATTCGAGCCCGAGCACCGAGTCGGTGATCCGGCTGTCCTTGAGGCTGTAGTTGACGCGCCCGACGGAATACCAGGCCCCGCTGCAGTTGCCGCTGCTGCTGGCCGAGCGCGACTTCGGCTCGGCGGTTGCCGGGTTGCCCCAGACCGGCCACTGCCAGCCCAGTTCGAGCTGTTCGCTCAAGCCGCGCGTCAGCCGGTAGGTGGTGCTGACGGTGCGGAACGGCCCCGGCGAGTAGCGCGCGCCGACCACCGTGCGCACCGCGCGATGGATTTCCGGGCTGAACTGTAGCGCCGCGTCCAGGGTCCACGACGGCAGCACATTGGTCGAGCCGACGAGCAGTGCGTCGGAGAACTTCTGCGTCAGCGGTGGGCCGTCGGCGCTGCCGTCGGGCTGCGGGGCCACCTGCTGCGGGCGCAGCAGGTAGCGTTGGATCACCCCCAGGCGCAGGGCTTCGCCGCCGCCGGCGTCGACCAGGCGGGTGGTCAGCCCGGCAGTGATCTGGTGCGCGTCGGCGACCCGGTCGATGCCCGAGAACGCGTTGTCGGTGAAGATCGAGACGAAGTTGAAGTCCTTGGCCGCCGAGTCGTAGTTCGGCAGCTGGCTCTGCGCGCGGTAGGGCGTGTTGACATACAGCAGACGCGGCTCGAGGGTCTGCCGCAGGACGCGGCCGAAGAAGCTGGTCTGGCGCTCGAGCTCGAAGCCGGCATCCACGCTGAGGCTGGGGATCGCCCGCGACGCCACGCGCGGCGTCCCGGCCGCGGGCCGGTCGGTGGCGTAGCGCGCGGCGTTCAGCGCCAGGCGCGGCACCAGCCACAGCCCGCCGTCCTTGAAGGTCCGGCTGAACGAGCCCAGCAGATGCCAGCGGTCGCCTTCCGACCGCCCGGCGCGCACTGCGTTGTCGCCGGGCAGCGTGAAGCGGTTGAACTCGGTTTCGACCTTGTACAGCCAACGCCCGGCCAGGCCGGTCAATTGCATGCCGATCTGCGGGCTGCGCTGGTACGGCGGGGCGATCGGCGAATCGACCGACTGCAGCAGCTGCCAGCGCTGCGTGCGCACATAGGCCAGGCCGTCGAGTCCGGGCAGAGCGAATTGGCGTTCGAGGGCCAGCCGCAGCGGCAGCAGGCGGGTCGTCAGGTTGCGGCTGTTGTGGTTCGGGAAGTCCTTCCACCAATCGTCGTCGGTGACCCGCGCGACCTCGGCGCGGTAGAACCACAGGCGATCGAACTCGCCTTCGTGGTCCCAGTTCAGGCTGGCCCGCGCGCGCCGGGCGACGCGGTCGTTCGGCAGCCAGTCCAGCGCCAGCGTGCCGCGGGCCTGCGGTTCGAGATAGCGAAACTCGGTGTCGACCGCCAGTCCGCGCCGGCTGATGACGCGCGGCGAGATCGTCGCGTCGCGCTGCGGTGCGATGTTCCAGTAGTAGGGCACCGACAGCTCCAGGCCGCTGCGGCTGTCGATGTTGACGCTCGGCGGCAGCCACCCCGACTTGCGGGCGTCGCTGAGCGGAAAGCTCAGGCTCGGCCAGGCCAGGATCGGCACGCCGAGAAAGCGCAGCACCGCGTTGTCGGCGATGCCCTCGTTCAGGTCGAGGTCCAGACGGACCCGGCTGGCGCGCAGGATCCAGTCCGGATCCTGCGGTCCGTCGATCGGGCAGCTGCTGTAGCTGGCGGCGGTGGCCACCGCACGGGCGCTGTCGATGAAATCGATGCGCTGCGCACGGCCCCCGGCGCCAAGCAGCGGGAACTCGAAGCGCGGCTCGAGAAAGAAGCCATCGAAGCGCTGGAGCTGCAGTTGCAGTTCGGGGCCGCTGTAGACGGCGCTGTCGGTGCGGATGCTGACCTGGCCCTTGGCATTCGCCAGATCGCGCGACGCGTCGTAGGTCAGCCGGTCGGCGCGGATGACCATGCCGCCGCGCCTCAGTTCGACCTTGCCTTCGGCAGCGGTCTGCAGGTCGGGCTGGCTGACCAGGCTGTCGGCGCGCAGGATCAATGGCAGCTTGCGCGCAGCGTCGCCGCGCGGCAGCGGCTGCATGCTCGGACTGGGCAGCAGCTGCGGCGGGCGGGCGGATGCGCTGGGGGCCGATGCCGCCGGTGCGGAAGTGAATGCGGATCCCGGTGCCGGCGCCGGCGCCGGTGGTGCCGACGCGGCGCTGGCCGCAACCGGCGCCGCGCTGGCGACGTCCGACGCGGCGTTCACAACGACCGGCGCGGCGCCGGGAGGCGTGTCCGCCATCGCCTTGCCGCCTTGCACCAACAGGCCGACCGCCGCGGCCAGCAGTGTGAATCGCATCAAAGGGAAGGCGCCTGCAGGCAGGAGGTGAGCAATGGGCGTTTGTAAAATCGATTATCCATGACGATCCCAGCCACCGCGGTCCCCTGGCCCGACCCCAGACGCCAGGCCGCCTTCGAGCGCTGGCTGGCCAGCGTGGCCCCGCGCCATGCCATCGATGTGCGCAGCCCCCGGCTGGCGTCGGCCGACGCCAGCTTCCGCCGCTACCTGCGCGTGAACGCCGACCGTGCCAGCCTGATCGTGATGGACGCGCCGCCGCCGCACGAAGACGTGCGACCCTTCGTCCAGGTCGCCGGGCTGATCCACGCCGCCGGCCTGCACGCGCCGACCGTCCTCGAAGCCGATGTCGAGCAAGGCTTCCTGTTGTTGTCCGACCTCGGTGGCGAGGTCTATCTTTCGGCGCTTCAAGGGGCCGACGCGGCGCAGGCCGATGCGCTGATGCGCGACGCACTGTCGGCGCTGATCCGCTTTCAGCAAGGTGTCCCGGCGGCCGCGCTGCCGCTCTTCGACGAGGCCCTGCTGGCCCGCGAACTGGCCTTGTTTCCCGAATGGTGCGTGGCGCGGGAGCATGGCATCACCTGGACGGCCGCCGAACAGGCCACCTGGCAGCGCCTGTGCGGCCTGCTGATTGACAGCGCGTTGGCCCAGCCGCAGGTTGCCGTGCATGCCGACTGGATGCCGCGCAACCTGATGGTCTGCACGCCCAACCCCGGCATCCTCGACTTCCAGGACGCCGTGCGCGGGCCCATCACCTATGACCTGGCATCGTTGCTGCGCGACGCCTTCCTGTCCTGGGACGAGGCCCAGGAACTCGACTGGGCCGTGCGCTGGTGGCAGCAGGCGCGCCGCGCCGGGCTGCTGCAGGTCGACGGCGACGCGGCATGCGCGATGGCCGCCGACTTCGGCGAGTTCTGGCGTGCGCTCGAATGGATGGGCCTGCAGCGCCACCTGAAAGTGATGGGCATCTTCAGCCGCCTGAAGCACCGCGACGGCAAGCCGCATTACGCCGCTGATCTGCCGCGCTTCATCGCCTACGCGCAGAAGGTGTCGCTGCGCTATGGGCCGCTGCGCCCGCTGCTGGCGTTGCTCGAGCCGCTGGCGGGCGCGCAGGTGACCCGCGGCTTGACTTTCTAGGCGCGCCGGCGGGGGCAGGCGCAGCCGGGGGCTGCCCACGTTGATTCCCGTCGCGACTGGCAGTGGGACGCCGATGGTCTCAGCGAGCGGCGCGGCGACAATCGGCGCACCCCAGCCCATTCGTGTCGCAGCAGGCCCATCCGGCCTTCGGGCGGCCTCGCTGTCCATGTTTGCCTTTTTCGAAAGCCGTATCCGGCCCACCGCCCGCGCCGGCAGCGCGCCGCCGCAGGACCTGCTGGCCTTCTACTGGCACTTCGTGCGCCAGACCAAGGGCCTGTTCGGCGCGATGTTCGTCACCGGGCTGGTGGTGGCGCTGATCGACACCCTGATCCCGGTCTTCATCGGCCGCCTGGTGCGGCTGATGGAAAGCCCCGACCGCGCCGCCGCGCTGGCCCAGGCCCTGCCCGCGCTGCTCGGCATGGCCGTGCTGGTGACCGTGGGCCGCCCGCTGGCGCTGCTGATGGACAGCCTGGTGCGCAACAACGCGGTGGTGCCCGGCGTCACCAGCCCGATCCGCTGGCAGAGTCACTGGCATGTCGTGCGGCAGAGCTGGCCGTTCTTCCAGAACGACTTCGCCGGGCGCATCGCCAACCGCGTGATGCAGACCAGCAATGCGGTGCGCGAATGCGTGGTCTCGAGCATCCGCGCGGTCTGGTACATCGTGGTTTACGGCCTGTCGGCGCTGCTGCTGATGAGCGCCGCCGACTGGCGCCTGGCGATCCCGACCGCGCTGTGGTTCGCCGGCTACATCTTCTTCCTGCGCCACTTCGTGCCTCGCATGCGCGATCTCGCCAAGACCAGCAGCGAACTGCGCAGCATGGTCATGGGCCGTGTCGTCGACAGCTACACCAACATCCTGACCGTCAAGCTGTTCGCCCGCTCCAGCGACGAGGACGCCTACGTGCGCGAGGTCATCGACGAGCACACCGGCGCGATCGCCGCGCACATGCGGCTGATCACCACCTTCATGACCACGCTGTCGGCGCTGAACGCCCTGCTGCTGGTCAGCACGGCAGCCATCGGCATCACGCTGTGGGGCCGCGGCCTGATCGACGCCGGCACGGTGGCCACCGCGCTGCCGCTGGCCTGGACGATTGCCAACGTCGCCGGCTGGGTCAGCTGGGAAGTCACCGGCATCTTCGAGAACATCGGCGTCGTGCAGGAAGGGATGCAGACCATCGCCGTGCCGCACGGCATGGAAGACCGCGCCGGTGCGCGCGAACTGGCCGTCGCGCCGTCGCCGGCCGGCGGCGAGATCCGCTTCGAACATGTCACCTTCACCTACGGCCGCGACGACGGCAAGAGGGTGCTCGACGATCTGAATCTGGTCATCCGGCCGGGCGAGCGCGTCGGCCTGGTCGGCCGTTCAGGCGCGGGGAAAAGCACGCTGGTCAACCTGCTGCTGCGCTTTCACGACCTCGAGCACGGGAGCCTGCGCATCGACGGCCACGATGTGCGCGAGGTCAGCCAGGAAAGCCTGCGCGCGGCCATCGGCATGGTCACGCAGGACACCTCGCTGCTGCACCGTTCGATCGCCGCCAACATCGGCTACGGCCGGCCCGGCGCGACGCTGGACGAGATCGTCAGCGCCGCAAAGAAGGCGCAGGCCCACGAATTCATCCTCGGGCTGCAGGATTGGAAAGGCCGCACCGGCTACGACGCGCATGTCGGCGAACGCGGCGTGAAGCTCAGCGGCGGGCAGCGCCAGCGCGTCGCCATTGCGCGTGTGATCCTGAAGGACGCGCCGATCCTGGTCCTCGACGAGGCCACCAGTGCGCTGGACAGCGAGGTCGAGATCGCCATCCAGGACCAGCTGCTCGGCCTGATGGAAGGCAAGACGGTGATCGCCATCGCCCACCGCCTGAGCACCATCGCGCGGATGGACCGGCTCATCGTGCTCGAACAGGGCCGCATCGTCGAGCAAGGCACGCACGCCCAGCTGCTGGCGCGTGGCCCGGTCGCCGGGCACTACGCCAAACTCTGGGCCCACCAGAGCGGCGGTTTCCTGGGCGAACAGGTGCCCGAAGAAACGGCGGCGGCGCTCGAAGACGCCCCGTTCGACGAGATGCGGGCCGCCGAGCGCGCCGAGCCCGACGTCGATCACGAGCCCCCCGCAGCCCGCGCCTGAGGACCCTTGACCGATGGACTTCCTGGCCTTGCTGATCGACTTCGTCCTGCATGTCGACCGTCATCTGTCGGACTTCGTGCTGGCCTACGGCGGCTGGGTCTATGCGCTGCTCTTCGCCATCATCTTCATCGAGACGGGCGTCGTCGTGATGCCGTTCCTGCCTGGCGATTCGCTGCTCTTCGTGGTCGGCGCGCTGTGCGGGCTGGGGCTGATGAACCTGCCGTTGGCGATGGCCCTGCTGACCGCCGCGGCGGTGCTCGGCAACCAGACCAACTTCATGATCGGCCGGGCCATCGGCCCGCGGGTCTTTGCCTGGCCGCAGTCGCGCTGGTTCAACCGCGCGGCCTTCGACCGCATGCATGCGTTCTACGAACAGCGCGGCGGCGTCACCATCGTCGTCGCGCGCTTCATGCCGTTCCTGCGCACCTTCGCGCCGTTCGTCGCCGGCGTGGCGCAGATGACGCGCCGCAAGTTCACGTTCTACGACGTCAGCGGCGGGGCCCTGTGGGTCTGCAGCATCACGCTGGCCGGCTATGTCTTCGGCAACCAGCCGTGGGTCAAGGCGCACCTGAGCCACATCATCTGGGCCATGATCGCCATTCCGGGTGTGGTCGTGCTGGTCGGCGGCTGGCGGGCGCGGCGCAAGGCCGCGGCCTGATGGATGGCCGGAGTGGTGCCCGGGGTGGTGCCGGGGGCTGTGGCGGCGCGGCTCAAGGGCAAGCGGCGATGACCTGCGACACCGCGGCGGTCAGCCGCTTGGCGTAGGGCACATGCAGGAACTCGTTGGGCCCGTGGGCGTTGCTCTTCGGTCCCAGCACGCCGCAGACCATCATCTGCGCCGCCGGGAAGCCTTTGGCCAGCATGCTCATCAGCGGAATCGTCCCGCCCTGGCCGATGTAGCCCAGCGGTGCGCCGTAATGCGCATGCGAGGCTTCGTTGAGCGCCTGCTCGAGCCAGGGCGCCAGCGCGGGCGCGTTCCAGCCCGTGGCGCCCAGCGCGCCGGCGCGGCCGTCGGCATGGAACGTGACCTTGGCGTTGTACGGTGCGTTGTCCTCGAGCAGGGTCTTCAGCTTCAGGCTGGCCTCATTGCCGTCGACCAGCGGCGGCAGGCGCAGGCTGAGCTTGAACGCGGTGTAGGGGCGCAGCACGTTGCCGGCATCCTGCAGCGCCGGGAAACCGTCGACGCCGGTGACGCTGAGCGTCGGCCGCCAGGTGCGGTTGAGCAGGCCCTGCAGCGGGTCGGTGGTCGTCGGCAGCACGGCGCCGCCGTCGGCGCCACAGGCCCAGGGCATGCGCTTCCAGACCTGCTCCTTGAGGATCGCCGCGGTCGCTGCAGCCTGCTCGACGCGCGCCGCCGGGATCGCGCAGTGAAAGCTCTCCGGCAGCAGTTCGCCGGTGCGGCTGTCTTCCAGCCGATCGAGCACCTGGCGCAGCACGCGGAAGCTGCTGGGCACCAGACCCGACGCATCGCCCGAGTGGATGCCTTCGGTGAGGATCTCGACCTTCAGCACGCCGCTGACCATCCCGCGCAGGCTGGTCGTCAACCACAGCTGGTCGTAGTTGCCGGCGCCGCTGTCCAGGCAGACGACCAGCGCGACGTTGCCCAGCCGCGGCTTCAGCGCGTCCAGATACAGCGGCAGGTCGGACGAGCCGCTTTCCTCGCAGCTTTCGATCAAGCCGACGCAGCGCGGCCGCGCGATGCCCTGTGCATCCAGCGCCTCGATCGCGCTGATCGCGGCGTACACCGCATAACCGTCGTCGGCGCCGCCGCGGCCGTAGAGCAAGCCGTCTTCGTACTTCGGCGTCCATGGGCCCAGGTCGCTGCGCCAGCCGCTGAACTCGGGCTGCTTGTCGAGGTGGCCATAAAGCACGACCGTATCGGTGCTGCCCGCCTTGGTCGCCGGGATGTCGAAAAAGATCACCGGCGTTCGGCCTTCGCTGCGGATGACTTCGAGCTGGAGCCCGGCGACGCGGCGCCCCTCGACCCAGCGCGCCGCGTCGTGGACCACGCGGTCGACGAACCCATGTCGCGCCCAGTCGGGATCGAACATCGGGCTCTTCGCCGGCACGGCGATGTATTCGGTCAGTGCCGGGACGATGCGCTGGTCCCAGGCTTGGTCGGCATAGGCGGCCAGGGCGCTGGCCTCGGCGGGGCGGATGGGGGCGTTCATGGCGGCCTTTCGGTGCTGCTGCTGCGACGACAGTCTATGCCTGCAGAACGCAGGGCAGCGCCCAAGAGGACGCCGCGGCCCTCCCGCGACGCTGCCCCCAGCAAGCGGACGACCCGCTTCGCCGGCCCGTCGGGCAAATCGCTTGTCACCCCGGACTGCGCTCGCTAAATTCCACCCGTGATGGCGGGCGCCACCACGAGATGCCGCCGCGGACGGGCCCCGTGGGCGGCTTCAAACACCACGGTCCGGACGGAGACGACAAATGAAGAAGTCATGGTGGCTCGAGGGCATGCGGACCGGGGCCCTGGCCCTGGTGCTGGCCGCATTGTCGACCGGATGGACCGGCAGCCTTGCCGATGACAAGGGCAGCCGAGGCCAGTGGGTGGCCACCTGGACGGCCAGCCAGCAGGCACCCGAGCCGCCGTTCATCGCTGCGAGCCCGGCGCAGTTTTCCAATCAGACGATCCGCCAGATCGTGCACGTGAGCCTCGGCGGCACCACGGTGCGTGTGCGGCTCAGCAACGAGTTCGGCGTCACGTCCTTGCGCGTGGGTGAGGTGCGCATCGCGCATCAGCTGGCCGGCCCGTCCACCGTGCCGGGCAGCGACCGGCTGGTGACCTTCGGTGGTCGCAGCGCCGTGACGATCCCGGCCGGTGCGCCGATGCTCAGCGATCCCATCGACATCGCGGTGGCGCCGCTGTCGAACATGGTCGTGAGCCTGTACCTGCCCGACACGGTTGCGGCCAGCACCTTCCATTCGCTGGGCGTTCAGACAACCTACGTGTCCTCTGCGGGCAACCATGCCGCCGCGGTCACGCCACCGGTGGCGGCCACGACGACCTCGTGGTTCTTCCTCAGCGGTCTCAGCGTCTTGGCCGACAAGCGGGCGGCCGCGGTCGTGGCCGTGGGTGACTCCATCACGGACGGCTACGCCTCCACCGTGGACGCCAACCGCCGCTGGCCCAACCTGCTGGCGCAGCGCCTGCAGGCCCGCGCGGACCTGCGGCACGTGGCCGTGGCCGACCACGGCATCAGCGGCAACCGGACCCTGCACGACTTCATCGGGCCCAACGCGCTGGCCCGCCTGGACCGCGACCTCTCGGGCTCGCCCGGCGCGCGGTGGGTGATCCTGCTCGAGGGCATCAACAACATCGGGCTGCCGGGCGCCTTCGGCCTGCCGAGTCAGCAGGTGAGTGCGGACGACATCATCGGTGGCCATCGCCAACTGATCGCGCGGGCCCGTGAGCGTGGGCTGAAGATCTACGGCGCCACGCTCACGCCCTTCGAGGGCACGACCTTCCCCGGCTACTACACAGCCGCCGGCGAGGCCAAGCGGCAGGCGGTGAACGCCTGGATCCGCGGCAGCGGCGAATTCGATGCCGTGATCGACTTCGACAAGGCCATCCGGGACCCGGCCAACCCCGGCCGCATGCTGGCCGCTTACGACAGCGGCGACCACCTGCACCCGAACGACGCCGGCTACCAGGCGATGGCCAACGCCATCGACCTGAAGCTGTTCCGCAGCAGCGACGACGACTGAGTCCGGGTCCCGCGTCACGCGGGCTCCTCACCCGCAGCGCGGTTCCATCATGCGGTACAGGCCCAGCGTGTTGTACGGCGCCAGCACGTCGCCGGTAGCGTCCAGCACCACCATGCCGGCGCCAATGTCCCGGCTGCTGAGCGGCTCGAAGACCACCGTTTGCGCCGCCTCTTGCAGCGTTTGCCCGCCGTAGCTGATGCGTGCGGCAAGGTCGTAGGCCGCGACGCGGCGGATGAAGATCTCAACCTGGCCGGAGCAGGACACCGCGCACACGCCGTCGCGCGCAGGTGCCGGCACCGATGATGGGGCTGTCGCTGACGCGGCCGCGCAGCGGAGGGCACGCATCGATGGTCAGCGGATGGCAGAGGCGCTGACCGTGGTTTCGAGGTCTGGCAGGCGCCCGATGAACCACAGCGGCTTTGATGCGCAGGCGGTGCGCCGCCGAAGGCCGAGCACCGCCACGCACCGCCGCCGGGGCCTCAGCCCAGGCTCACTTCAGCACCCCGCTCGCGTCGGCTGCCGCCACCAGCGCGTCGGCATCGGCCTGCAGCAGGAAGCCGCGCGCCACCGCGTTGGCGGCCGCACGCTGCACCGCCGCGACATAGCCTGCGTGGTCGCCGTAGCGCTCCTGCAGCGACCGCCGCGGATCGTTGTTGAGCAGCCGCTCGGCCTGCGTCTTCGCGAATGGCACCATGCCGCCAACGTAGTTGCAGATCTGCCCCTGGTGGAAGGGCCGCGCGCCGCCAGCGGTGATGTTCCAGCCGAGGTAGGTGCCCAGCGGCGCGTCTGTCAGCACGTTGGGCACGCCGCCGACCTCGTTGCCGTCGGCGTCGGTGCGCGGCACCAGCATCTTGATGACCTGGCGCACCGGCGGCGGCGCGTTGGTGGGGATGCCGGAGGCGTCGGTGTAGTTGAAGTCGGGGCCCCAGTCGTAGTCGAGCACCGGCATGATGAAGCCCGGCTCGGGCACCGTGGCGCGCAGGCCGGGAATCGTCGGGAAACCCATCGCGGTCTTGTTGGCCTCGACGAGGTCGGGCACGTTCTTGCCGGTGCTTTTCTTCGTGCCGTCGCCT
>JANMAP010000232.1:0-2215 GCA_031359905.1 Burkholderiales bacterium | reverse complement strand
CGCAACGGCCGCGATCATTTTCGTGTTCATGTATTCACCTTCATGGTTGGTTGCAGGCCAACTAGTCTGGCGGTCGGACACCGCTCCCTAGCCTGTGGAACAACTTTAGGAATCGGCCAGCGCGCAGGGTGTAGGAAGATGTCGCCGCGTGCCGTCGGCGTGAGCCGGTCCGGCGCACAGAGTGACGCGGCGCGTACCAACCGCTTACACCGGGCGGTTGCGCGCCAGCGGGGGATTCTTCTGGAAGTAGCGGTTGATGCCGCGCATGATCGCGTCAGCCAGCTGGTCCTGGTAGGCGTCGCTGCGCAGGCGGGCTTCTTCGTCGGGGTTGCTGATGAATGCCGTCTCCACCAGCACGCTGGGGATGTCCGGCGCCTTCAGCACGGCGAAGCCGGCCTGTTCCACGCGGCGCTTGTGCAAGGTGCCGACATTCCCGATCTCGCCAAGCAGAGCGCCACCGAGCTTGAGGCTGTCGTTGATTTGTGCCGTGGTGCTCATGTCCAGCATGGCGCGCGCCACGTGAATGTCCTGCGCCTTGACGTTGACGCCGCCGATCAGGTCGGCGCGATTTTCCTTGTCCGCCATCCAGCGGGCCGCCGAACTGGAGGCGCCGTTCTGGCTCAGGGCAAACACGCTGGCGCCCTTGGCCTCTGGCGTGAAGAAGGCGTCGGCATGCAGGCTGACGAACAGGTCGGCCTGCACCCGCCGGGCCTTCTGCACGCGCTGGTGCAGCGGCACGAAAAAATCGGCGTCGCGGGTCATGTACGCGCGCATCGGGTTGCCGTTGACGACGGTGGCGTTGATCCGCTCCTGCAGCCGCTGCGCGATGCGCAGCACCACATCCTTCTCGCGCGTACCCGAAGGGCCCACCGCGCCCGGGTCCTCGCCGCCATGGCCGGGATCGAGCGCCACGATGATCAGGCGGTCGGTGCGCTGCGGCGCCGGTGACGGCACGGAACGCGGCGACGATGGCGGCTGCGGCTGCGGCTGCGGCTGCGGCTGCGGCTGCGGCTGCGGTTGAGACTGCGGCTGCGATGGCGCCGGCGCTGTCGCGCTACGCTGGCTGTGCCTGGCGATCAGCTCCCCGAGCGGGTCGCCAGCGGGAACGGGCGCCGGACGGGCCTCGATGTCCTTCATGCGCTGCGCGATCAGTTCTTCCAGCGGATCGGCCGCCTTGCGCGGATACAGGTCCACCACCAGCCGGTGCTGGTAGGCCGCGACCGGCGGCAGGTTGAACACCTGGGGCAGGGCAGCCTGCTTCAGGTCGATCACCAGCCGCACGCCGGAGGGCGAGCCCTGGCCGACCCGGATGCCGGCAATGAAGGGATCGTCGGCCTTGACCTTGGCCACCAGTTCGCGCAGCGCCGGGTTGAGCTCGATCCCTTCGATGTCGACCGCCAGCCGGGGCGGGTCTTGCACCACGACCGCCCTGGACACCAGCAGGCCGTCCGACTCGATCGTCACGCGCGTGTAATCGGGTGCGGGCCACACCCGTACCGCCACGATGGTGGCCCCGCGGGCGATCTGCTGCGCTCCCAGCAGCAGCACCAGCGTGCCGCCCCGCATCACATCGCGCCGCCTCACTGCAGCAGCTCCAGGCCGGCCGTGGTCTGCGCCGCCAACGTGACAGCGCGGGTATCGTCGGGGCGCACTCCGATCCGGACCACCAGGTCCGCCTTCGGCAGCAACGCGCCCGCATTGCCGGGCCACTCGGCCAGCTTGAGGCCGGGACTCGCGAACAGGTCGCGAAACCCGGCGTCTTCCCATTCGCGCGGGTCGCTGAAGCGGTAGAAGTCGAAGTGCCAGATCAGCAATTCCGGTAGGCCGTCGGCCTGCTGCACGACGTACGGCTCCACCACCGCGTAGGTCGGGCTCTTGATCCGGCCCTGCACGCCCAATGCCCGCAGGATGTGGCGCACCAGCGTGGTCTTGCCGGCGCCGAGTTCGCCGTGCAGCTCAATGAAGCAGTTGGAGATGGCGCGATGGGCCGCCACCTTCTGCGCGAAGGCTCGGGTGTCTTGCTCGCTGGTCCAGGCCAGGGTCCGCAGCCCGGTTTCTACAATCGGCGGGTGACGTTCAGCAGCAGTCAGATCGACGGTCCTCAATTGGTGGCGCAAATGGCCCAGTGGGCCCGTGATTGCGGATTTTCCCAAATCGGCGTGGCCGGGGTGGACCTGTCCTCGGCCGAGCCGGGACTTTCGGCGTGGCTGTCCAA
>JANMAP010000227.1:0-2903 GCA_031359905.1 Burkholderiales bacterium | reverse complement strand
CACCGAGCCGCACGTCAAGCTGCATTGAACACTCGGCCTGGGCGTACGCCACCCATCCCCCGATCCGGTGCGACGGGCCTTGTACGATACCCGTCGCATGACTTCACACGAGCTGACCGCGGTCGTCGATGCGCCCACATCGGCTCCGCTGCGCTGGCGCGGGCTGCCGCGCTGGTGCGCCGCGCTGGGGCTGGTCGCCGCGGCGGCCTACATCGGCCACCAGGTGGCCTTGCAGACCGGCTTGTCGCGCCTGCGCGAGGCGGCAGAACACCGTCTCGACATGCTGGCCACCGGGCTCGATGCCGACCTGGCCCGCTTCGATTACCTGCCGGCGCTGCTGGAGATGACGCCGGTGGTGCCGGCATTGCTCGACACGCCATCGGATGCCGAGCTTCGAAACGGCGTCAATCGCTACCTGAACGGGGTCAACGCCGCGGCCGGGGCGGAGATGCTGTACGTGCTGAATCCGGCCGGCACGTCGCTGGCGGCGTCAGACTGGGACCAGCCCGGCACCACGATCGGCCAGGACCTTTCGTTCCGGCCCTACGTCATCGACGCCATCAAACAAGGGCGTGGCCGCTTCTACGGCGTGGGGATCACCAGTCGCAAGCCCGGCTACTACCTGTCGTACGCATTGCGCCGCGACGGCCGCCTGCGCGGCGTGGTCGCCGTCAAGGTCAACATCGAAAGCGCCGAGCGCGAGTGGCGCAAGCTGCCGGGTGACGTGTTGCTGATCGACGAACGTGGCGTCGTGATCCTGTCCACTCGCGACGATCTCAAATACAGGCCGTTGGCACCGCTCGATGCCAATCTGCAGGCCGAGGTGCAATCCTCCCGACCCTACGGCGAAGCGGCGCTGCAGCCGCTGAACTGGGCCTTGACGGAAACCCTGGCTGGCGGTGCGCAACTCGTGGCACTGGATGGCCTGGCCCAACTGGCGTCGACACGCACGCTCCAGCGCACGTCCTGGCGGCTGGTGGTTCTGGACGACCTGGCGCCGCTGCGCTTGGCCGCACGCTATGCCGCGGTCACGGCCAGCCTGGCGATGGCGGTGCTGCTGCTGGTGGCAGTGACGCTGTGGCAGCGCCGGCGCGCCGTGCGCCACAAGCTGGCCAGCCAGGCGGCGCTGCAGGCGGCGCACGACAGCCTGGAATCCACCGTGGCGGCGCGCACTGCACAGCTGCGCGCGGCGCAGAACGACCTGGTGCACGCCGGCAAGATGGCCGCGCTGGGCCAGATGTCCGCCGGCATGGTGCACGAATTGAACCAGCCCCTGACGGCATTGCGCACCTTGTCCGACAGCGCCGGCATCCTGCTCGACCAGGACCGCCGCGACGACGTGCGCGGCAATCTGCAGCGCATCACCGGCATGGTGGACCGGCTGGCGCGGCTGACGTCGCAGCTGAAGTCCTTTGCCCACAAGAGTGATGCGCCCCTGACCGCCGTGCCGCTGGCGCGCTGCATCTCCGACGCGCGGGCGACGGTGGGTGCCGAGATGAGCGCCCACGACATCGACTTCGAGGCCGACGTGCAACCCGCGGCCCTGAGTGTCATGGCCGACGAGGCGGCGTTGGGCAGCCTGCTCATCAACCTGATGCGCAATTCGATCGACGCCATGAAGGGCGCGCCGCAGCGCCGGCTGCGCATCCGCGCCGGCCAGTACGAGGGCCGGGTGATCCTGGACGTCACCGACACCGGCCCGGGCATCCGCGCCGACATCCTGCCGCGCCTGTTCGAGCCGTTCGTCACCAGCAAGCCCGCCGGTGCCGGACTCGGGCTAGGGCTGGTCATTGCGGCGCAACTGGTGCGCGGCGCCGGCGGCAGCATCCAGGCCCGCAACCCAGTCGAAGGCGGCGCCTGTTTCACGGTGGATCTGCCGGCCGCCAACCCACAGGATTGAATCCGCAGTGAGCGCAATTCTTTCGGTTCGGGTGCTGCTGATCGAAGACGACCATGACGTGTGCATGAGCATGGCGCAGGCCTTGAACCTGGCCGGCTTCGAGGTCGAAGCGTTTGCCAGTGCCGAAAGCGCCCGCGCCCGGATCAGCTTGGGTGCGCCGGTCATCGTGGTCTGCGACGTGCGCTTGCCCGGGCTCAGCGGCACCGAATGGCTGCCGCAGATCCGCATCATCGATGCCGAACTGCCGGTGGTCCTGATCACGGGCCACGGCCACATCGCGATGGCCGTGCAGGCCATGCGCGAAGGCGCTTACGATTTCATCGAGAAACCGTTCACGTCAGATCGGCTGCTGGCGGTCGTTCGCCACGCGGTCGAACGGCGCCAGTTGACCCTGCAGGTGCGTTCGCTGCGCGACGCGCTCGACAACTGGCATGGCATCCAGGCCGCGCTGATCGGCCGCTCGGCGCAGATGCAGCAGGTGCGACGCACCGTGATGACCCTGGCCGAGACGTCGGCGGACGTGCTGATCTACGGCGAAACCGGCACCGGCAAGGAGCTTGTGGCGCGCTGCCTGCATGACCACAGCGAACGCCGGCGGCAGCACTTCGTTCCGCTCAACTGCGGTGGCCTGTCGGACTCGCTGGCGGACAGTGAACTCTTCGGCCACGAAGCGGGTGCCTTCACGAGCGCCAACCGCTCGCGCGTGGGCAAGTTCGAGTACGCGCACGGCGGAACCTTGTTCCTGGAGGAGATCGAGAGCATGCCGATGGCGGTGCAGATCAAGCTCCTGCGCGCCCTGCAAGAGCGCAGCATCGAGCGAATCGGGTCGAACAAGGCGGTTCCTTTCGACTGCCGCGTGGTGGCCGCCAGCAAGCACGATCTCGAGTCATTGAGCGACCAGCAGAAGTTCAGGGCCGACCTGTACTACCGGATCGGCGTGGCCTTCATAGAATTGCCGCCGCTGCGAGAGCGTCGTGAAGACATTGCGCTGCTGTTCGAGCAC
>JANMAP010000226.1:0-3286 GCA_031359905.1 Burkholderiales bacterium | reverse complement strand
CTGCCGCTGCGGCGGGTGCGACACCGCGCGGGCGGACCCGGCGCGGCCTCATGCCACGCGGCCGAACCACCACACCGAAAGCGCCGCCGCCGCCAAAGCCAGCGTCGCGCCCAGCGCCGCGAACAAGGCGCTGACCTCGGTCTCCTTGCGCTCGACGACCATCCGCGAGCTCAGGGATTCGTAGACCTTCTTCAAGTCTTCGGCGGTGCCGGCGTAAAAGTATTCGCCATGCGTCAGCACCGACACGTTCTTCAGCGTTTCCTCGTCCAGCCGCACGCGCATGCTCCAGCCCTCGAAGCCGATGATCTCGCCGCTGGTCGTCCCGATGCCCACCGTGTACACGCGCACGCCGCGTTCGGAAGCCATCTTGGCGGCGTCCAGCGGGTCGGGACCGGTGGTGCGCTGGCCGTCGGTCAGCATGATGATGGCCGCCGAGTTGTACGAGCCCGGGGCCACCGGCGTGAAGGGCTTGTCGTCCTTCTTGCCGATTTCCTTGCCCGGGAAGTTGCGCTGCCCGGTGATGTGCTGGATCTCGATGCCGGCATCCGGAAACAGCGTGGCCAGCGACAGGATGATGCCGCTGCCGGTGGCCGTGCCGCGCTGCAACTGAAAGCGGTCGATCGCGGCGATGACGTCGTCGCGGCTGGTCGTCGGCGCCTGCACCACCGCCGCGGTGCCGGCGAACGAGACCACACCGACCTTGACCTCGCGCGGCAGGTTCTCGACAAAGGCCTTGGCCGCCACCTGCGATGCCACCAGGCGGTTCGGCTTGACGTCTTCGGCGCGCATGCTGCCGGACACGTCCATCGCCAGGATGATGGTCCGTTCGGCCAGCGGCAGGGTGATGGTCGCCGTCGGCCGCGCCACCGCCAGCAGCAGTGCGGCGATGGCCACCAGCATCAACAGCGGCGGCACATGGCGCCGCCAGCCGGGGCCCTTGCCGAAGGCGGCCTTGGCCACCGCGATGCTGGCCAGGCGGACCGTGCTGCGCCGGCGCCGCGCCAGCAGCCAGCGGTAGAGCAGCACCAGCAGCGGCAGCAGCAGCAGCAGCCACAGCATCGAAGGCCAGATGAACTTCATGCCGCGGCTCCGGCAAAGGGCTGGGCGCGCTGCAGCGTGGCGGCAGACTCGCTGGCTGCCGTCAGCGCCCGCTGCAGCGACGACGGGAAGCGCCGCGGCGTCTTCAGTCGCGCACGCTGGCGGCGCAGGTCGGTGTAGCGCAGCAACGCGTCAAGCAGGTCGTCGTCGGTGGCCAGCTCCAGGATGTCGGCTCCCGAGCGGCCCAGGCCGTCGATCAACTCGGCTTCGAACTGCGCGGCCGCGGCGGCATAGCGGGCGCGAAATCCGGGGTCGGCGGCGTCGATGAACAACTGCTCGCCGGTCTCGGCGTCCTGCACCGTCACCAGTCCGAGGTCGGCCTCGGCCGGCAGGCTCATCTCCAGCGGATCGAACAGGCGCACCGCCACCACCGCGTGGCGGCGGGCCAGCCGGCCGAGCGCGGTCTGCCAGCCGGGTTCGCTGATGAAGTCGGAGACCACGAAGACCAGCGCGCGGCGCTTGATCACGCCATCCGCTGCCGCCAGCAGGTCGGCGAGCCGCGTGCCGCCGGACGGGGCCGCCGCCGCGGCACCACCCGCTGCACCACCCGCCGCGTTGGCAGGCGGCCGCGGCGCCGCGCGCATGCGCTGCAGCAGGTTCAGCACATGGCGGCGCGACGCGCCGGGCGGCAGCACCGCATCGATGGTCCGGCGGCTGTCGGCGCCGCGATAGAGCACTGCGCCGACCCGGTTGCCGTGCCGGGTGATGACGCGCGCCAGCGTAGCCACGAAGCCAGCCGACACGGCCAGCTTGGTGGTCTCGGCAGATCCGAAATCGACGCTGCCGGACAGGTCGAGCAGGAACCAGGCGTTGAGGTCGCGGTCTTCGATGAACTGGCGCACGTAAGGCTGCTGCAGCCGGGCGGTGACGTTCCAGTCGATGTGGCGCACGTCGTCGTGATGCTGGTATTCGCGCAGGTCGGCCAGGTCGACGCCGCCGCCGCGCAGCAGCGTGCGGTAGTCGCCCTGCAGCAGGCCATCGAGGCGGCGGATCACGGTCCATTCCAGCCGCCGCAGCAGCTGTTCGGAGGTCGGCACGGCATCAGCGCCGTGCGCGGGTTCGCGTTCAGCCATGGGCGGCAGCACCCTGTGGATGGGCCAGGGGCTTGTCGGGCGCCGGGATGTGCTTCAGCACGCGCTGCACGATCTCATCCGGCGTGATGTTTTCGGCCAGCGCCTCGTAGCTCAGCACCACGCGGTGGCGCATGACATCGGGCACCAGGTCGGCGACGTCTTCGGGCAGCACGTAGCGCCGGCCGCGCAGCATGGCCAGTGCGCGCGCGCCTTCGATCATGCCGATGGTCGCGCGCGGGCTGGCGCCGTAGGTGATGTAGGGCGCGAGCTCGGCCAGGCCATGCTGTGCCGGCCGGCGCGTGGCGCCGACCAGCTTCACGGCGTACTGCATCAAGGCCGGGTCGACGAAGATGGCCCGGCATTCGCGCTGCAGCGCGGCCAGCGCGAACGTGTCGGCCACGGCGTTGACTTCCACCGCCGGGCCGGTGACGCGTTCGGCGATGACGAACTCTTCCTCCTCGCTCGGGTAGTCGACCAGCACCTTCATCATGAAGCGGTCGACCTGGGCTTCGGGCAGCGGATAGGTGCCTTCGGTCTCGATCGGGTTCTGCGTGGCCATCACGACGAACGGGTCGGGCACCTTGTGCGATTCGCCGGCAATCGTCACCTGGCGTTCCTGCATCACCTCGAGCAGCGCGCTCTGCACCTTGGCCGGGGCGCGGTTGATCTCGTCGGCCAGCACCAGGTTGGCGAACACCGGGCCCAGGCTGGTGCCGAACTCGCCGGTCTTCTGGTTGTAGATGCGCGTGCCGACGAGATCCGCGGGCACCAAGTCGGGCGTGAACTGGATGCGCTTAAAAGTGCCGCGCACGGTGCGGGCCAGGGTCTTGACGGTCAGCGTCTTGGCCAGGCCGGGCACGCCTTCGACCAGCAGGTGGCCCTGGGCCAGCATGGCCACCAGCACGCGTTCGAGGAAGCGGTCCTGGCCGACGACCACGCGCTTGACTTCATAAAGCACGCGTTCCATCAGCGTGGCGGTGGTCTCGGCGGTATCGGGCATCGTGATCTCGGACAACAAGTGGAACGAAGGGGGCGCGAATCGGTTCGCCGTCATGCCGGCGGGCGTCAGAGCATGCCGGCGAGCATCAGAAGGGGCATGCCTGCGAACATCAGAA
>JANMAP010000155.1:0-2192 GCA_031359905.1 Burkholderiales bacterium | reverse complement strand
GCTCGAAGCCTGCGGCCGTTCGTGGAGCTATCGGGACGAAGACGGCACGCTGCTCGGCCAGAAGGTGACGCCGCTCGACCGCGTCGGCATCTACGTGCCCGGCGGCAAGGCCGCCTATCCGTCGAGCGTGTTGATGAACGCGCTGCCGGCCCAGGTCGCCGGCGTGGGCGAGATCGTGATGGTCGTGCCGACGCCGGGCGGTGCGGCCAATCCGCTGGTGCTGGCCGCAGCGTCGATCTGCGGCGTGCACCGCATCTTCACGATCGGCGGCGCGCAGGCTATCGCAGCGCTCGCCTACGGCACCGCGACGATCCCCGCGGTCGACAAGATCACCGGCCCGGGCAACGCCTATGTGGCCGCAGCCAAGCGGCGGGTGTTCGGCAGCGTGGGCATCGACATGATCGCCGGGCCGAGCGAAATCCTGGTGCTGGCCGACGGCTCGACCCATCCCGACTGGGTCGCGATGGACCTCTTCAGCCAGGCCGAGCACGACGAGATGGCTCAAAGCATCCTGCTGTGCCCGGACGCCGGCTACCTCGCGCAGGTGCAGGCCGCGATGGATCGGCTGCTGCCCGAGATGGCGCGCCGGGCCGTGATCCGCGCCTCGCTCGAAGGCCGCGGTGCGCTCATCCGCACCCGCAGCATGGACGAGGCCTGCGCGATCTCGAACCGGATCGCACCCGAGCACCTCGAGATCAGCTCGAACGACCCGCACCGCTGGGAGCGGCTGCTGCGTCACGCCGGCGCGATCTTTCTCGGCGCCTACACCAGCGAGAGTCTGGGCGACTACTGCGCCGGGCCGAACCACGTGCTGCCGACGGCCGGCACGGCGCGCTACTCGTCGCCGCTCGGGGTCTACGATTTCCAGAAGCGCAGCAGCCTGATCGAGGTCAGCGCGGCGGGCGCGCAGACGCTCGGCCGGATCGCCTCGGTGCTGGCGCACGGCGAGGGCCTGCAGGCGCATGCGCGCGCGGCCGAGATGCGCATGAAACCCTGAGTGCGCGGCGGTCGGTGAAAATCCACCGTCTGGGGCAACGACGCCCGAACCCGAAAGCGAGCTCTTGATGGACCGCCTGGCCGACGTACGACGCGACACCAAGGAAACGCAGATCCGCGTGCGGCTGAACCTCGACGGCAGCGGCCAGGGCAGCTTCGCGACCGGGATCGGTTTCTTCGACCACATGCTCGACCAGATCGCGCGCCATGGCTTGATCGACCTCGACATCCAGGCCCAGGGCGACCTGCACATCGACGGCCACCATACGGTGGAGGATGTGGGCATCACCTTCGGCCAGGCGGTGGCGCAGGCGATCGGCGACAAGAAAGGGCTGCGCCGCTACGGCCACGCCTACGTGCCGCTCGACGAGGCGTTGTCGCGGGTCGTGATCGACTTTTCCGGGCGTCCCGGGCTGACCATGAACGTGCCGTTCACGTCGGGAATGATCGGCGGCTTCGACGTCCACCTGGCGCACGAGTTCTTCCAGGGCTTCGCCAACCACGCGCTCGTCACGCTGCATATCGACAACCTGCGCGGCGCGAACGCGCACCACCAGTGCGAGACGGTGTTCAAGGCCTTCGCGCGCGCGCTGCGCGCGGCCCTGGAGATCGATCCGCGCTCGATCGGTGTCATCCCTTCCACCAAGGGCAGTCTGTAGCGCCATGGCCGGCCTCGTCGCCGTCGTCGACTACGGCATGGGCAACCTGCGCTCGGTGTCGCAGGCGGTGATGCATGTGGCGGCTGCCTCGGGCCACCAGGTCATTGTCACCCAGCGCCCCGAAGACGTGCGCGCCGCCGACCGCGTGGTGCTGCCCGGCCAGGGTGCGATGCGCGACTGCATGCGCGAGCTGCGCGACAGCGGCCTCAAGGACGCGGTGCTGGAGGCCGCCGCCAGCAAGCCGCTGATGGGCGTGTGCGTGGGCATGCAGATGCTGCTGGACCACAGCGAGGAGCAGGACACACCCGGCCTGGGCCTGATTCCCGGCCGGGTGCTGCGCTTTCAGCTGGACGGCCGGCTGCAGCCCGACGGCAGCCGCTACAAGGTGCCGCAGATGGGCTGGAACCAAGTGTTTGCCCAGACGCATGGTGGCGTGTCCCATCCGATCTGGAACGGTGTGCCCGACGGCAGCTGGTTCTACTTCGTGCACAGCTTCTACGCCGCACCGTCAGCCCCGCACCACAGCGCCGGGCTGAC
>JANMAP010000152.1:0-6104 GCA_031359905.1 Burkholderiales bacterium | reverse complement strand
CAATCCGCGACGGATTTCGGCGTTCAGCTTGTCGACCACCGCCGCCGGCATGCCCGGCGGGCCGGAAATCGAGAACCAGGTCGTCCCGGTCAGCTGCGGATAGCCGAGTTCGGCCAGCGTCGGCGTGTCGGGATAGGCCGCCACGCGCTTGCTTGCCGATACCGCCAAGAGGCGCAGCTTGCCGCTGTCGACATGCGCGTTGGCCGAGCTCAATGTCATGAACGCGGCCGGAATCTGGTTGCCCAGCAGGTCGGCCACCGCCGGGCCGGCGCCCTTGTAGCTGATGTGCACCATGTTCAGCTTGTTGGCCTGACGGAACAGCTCGCCGGTCAGGTGCCCGTGCGTGCCCTGCCCGGGCGAACCCCAGCTGAGCCCCTTGGGGTTGGCGCGAACGTGGTCGATGAAGCCCTTGACGTCCTTCATTGGCTGTTCGGCATGGACCACCATCGCCAGCGGCGGGCCGCCGAGCAGCGCGATGTGCGTGAAGTCCTTCATCGGCTCGAAGCCCGGGGTGTCGACCGGCGCGATGACATGCGAGCCGATGCCCGAGACGACCAGCGTGTAGCCGTCGGGCGCGGACTTGGCGACCTCGCGCGAACCGATGATGCCGCCGGCCCCGCCCTTGTTCTCGATCACCACGGTCTGCTTCAGGCTGTCCTGCAGGAAGCGGCCGATCAGCCGGCCCAGCGTGTCGGCGCTGCCGCCGGGTGCGTAGGGCACGACGATGCGCAGGGCCTTGTTGGGAAAGTCCCCGGGGGCCTGCGCCCAGGCTGGGAAGGACAGGCCGGCCAGCCCGCAGATCAAGGCCTGGCGGCGCGACGGAGGGACGATGGAGGGTTGATCGGTCATGGGTGGTGCGCGGCGATGCGGGGGCGGGTTGCGTGACGGGATGCAGGGCGGGAGGCGGGGCTGAAGGCGGGGCGGACCGGGGAGGAAGGCGTGAAGGGCCGCGGCCGTTCAGGCCGCGCGCGGTGCCTGCAGCGCGGCTCGCAGGCGCTGGGGGGTGAACGGCACACGGCGCAGGCGCCGGCCGGTGGCGTCGAACAAGGCGTTGGCCAGCGCTGCGGCCACCGGGCGGGTGCTCGGTTCGCCGGCGCCGTAACTGCGGCCGGGCTGGTTGCCGACCAGCACCACATCGATGCGGTCGGGCACCTCGGTCATGTCGAGGATCGGATAGGTCAGCCAGTCGACGCTGAGCACGCGCTGCTCGTCGAAGCGCACTTCCTCGTGGCGGCTGCGGCTCAGCGACATCAGGATGTTGGACTCGATCACGCGTTCCAGGCTCAGCGGGTTGATGACCATGCCGCAGTCGTGCGCGACGACGAAGCGGGTCGCCCGCCACTGGCCCGTCGCGCGTTCGACCTCGACCTCGGCGACGATGGCCACCACCGCGCCGTTGCGCGGCGCGTAGCCGATGCCGCGGCCGCGCAAGACCGCGCCCCCGGCATCGACCGTGTTCGGCCCGACGCGGGCGACCCAGCCAGCGCGCGCAGCAGCTTCGCGCACCACCGCCGCGTGCCGCGCATCGCCCAGATGCTGCAGGCGGAAGGCGACCGGATCCATGCGCGCGGCCAGCGCCAGCTCGTCGATGAAGCTTTCGCTGGCAAAGCAGGTGGCCATGCCATCGGGGTCGCGCAGATGCGCGGTGCGCAGTCCGGTGGCCAGCGACTGTTCCCAGTGCAGCAGTTCGCCGGCGACCCGCGCATGGTCGAAGCGGTAACTCTCGGCCGAGATCTGGAACAGGTCCTCGCTCTTCGTCACGTGGCCGCCGATCAACTGCGACGCCAGCGAGTCGCTGAAGCGCTGCGTTCCCGACGGCCGCGTGCGCCCCGAATAGCCGCGCGAGAAGTAATCGAACGCCGTCACGCGGCCGTTGGCATCCAGCCCGCCGCGCAGGCGGAACACCCCGGGCGGGCCCTTCGGGTCCCACGCCGTGGCGTCGCTGCGCGCGTATTGCAGGCGCACCGGGCGGCCGACCTCGCGCGCCACGATGGTCGCGTCGACGGCGGCGTCGTCGCTGTCGTTCATGCCGTACGAGCCGGGGCCGGGTTGCCAGATCACACGCACCTGCGCCGCCGGCCGGCCGAGCAGTTCGGCCACCGTCTTGCGCAGCGGATAGGGCTTCTGCCCGCCCATCCACACCGTCACGCTGTCGGCGCGCACGTCGGCCAGCGCGCAGGCCGGGCCCATGCAGGCGTGCGACTGGAACGGGTATTCGTACCAGGCCTCCAGGCGCTGCGCGGCGGCCGGCAATGCGCTGTCGACATCGCCATTGCTGCGATCGACCTTGCGGCCGTTGGCGCCTTTCGCCGGCGCACTGCGCAGCGTCGCGTACAGCGCGTCGTAGTCGCGCGAGAAACGCTGCGTCGGCGCCGACCACGACAGTCGCAGTTCGCGCGCCGCGGCCACCGCCTGCTCCTCGCGCTCGGCGACGACGGCGACGAAGTTGCCCTGGCGCACCAGGCGGATGAATCCCGGCGTCGCCGGCAAGGCCTCGACCGCCTGCAGCTGCGCGCCGGCCGTCGGCGGGCGCACGACACGGGCGTGGACCATTCCCGGCAGCTTCAGATCGACCAGGTAGCGGAACTGCGCGGTGGCCTTGTCGGCGATGTCGGCGCGCGGCAGCGGCCGGCCGACGACGCGGTACGACGCCACGGCCTTGGTCGCCACCTTGGGGTCGACGGCCAGCTCGAAGCGGCCGCCCTGCAGCAGGTCGCCATAGGTCACGCGGCGCGTGGGATCTGCCGCGACACGCACCGCACCGTCGGCCGTCTCGAGCTGCGCCGCCGCGACGCCGAGTTGCAAGGCCGCGCGCTGCACGAGGAAGGCGCGGGCCTGCGCCGCGGCGATGCGCAGCGCCGCGCCGCCGTCGGTGATGCCGTTGCTCGACCCGGTGCCGCGCTGGTCGACGGTGGTCGCGGTATCGCCCATGCGAAGCTGCACCGCGTCGACGGGCAGGTCGAGTTCTTCGGCGACGATCTGCGCGAAGGCCGACGGGATGCCCAGCCCGTCGTCGATCTTGCCGACCGCCGCGACCACGCGGCCCTGCGGGTCGATGGCGATCCACGAATCGAGCCGTTCGCGCGGCAGGCCGTCGCCGGCTGACGTGGCGGCACCCTCGCCGCCTTCAGTCTGGGCCGCGGCCGGCAGCGCCAGCGTGACCAGCAGGCCGGCGCCGCCGGCCAGGAAAGTCCGCCGGTCGAACGTCGGCCGGTCGAACGTCGCCGCGCCGGCCGTCATGCCGCCCCCCGCGCCGCAAGCATCTGCTGCGCCGCGCGCTTGACCGCGCGCAGCACGCTGACCTGCGTGCCGCAGCGGCACTTCAACCCGCTCAGGCCGTCGCGCAGTTCGCGGTCGGTGGCCCGCGGCTTGGCGGCAAGCAGCGCGGCAGCCGTCATGATCCAGCCGTTGATGCAGTAGCCGCACTGCGCGGCCTGCTCGTCGATGAAGGCCTGCTGCACCGGATGGAGTGCCGCGGCATCGGCCTGTGGATGCTGCGAGCGCCAGCGCGCGGCCAGACCGTCCAGCGTGGTCACCTCACGCCCGGCCGCGGCGGCCAGCGGCGTGACGCAGGACCGCTGCGCCGTACCGTCGACATGCACCGTGCAGGCACCGCACTGCGCCAGCCCGCAACCGAAGCGCGGGCCGTGCTGGTCGAGCTCGTTGCGCAGCACGTAGAGCAGCGGGGTCTGGGCGTCCGATTGGCAGCGCGTGCTGCGGCCGTTCAAGCGCAGGGTCACGGATGCGGCCATGGGCGGGGTCTCCTGGTTCTGATCGTCTCGCGACCGTGTTGCGTGTCGCGAATGTCTTCGCGTGTCGCGCATCTCGCACGCCCCATACGCCTCGTACGCCTCGTACGCACGTCGCACGCGGGTCGGCGCGGCACTCGAACTGTCAGCGAGATTCCGCCGAGCGTCAACCATAGAAGACCGCAGTTCCTTCATGCGGAACGAGCGATGCTGCGGTGCGCGGGGCTCCAGATCCCCGGCGTCCGTGGCCCGACACGGGTGCTAAAATTTTTGTTGTCGTGGGGGCGTAGCTCAGCTGGGAGAGCGTCGCGTTCGCAATGCGAAGGTCAGGAGTTCGATCCTCCTCGTCTCCACCAAACGAGCAAGCAAACACGGGCCTTCTGGCCCGTTTTTCTTTGCGCCCATCAGCCAGCCCGGCAGTTCTTCAGGCGCTGACGACCGACCGCTCTCCGCAGTTTTCAAGCCGACCCCATTGCCGCCGGTCGTCCGGCGGCTCGGGCTCGCGACACCATGGCCTTCACGCTCGCCGTCATATTGACCGGCAGCAGGGTGGTCTGCGGGTGTGCACGCTGGAAAACCCGAAATACCTCGTCGGCGAACGCCTGACCGATCTCCGCAACGCCATCGAAATCAAGTACGACGGTCTGGAACCTCTCGAAGCGCATGGTCAGCCGCTTGGCCTGAGAGCGCGCTACCAGCTTCTCACCTTCATGCTGCGCCAGCTTCACCGGCACCAGCGTCTTCGCGAAGCTGTACTCCTCTGGTGCCGCGAACTTGTCGAAGACCTCACGCGTCGTCCGCTGGCTGTCGTTGGCCAACTGCATGAACACTGTCGTGCCGGGCGCGTCGGCGGCGCGCTCGAAGAGCACATCCACCGTCCCGTCATCGTGCGCGAAGTGCAACCGGCCAGAGCGGATGTCGAACGCGTCGAACACCTTGGACGAAAAGAAGATGCCCTCGCCTGAATGCCGCTCGGGATCGGTCGTGAACTTGCCCTTTGCCAATTCCAGGATGGCTTCGCGTGGATCGAACAAGTCCAGTGCGCGCTGGATTCGCAGAAAGATGCCCTCGCCATCGTCTGCCACCCAGGCCTGAGTGAACAGGGCGTTGCGCCTGATGCCGACGTGGACCAATTGGGAACCGGAGTGGTCGACGGCGTTGTTGATCATCTCCGTCGTGCCGTATCTCCACACGTCGCGGACGCTTTCGGGCATGTCGGCCACCACCGGGGCCAGCAACTGCTGCCAAACCAGGTCTTCCGACAGGCCGGCGCGTGGATAGCTCTGATGGATCTGGTGCTGGGTCGTCAGTTCGTAACGGACTCCAGCACCGCGTCCGCTGAGTTTGATGAGGCCACGGCGCGCCGCAGAACGCAGCCGCGCGCTCGCGGCCTGACGGGAGATGTTCAGGACCTTCGCCAGCCGGCCGGCCACGTTGCGCGGGCTGTCGGCGACAAGCGTCAAGAGTTGTCTGGTGCTGGCGTCCATGGGCAGAATAGTAAATCAGCCACCTCATAAAGGTAAAGATCAGGGTCTGGAATCGTCAAGATTGGACGCTCCCCAGCACGGCCGAGGTGCGCCGAAGCATGTCGCGCTGGTTGTCGACTTTTGGACAACGACAGCGGGCGGCGGCCCACCAAGAACTTCCTACGGTCAGGCGAGCGCCCGGCCTACACCGACAGCGCGTCGTCGTGGACACGATGGCGGCTCCCATTGCCAGGAGAAGTCATGCCCCGCACCCCGCAACCCGTGCCCGTCACGCCCAAGTACGCGCCCACCGGCCAGCCGCTGCCCCTGCCCCACGAGCGTGACGAAGCCACCAACCAGGTCGGGCATGTCGTCGATCCGACGATTGCCCAGGCGCAGCGTGACATCGCCGCCGGGTTGGTGGACACCGACATGCGTGCCACTCCCGGCCTGGACGCCGAACAACGGGAACGTCTGGTGACGACACCCAAGGCCGATGTCAGACCAGCGCCGCAAACGGTCACTCCGCCTGCGGCAGACAAAAGACCAACGAAGCGCCGTCGCTCCTGATGCGGCTCAGCACCTGCGTTGATCAGCGCCCACAACTGCCAGGCATGGCGTCTTGCGGTTCGGTTGATACTGGTTCGACCACGGATCCACGTCGGCGACGTCTGATCCACAGGTCACGCGGATTCCTGATTCAGAAGGCGCCTGATCCAGATTTGCAGACGACGATCGAGCCTCTTCCTCTCGACCAGCGAGCAAGCAAACACGGGCCTTCGGGCCCGTTATCGTTGGTGCTTGTTCCACATCTTCCGGCACCAGGGTCCACCGATGATCGTCCTGCAGGGCTTGGCCTGGCTGCTGGTCTGCCAGTCGGCCGGTGAAT
>JANMAP010000107.1:0-2184 GCA_031359905.1 Burkholderiales bacterium | reverse complement strand
CGCCGCACGGCGGCGTCGGGGTCGGCCAGTTGGGCCACCAGACCCTCGGCGTTGCGCGCGTACTCGCGGTTCTCCACCGGGCGCACGGTCGAGGTGTCGGTCGTCTTCTTCAATCCCATGGCGCTTGCCCTTTGTTCCTTTGTCGCTGGCCGATTCGGTGCTACTGAAGCCAGTGCCGTAGCTGCGAAGCGATGGACGTGCACGGCAGCACCAGCGTGGCGCCGCGTCGTTCGATCAGTTCGGCCGGCATGCCGAAGACCACTGCGGTCTCGGAAGACTCGGCGATCGTCTTGCCGCCGGCCTCGTGCAGCCGGGCCATCACCGCGGCCCCGTCGTTGCCCATGCCGGTCAGCATCACGCCGACCAGCTGGTGCGGCGGCAGGTGCTTCATCGCGCTCTCGACCATCACTTCCACCGACGGGTGCCACAACACGGCCGGCGTCTCGGGCCGCGGCGCGGCGTGCAGCACGCCAACGCGTTCGGTCACCGTGATATCGGTGCCGCCGCGCCCGATGTAGACATGTCCGGGCTGCAGCGGCATCGGCTTGTCGACTTCCAGTACCTTCAGCGCGCACAGGCTGTCCATGCGCCGCGAGAAGGTGTCGGTGAAATTGGCCGGCATGTGCTGGGCAACCAGCACCGGCCACGGGAAGTGGGCCGGCAGCTTGGGCAGGATGTCTTCCAGCGTGCGCGGGCCGCCGGTGGAGACACCGATCAGCACCAGGCCCGGCAACGGGCCTTTCGATGGCGCCTTTAGTGTGGCGCTGGGCGTTGCCGCTGTGGTCGGTCGGAGCGGTGCCTCGGCGCGTGCGCCCGCGAGCGCAGCAGTCGCCGGCCGCGGCGAGCTGGCCGGACGCGAGGCCGGCGCCACGGACAGCGACGGCCGCCGGCCGAGTTGCGCCTTCGACGCCGAGCGCACCTTCTCCAGCAACATCACCTTGATGTCGTCGACGTGCAGCGAGATCGTGCCGCCGGGCTTCGGGATGAAGTCCACCGCGCCCAGCGCCAGCGCTTCGAAGGTGGCCAGCGCGCCCTTTTCGGTCAGCGACGAGACCATCACCACCGGCGTCGGCCGCGCCGCCATCATCAGCGACAGTGCGGTCAAGCCGTCCATCTCGGGCATATTGATGTCCAGCGTCACCACGTTAGGCTGCCACTGCACCAGCATCTCGACGCCCTCGGCGCCGTTACGCGCGCTCTTGACTTCATAGCCGCCTTCGACGAGAACGCCCGTCAGCAGTTTGCGCATCAGCGCCGAGTCATCGACAACCAGCACTTTCTTCATGCTCGTCTTCCGATGGGTGGAGTGGCGGGATTCAAGCGGCTGACCTAGGCGGCTTCCGCGAGCACCGGCAGGTCGACCGGCTGCGCTGCACGCGTGCCGCCGAACTGTTCGATGGCCTGCACCTCGCGCCCCTGCAGCAGGTGCGCGGGGTCGATCAGCATCACCAGGCGCTTGTCGCCTTCGAGGTTGGCGACACGGCTGATCAGCTGGCTCTGCTCCTGCGACATCGTCGGCGCAGCGACCACCTGGCCGCGCGGGATGCGCAGCACTTCGGCCACCGAATCGACGATGAAACCGGTGCGCTTGCCGCCCAGCAGGTAGACCATGATGCGCTGGCGGTCGTTGCGCTCCACCGGCGGCATGCCCAGCCGGCTGCGCTGGTCGATCACCGGCAGCACGGTGCCGCGCAGGTTGATCACGCCTTCGACGAAAGCCGGCGTCTTGGGTACGCGGGTCAGCGTTTCGGGCACGCGCACGATCTCCTGCACGCTCATGATCGGCACGCCGAACTCTTCCGAGCCCAGGCGGAAGATCACCACCTGCATGTCGTCGTCGCTTGAACTCAGGCTCTCGCCTTCGACACCGCTGTCGTTGTCTTCCTGCATGGTGTCGTGTCCCTTTGTGGTGGGTTCAGCGCCGGCGCGTGCCGCGTCCAGCGCCTGTTCGATGCCCGGCATGCGCAGCAGCTTGTCGGTGGCGATGATCGACACCAGGCGCTTGCCGTCATCAAGCCGGCAGATCGACGAGAACTCGTCCATCCCGGAGTCGGCAGCCAGCATGCCGGGCATCGGGTCGGCCTGCGAGCGCGGCACGCTCAGCACCTCCTTGACCGAGTCGGTCACCAGCCCCACGTTCAGGCCACCCGGCAGCGTCGTCACGACGATGCGGTGCTGCTCGGA
>JANMAP010000084.1:0-11630 GCA_031359905.1 Burkholderiales bacterium | reverse complement strand
CGCGACCTGGCCGCGGCGGCGCGCAACTGATTCCAGCGTGGCCGTGCCGCGCGTTCCCGCCTGGGCCTACGCCAGCCTGGCCGCCAGCATGGCCCTGGTCGGCAGCTATGTCGGGCTGTCCAAGCTGCTGCTGGCGGTGTTCCCGGTGCTGCTGCTGGCCTGGCTGCGCTTTGGCATCGCCGCGCTGGCGATGGTTCATTGGGTGCGACGTCGGCCCGGTGAGCCGCCGTTGTCGACCCACGACCGCTGGCTGCTCTTCTGGGAAAGCTTCCTCGGCAACTTCCTGTTCAGCATCAGCATGCTCTACGGCGTGCAGATGACATCGGCGCTGGCCGCCGGCGTGACGATGGCCGCCATCCCGGCGGCAGTCGCCGTGCTGTCGCGGCTGTTCCTGGGCGAACGCATCCGCCCGCGCGTGGTTGCGGCGATCGCCTGCGCCGCGCTGGGCATCGCGCTGCTGGCGCTGGCACGCGCCCCGGCTGGCAGCGCTGCGGGCGCCGCGGCATCGCCGCTGGGCTACCTGCTGCTGCTGGCCGCGGTGGGCTGCGAGGCCAGCTATGTCGTCATCGGCAAGCGCCTGACCGGCAACGTGTCGCCGCGCCGCATCAGCGCGCTGATCAACCTCTGGGGCCTGCTGCTGGTCACCCCCTTCGGCCTGTGGCAGGCCTGGCACTTCGACTTCGCCGCGGTGCCCGCGCCGACCTGGGCCCTGCTGCTGTTCTATGCGATCGCCGCCAGCATGGTCACCGTCTGGCTGTGGATGCAGGGCCTGCGCCACGTGCCGTCGTCGCGCGCGGGGGTGTTCACGGTGATGTTGCCGGTCAGCGCGGCGCTGGTCGGCGTCGGCGTGCTCGGCGAAAGCTTCGGCACGGCGCATGTCGCGGCCTTTGTGCTGGCGATGCTCGGGCTGCTGCTGGCCACCTGGCCAGAGGCCAGGGTCGATGGCCCGCCGGAAGCGAGGCCCGGCGCCCTGCCGGGGGCCGGAGGCGACGCCTCGCCCGGGCGCAGCACCGCTCAGGACCGCGCGGCCTGGCCGTAGCTGCGGAACTTGGCGATCACCTCGGCCATCTGCGCGCCCGACAGCACGGCGGGCTCGACCACCGCCAGCGCCTTCAGGTACACCTCGCACAGGCTTTCGACTTCCTGCGCCACCTTCATCGCCTGGGCCAGCGTCGCACCGGCGGCGACCAGCCCGTGGTGCGCCAGCAAGCAGGCCTGGCGGTCGGCCAGCGCAGTGGCCACGCCCTGCGACAGCGCCACGCTGCCGAAGGTGTGGTACGGCACCAGCGGCACGGAATCCCCCCCGGCCACCGCCACCATGTAATGGAAGGCCGGCAGCGGCCGGTCCAGGCAAGCCAGCGCGGTGGCGTGCACCGAGTGCGTGTGGACGACGGCGTGCAGATCGGGCCGCGCGCGATAGATGGCCTCGTGGAAGTGCCATTCCGACGACGGCTGCCAGGCACCGCGGCGCCCGCCCTGCTGGCCGACCCACACCAGATCGTCCGCGCGCAAGCCGTCGGCACCCATGGCGGTGGGCGTGATCAGCATGCCGTCCTCGCTGCCATCGACAAAACGCTGGCTGAGGTTGCCGGTGCTGCCGCGGTTCATGCCCAGCGCGTCGAGCCGGCACACCGCCTGAACGAGCCCGGCGCGCAGCGTGGCTTCGTCGGTGCCGTCGGCAGCGTCGTTCATGCCGCCGCCTGCGGCGTGGTGACACCGCGCAGCGTGTCCGCGTCGGCGCGCAGCATGCCGCGTTCGGTGATCAGCCCGCTGACCAGGCGCGCCGGCGTGACGTCGAAGGCCGGGTTGGCCGCCGCGCTGCCGTCGGGCGTGAGCTGCACTTCGACCAGCGCACCATCCGCTGCGCGGCCGCTGATGTGCGTCTGCTCGCGCGGGCTGCGCTCTTCGATCGGGATCTCGGCCAGCCCGTCGTGCAGGCCGATGTCCAGCGTTGACAGCGGCATCGCGACGTAGAACGGCACGCCGTTGTCGTGCGCGGCCAGGGCCTTCAGATAGGTGCCGATCTTGTTGCAGACATCGCCGCGGGCGGTCACGCGGTCGCAGCCGACGATGACGATGTCGACCTGCCCGCGCTGCATCAGATGGCCGCCGGCGTTGTCGCTGATCACCGTGTGCGGCACGCCGGCCTGGCCGAGTTCCCAGGCCGTCAGGCTGGCGCCCTGGTTGCGCGGCCGCGTCTCGTCGACCCACACGTGCAACGCCAGCCCAGCAGCGTGGGCCTGGTAGATCGGCGAGGTCGCCGTGCCCCAGTCGACGGTGGCCAGCCAGCCCGCGTTGCAGTGCGTCAGCACGTTGACCGGGCCGGACCTGCGCTCGGCAATGGCCTGCAGCAGCGGCCGGCCGTGGCGGCCGATGGCTGCGTTGACGGCCACATCCTCTTCGGCGATGGCATCGGCCTCGCGCCAGGCCGCGTCGGCGCGCTGCGCCGGCGGCAGCGCCTGCAGCACACGCTGCATCCGCTGCAGCGCCCAGGACAGGTTGACGGCAGTGGGCCGCGCCGATTGCAGGCGCGCCAGCGCGCTGTGCAAGGCGGCATCGCTCGCATCGGCACGCGCCTGCAGCGCCAGGCCGTAGGCCGCGGTGGCGCCGATCAACGGCGCGCCGCGCACCCACATGTCGCGGATCGCGGACAAGACCGCATCAACGTCGCCCAGGCGTTCGAAGCGCAGCACGTGCGGCAGCCAGCGCTGGTCGATGACCTCGACCGCGTCACCGCCCGGCAGCGCGTGGATCGGCCGCATCGGCCGGCCGGCGACCATCATGGCGCGGCGGCCTTCACGCGCCGCTGCCGAGCACCCGAGCGGCGACGCCGCGCAGCCGCTGGACCATCGCCGGGTCGCGCGCCTCGGGCGCGGTGATCAGCGCGTGGTCGAGCGCCCGCCGGCAGGCACAGGCCGGCGCCTGGCTGTCGCCGGTGATCGCCGCGCCCAGGCCGGCGACCAGCGAGCGCGCGGTCTGCGCATTGCCCAGCAGCACGCGGATCACCGCGTCGACCGTCACCGCGTCGTGCGCCGGGTGCCAGCAGTCGAAGTCGGTGACCATCGCCACGCTGGCATAGCAGAGCTCGGCCTCGCGGGCCAGCGCCGCTTCGGGCAGGTTGGTCATGCCGATGACGCTGCAGTTCCAGCTGCGGTAGATCGCACTCTCGGCGCGGCTGCTGAACTGCGGGCCTTCGATGGCCACGTAGCTGCCGCCCTCGGCGTGGGCCACGCCCTGCTCGCGCAAGGCGGCCAGCACATGCCTGCCCAGGCGCGAACACACCGGATCGGCCATCGACACATGGGCCACCAGCCCGCTGCCGAAGAAGCTCTTGGCGCGCGCTGTGGTGCGGTCGACGAACTGGTCGACGACGACAAAGGTGCCCGGCGGCAGATCGGCGCGCAGGCTGCCCACCGCGCTCAGCGACAGCACGTCGGTGGCCCCCAGCTGCTTCAGTGCGGCGATGTTGGCGCGGTAGTTGACCTCGCCGGGCGGAATGCGGTGGCCGCGGCCGTGGCGCGGCAGAAAGGCCAGCGGGCTGTCGCCCAGCCGCCCGAGAAAGACCTGGTCCGACGGCGGCCCCCACGGCGTGTCGACGCTGACCCAGTGTGTCTCGGTCAACCCCGGCAGGTCGTACAGGCCGCTGCCGCCGACGATGGCCAACAGGGGTGCAGCATTCATTCGCAGGCTTTCGTGGGCGGGGGATGGGCGGGGATGGGCGCGGCCAAGGCAGGCCGCCGCGGCCCGGCCGTCACGCCGTCAGCGCGGGATTCTGCACGGCCGCGCCGAGCGCTGCGGCCTGCGCCCGGCGCATCACGTCGGCCGGCGGCAGGTCGCGCAGATGGTGGTCCGACCAGACCTGGCGCCAGCGTCGCGCCCCCGGCAGGCCATTGCGCAGACCCAGCATGTGGCGCGCCGCAGCGGCCCACGGCAGGCCAGCGGCGCGCAGGCGGTCCATGTAGGCGACCATGCCCTGCTCGGCCACGTCGCGGTCGCGCGCCGGCCCGGGCAGGCCGAAGAACGCACGGTCCCAGCCGGCGATCGCCCAGGGCTCGTGGTAGGCATGGCGGCCGACCATCACACCGTCGACATGCTGCAGTGGTTCGGCGATCTGCGCGTCGCTGACGAGGCCACCGTTGATGACGATGGTCAGCTGCGGAAAGTCGCGCTTGAGCTGGTGCACCGCGGCGTGGCGCAGCGGCGGAATCTCGCGGTTTTCCTTGGGCGACAGGCCCTTCAGCCAGGCATTGCGCGCATGCACGATGAACACCGTGCAGCCGCCGCGTTCGGCGACCGTGCCGACGAAGTCGCGAACGAAATCGTAATCCTCGCCGCGGTCGATACCGATGCGATGCTTGACCGTCACCGGCAGGCTGCAGGCGTCGCGCATGGCCTTCACACCGTCGGCCACCAGCTCGGGCTCGGCCATCAGGCAGGCACCGAAGGCACCGCGTTGCACGCGTTCGCTGGGGCAGCCGCAGTTCAGGTTGATCTCGTCGTAGCCCCAGCGCGCCGCCAGCTTGGCGCAGTGCGCCAGGTCGGCCGGCTCGCTGCCGCCGAGCTGCAGCGCGACCGGGTGTTCCTCGTCATTGAAGTCCAGGTGCCGCGGCACGTCGCCGTGCAGCAACGCGCCGGTGGTCACCATTTCCGTGTACAGCCGCGTGTGGCGGCTGAGCAGGCGATGGAAATAGCGGCAACTTCGGTCCGTCCATTCCATCATCGGGGCAACCGACAGGCGCCATGGGCTGATCGCGGGTTCGATCAGCACGCCTGCCAACCCTTCCGGGTGAGCAGGCGTGGCGCGCTGCCGGTCAAATGCCCGACCCGCCGAAAAGGCTCGGCGAGATCAATGCCCGGACGCCCCCGCAGCGCCGATGCCGGTCTCCGAGCGCACCTGCTGCGGGATGAACCCGGCCCGATCCTGTGCGGCGCGCGGGCTCTTGTCGAGAATCGAGAACAGCCAGATACCGACGAAGGCCAGCGTCATCGAGAACAGCGCCGGCGACTGGTACGGGAACAGTGCCGAGCCCTTCGGGTTGCCGAGCGTGACTTCCCAGACCGACGGCGAGACGACCGTTAGCAGCACCGACGAGATCAGACCGAGGAAGCCGCCGATCACCGCGCCGCGGGTCGTGCAGTCCTTCCACAGCACCGACATCAGCAGCACCGGGAAGTTGGCCGACGCCGCGATGGCGAACGCCAACGAGACCATGAAGGCGATGTTCTGCTTCTCGAAGGCGATGCCCAGCACCACCGCGACGATGCCGAGTGCGGCCGTCGTCAGCCGCGACACCTTCAGCTCCGCAGCGCTGTCGGCCTTGCCCTTCTTGATGACCACGCCGTAGAGGTCGTGCGACACCGCCGCTGCGCCCGACAGCGTCAGGCCCGCCACCACCGCGAGGATGGTCGCGAACGCCACCGCCGAGATGAAGCCGAGGAAGACGTTGCCGCCGACCGCGTTGGCCAGGTGGATGGCCGCCATGTTGCCGCCACCCAGCAACCCGCCCTTGGCGTCGAGGAACTGCGGGTTGGTCAGCACGAAGCTGATGGCGCCGAAGCCGATGACGAACGTCAGCAGGTAGAAGTAGCCGATCCAGACCGTGGCCCAGCCCACCGACTTGCGCGCTTCCTTGGCGTTGGGCACGGTGAAGAAGCGCATCAGGATGTGCGGCAGCCCGGCGGTGCCGAACATCAGCGCCATGCCGAAGCTGATGGCCGAGATCGGGTCCTTGATGAAGCCGCCCGGGCCCATGATCGAGAAGCCCTGCGTGGCGGCTTCGGCCGGCGGCTTGCCGGCGGCGGCGGCGAGGCCGGTCTTGACCTCGATCGCCTTGGCGAACATCGCCGCCGGGCTGAAGCCGAAGCTGTAAAGCACCATGAAGGCCATGAAGCTGGCGCCTGCGAGCAGCAGGCAGGCCTTGATGATCTGCACCCAGGTGGTCGCCGTCATGCCACCGAACAGCACGTAGACCATCATCAACCCGCCGACGAGCACGACGGCGATCCAGTAGTCCAGGCCGAACAGCAGCTTGATCAACTGCCCCGCGCCGACCATCTGCGCAATGAGGTAGAAGGCCACCACCACCAGCGTGCCGGAAGCCGCGAAGATGCGCACCGGCGTCTGCGCGAACCGGAACGAGACGACGTCGGCAAAGGTGAATTTGCCCAGGTTGCGCAGGCGCTCGGCAAGCAGGAAGGTGACGATCGGCCAGCCGACCAGAAAGCCGATCGAAAAGATCAGGCCATCGAACCCGCCGACCATCACCGCCGCCGAGATGCCGAGGAACGAGGCCGCCGACATGTAGTCGCCGGCGATCGCCAAGCCGTTCTGGAACCCGGTGATGCCGCCGCCGCCGGTGTAGAAGTCGGCTGCGGACTTGGTCTTGGAGGCGGCCCACTTGGTGACGCCGAAGGTGAACAGCACGAACACGCCGAACATGCCGATCGCGGTCCAGTTGGTCGCCTGCTTGTCGGCCTGGCCGAGATCGGCGCCCGCCGCCCACAGGGACGCAGACACGGCGAACAGCGCGACCAGCGTGAGCAGCTGCCGCAGGGAGAAGGGAAAGCGGCTCATTTCAGCACCGCCTTGCTGACTTGTTCGGCCAGGCTGTCGTACTCGCTGTTCGCGGTCCGGACATAAAGAACCGTAATGAGGACCGTGAAGACGATGACGCCGAAACCGATCGGCATGGCGTACGTGATGACGCCTTCACCCAGCCGGCTGGCAAGGAACGGCTTGTTGAAGGCCACCAGCAGGATGAAGCCGTAGTACACGACCAACATCGCCAGCGTCAGCCACCAGCCGAAGCGGCTGCGCCTGGCCTTGAGCTCGAGGTATTTGGGGTGGCTCGCGATGCGCTGCACCAGATCGTCCTGCATGTTTGTCTCCTGTGGCGATGGGGGTCGAATGCCCATCGCTTGAGTGGCGATGGTGTGCGCTTGAACTGACCCCAGTATGACGCGAACCCAACGCCAGCTGACAGAAGGCCGGCCAGCGGACCAGCCGCGGTTCAGGACCTGCGCAGGACCGCGGGCCGCGCCGCCCCCTGCCGCGCCCATTCGGGGCCGTCGAACCACGGGTCGCCGCGCAGGCTCGCGGCGAGCATCGGCAGCGCGTCGAGGCCCCAGAACGCGCGGCCATCGGCCGCCACCGTGGGCACGCCGAAGATGCCGCGCGCCAGCGCGTCGTCGGTCGCGTCTTTCAGCGCCTGCTTGACGGCGGCATCGTCCGGTGCAATGCGCGGCGCGAGTTCCTTCGCCAGCGCGGCGAGCCGGTCGGCGTCGTTGGGGTCGAGCCCACCCCGCCAGACGTGGCGCAGCACCGCCTCGCAGGCGCGCCGGTTGGGCGTGCCGCCGGCGGGCGCGCATGCATGGAGCAGCCGCAGCAGCGCGAGCGGGTTGAAGGGATGCTGCGGCGGCGTCGCCATCTCGATGCCGTGATGGTGCGCGAGCCAGTGCACCTGGCGGAACGTCCAGGCGCGCTTCGGCTCGATCTCGGCCGGGCCCTTCTGGCCCCAGGCCTTCAACAGGCCGGCGAACAGAATGGGGCGGTAGCGCACGTCGCAGGACAAGCCTTCCAGCGCCTGCGGCAGCCGCTCGAACGCGAGGTAGGCATAGGGCGAGACCGGATCGAACCAGAAGTCGAGCAGTTTCATCGGTGTGCTGCGGCGTTGGCGCGCAGGAGCGCCTGCCGCGGCGGGAGTTCGAGCCACACGGCACGCTTCTGCTCGTCGTCCAGCACCGACCAGTCGGCGATCTCGCCGAGCGTGCGCGCACAGCCTTCGCACCAGCCGGTGCGGGCGTCCATGCGGCACACGCTGGTGCAGGGGCTCGAAACGGCGGCTTCGGGCATGGCGGTTCAGGCCAGCACGAGCTCGGCGAGGTCGTCCCAAAGCCCCGGGGGAATGCGACCGCGGACCTCGCTCACGACCCGGTGCTGCCGATCGAGCACGAAGGTGGTCGGCGTGTGCGTGATCGCACCGAAACTGTCGGTGTGTTCGGGTGCTCCGCGCCACACCGACGGGAATCGGCGGGCCGCCGCCACCGTGCGGCCGAGGATCGACTCGTAGTCGCGAAAGGCGGCTTCCGACCGATCGACATTGACCGCGATCAGCTCGAAGCGCCTGCTCCGCCAGGCCTCGTAGTTCAGGCGCAGTTCCGGCATCTTGTCGCGACACACGGCGCACTCGGTCGACCAGAAGATCGCCAGCACGACCTTGCCTTGTGCCGTGCCGAGGTTGAACGGGCGGCCGTCGAGGGTGCGGCCGGACAGCGTCATGGCGGCGCCGGCCGCCGGCTCGGCCCGCAGGCGCGGCGCGGCCATGAGCCCGGACACCAGGGCAGACACAAGCATCGAACGTCGGTGAATCAAGGGCGGTGCTCCGGTGATGGCAGATCAGGGCCTGTTAACGCTATGGGAGGGCACGCGCCGAGGCCCCGCAGGGCGCAGGGCAAGGCGCGAGCGAGGCCGTGTGCCTCCGGCACACAACGAGCGAGCAACGCGGCCCTGCGCCCTGCGGGGCCTCGGCCCTTCGGGTGATCTCAGCAAACAGCCGCCGGCCGCGTTGCAAATGCTCGGCGTAGGCGTGGCTACGCCTGCGCTTTGCGCCTCGCCGGCGGCTGTTTGCTGAGTCACGCGTGCCCTCCCATAGCGTTAACAGGCCCTAGACCGCTGGGTCGGGCACCGGCTGGGATTCTTTCGGCGCCCTGGGCACCCCGTCCCGGCAGACCGGCCGGAAGTCACGCGAAGCGCATGCGGCCCGGTTCGCGTCATGCCTGCACCACGTCGGCCACGGGCGCGCCAGTCAGCGCCACAAGCTCGTGCGGGCTGGCGCGGAACACGCCGTTCGGGTGGCCGGCCGCGGCCCAGATCACGTCGAAGCGGAACAGCTCGCGGTCGATCAGCAGCACCGGCGCTTCGACATGCCCGACGGGCGAGATGCCGCCGATGGTGAAGCCGGTGCGCGCCTTGACGAACTCGGCATCGGCGCGACCGACCGCGCCGACCAGCGCCGCGACCTTCTTCTCGTCGACCCGCCGGTCGCCCGAGGTCACGACCAGCACCGCGACTTCGTCGGCACGGCGCCGGAAGACGACGCTCTTGGCGATCTGGCCGACGCCCACGCCGAGCGCGTCGGCCGCCTCCTGCGCGGTGCGCGCGGCGACGTCGAGAAAGCGCGGTGCATGCGGGTGGCCGCGTTCGCCGAGCAACGCCGACACGCGGCGAAAACCCTCGGGGCGAGCCTCGCCGGTCCCGCTCACCGGGGTCCCTTCGCGCAGCGCACTCGGGTATTCGCCCTTCGGGCCGGGGGGGCTCACGCCGCTGCCGCCTCGGCCCGCGCGGCGCGCTTGGCGAGCCATGCATTGCCGGTGCGCGAGACCGGCTTGCGGCCGAGAACGTTCGAGATGAACGCGCCGGCATCGACGAGGCGGTCGAGGTCGATGCCGGTCTCGATGTCCAGGCCGTCGAGCATGAAGAGCACGTCCTCGGTGCCGACGTTGCCGGTCGCCCCTTTCGCATACGGGCAGCCGCCGAGGCCGGCCACGCTGGCGTCGAAGGTGTGGACCCCCATCTCGAGGCAGCCGTAGATGTTGGCCAGGGCCTGGCCGTAGGTGTCGTGGAAGTGACCGCTGACCTCGGCGAGCGGGAAGTGCTTCAGCGCGCGTTCCATCGCGGCCTGCACGCGCCGCGGCGTACCCACGCCGATCGTGTCGGCGATGCCGCAGTGGTCGACGCCGATGCCCTTCATCAGGCGCACGACGCGCTCGACCTCGTCGGGCGTGACCTCGCCCTGGTACGGGCAGCCGAGCGCCACCGAGACCGCGCAGCGCACCTTGATGCCGTGCGCGTGGGCCGCCTCGACGACCGGGCGGAAGCGCTCGATGCTTTCCTCGACGCTGCAGTTGATGTTGCGCTGGCTGAACGCCTCGCTCGCGGCGCCGAAGACGACGATCTCGTCGGGGCGGATCGCGGGGTCGGCGATCGCGGCCTCGAATCCTTTCAGGTTCGGCGTCAGCACCGAGTAACGCACGTCGGGGCGGCGCTGCAGGCCGCGCATCACCTCGGCGTTGTCCGCCATCTGCGGCACCCACTTCGGGCTCACATAACTCGTGACCTCGATCTCGCGCAGCCCGGCCGCCTGCAGCCGATGAACGAGTTCGACCTTCACGGCGGCGTCGACCGGGGCCTTTTCGTTCTGCAGGCCGTCGCGCGGTCCCACTTCAACAACAGTCACTCGGGCAGGAATCATGACAAATCTCTCGGTGGGTGGATCAACGTGACGCGCCTCCCTCGCAGGGGGGTTACGGCAAACGGCCAAGCCGGTAAAGATTGCAACAACTCGAAACATGATCGGACGACACCGTGGACCCCACCATCCGCTTGCGCCTTGCGACCCGCATCCATTTTGCGCTGCTGCGGCAATACGATGAGGACATCGCCGTCAGCACCCTGCTCCGGGGTGACCACGATGCCAGCGAGGCGCTGTGGGTCTGCGAGGCCTCCGGCCAGTCCGAGCTGGTGACACTGGCGCGGCAGTTCAAGGCGGCTCCGCGCGAGATGCCGAAAGTGCGGGCCACCGGCGGCCGGCAACCCCAGGAGCTGGCCTGGGCCGCCGACACGTCGGGGTTCGGCGTGTCGCAGCTGACGGCCGATGCCGTCGCGGCCAAGGCCTCGGGCTGGCTCAGCCCGTCGCGCTGGATGCGCCTGGGAGAGCGCTGAAACGATGGGGCACCCGGCGGCCTCGGCGCCGGCCGAGGCGCTCATTTTGATCACGCCGCCGGCGCCAGCCGAAGCAGTTCGCCCCCTTCGTCGACCTGGTCGCCGACCGCGTAGAGCAGCTCGGCCACCGTGCCGTCGCGCGGCGCCGCGATGGTGTGCTCCATCTTCATCGCTTCCATCACCGCCAGCGGCTGGCCCTGCGTCACCGTGTCGCCGGCCTTCGCCAGGAACGCGATGACCTTGCCCGGCATCGGCGCCGTCAGCCCGCCAGCGGTGTGCGCGCCATCGGCGGCGTGCGCGATCGGGTCGATCTCGTCGACGACGGCCGAGCCGTCCGGCGCGAAGATGCTGAAACGCTCGCCGGTCGCGTAGACGGTCAGGCTCAGGCGGCGCTCGCCGAGCGTCACGTCGTGCGTCGAACCGTGTGTCGAATTCGGCTGCGGGCCGCTGCCCACGCCGGTCGAGAGCGGCCAGCGCTGCGCACCCGAGACCAGCGTCTGCGCGCCGGCGCTGCGTTCGAGCGTGAACACGTGGTGCGCGCCGCGCGCTTCGAGGTCGAAGCGGCGCAGCGCGCTGCCGTGCAGGCGCCAGCCGTCGCGGCGCGACCACGGGTCGGCCGTCTCGAGCCTGCGCTCGGCGGCCAGCGCGTGCGCGACGACGCCGGCCGCGGCCACCTCGATCGGCAGCGGCGGCGCGTCGAACAGCACCGCGCGCTCGCGCTCGATCAGCGCGGTGTCCAGATCGGCCTGCGCGAACGAGCGGCTCGCCGCGACGCGGCGCAGGAACGCGACGTTGGTGTGCAGCCCGACGATGCGCGTGGCCGCCAGCGCCGCGGCCAGCCGCGCCAGCGCCTGCGCGCGGTCCTCGCCCCAGACGATCAGCTTGGCGATCATGCTGTCGTAGTGCGGCG
>JANMAP010000077.1:0-3227 GCA_031359905.1 Burkholderiales bacterium | reverse complement strand
GCGCTGCAGGCCGGCAAGTGGGGCATGCAGGTGCGCCACACCGAGTCCGCCGGCGAGGCGCTGCGCTGGCTCGAGCAGGGCGAGGTGTTCGAGGTGGCGGTGTTCGACATGCACATGCCGGGCATGGATGGCGTGGTGCTGGCGCAGCACATCCGCGCCGCCAAGCACACCCTGCCGCTGGTGCTGTTCACCAGCCTGGGCCGGCGCGAAGCACAGGCCCAGGCACAAACACCCGGGGCGGTTGCCAGCCTCTTCGCTGCCACGCTGGCCAAGCCGCTGCGCCAGAGCCAGCTCTTCGACACGCTGGTGTCGCTGCTGGGCACCGGCGAAGTGCCACTGCCGTCACCCGTGGCGGCCAAGCCGCGCATCGACGCCGGCCTGGCCGAACGCCATCCGCTGCGCATCCTGGTGGCCGAGGACAACGTGGTCAACCAGAAGCTGGCACTGCGCCTGCTTTCGCAGATGGGCTACCGCGCCGACGTCGCCAGCAACGGCATCGAAGTCATCGAGAGCATTGCCCGGCAACCCTACGACGTGGTGCTGATGGACGTGCAGATGCCGGAGATGGACGGGCTGCAGGCGACGCGGCGCATCACGGCCGAGTCGCCACCCGGCCGGCGCCCGCGCATCGTGGCGATGACCGCCAACGCCATGCAGGGCGACCGCGAGGAGTGCCTGGCCGCCGGCATGGACGACTACGTGACCAAGCCGATCCGCGTCGATGCGCTGGTCGACGCCTTGCTCGCGGCGAGGGCGCGCGATGCGGGCTGAGTCTCCATCCTCATGCCCCCAGCAATCCTGGCGTCAGGTGCGTCACCGGAATGACGTCGACGTTGGCGGCCAGCGGGTAAGGTGCCGCCACCGGTGCGACGACGTAGGCCTGGTCCAAGCCCAGGTCCTCGATCGCCTGCCAGAAGCCCCTGCTCGGCTTGGGGGCGCTGGAAAACTTGGCCTCGATGCCGATGCGCCGGTCTCCGCGGTTGCCGCCGCGTTCGACCACCGCGTCGATCTCGGTGCCGGCGGCGGTGCGATAGAACGACAGCGTGGCGCCGGCCGGCATCAGCGCCGCGACCTGTTCGACAACGAAGCCTTCCCACGATGCGCCCGCCACCGGATGCCCCTGCAGCGCATCGACATGCGCCAGCCCGAGCAGCGCATGCACCATGCCGCTGTCGCGCACGTACACCTTCGGCGACTTGACCAGCCGCTTGCCGACGTTGGGCAGCAGGGGCTCGAGCCGACGCACCACCATCGCATCGACCAGCGTCCCCAGATAGCGCGCCACCGTCGTGTGGGCGACGCCACCCAGCGACAGACCCAGTTGCGACGCGTTGAACAATTGCCCTTGCAGATGCGCGAGCATGCGCCAGAAGCGGTGCAGGCTGTCGGCCGGCACGTTGACCCCCCAGGTGCGCAGATCGCGCTGCAGCAGCGTCTGGATGAAGTCCAGCCGCCAGTTGTGGGACTCTGCGTCGGTGGCAGCGTCGAGGCTTGGCGGGAATCCGCCGCGCAGCCAGATCTGCTGCAGCGCGGCCAGGTCCTGCGCCGCGACGGGCACCTCGGCCGCCAGCAGCGGCCACAGCTCCAGTGCGCTGAGCCTGCCGGCCAGCGATTCGGCCTGCTGGTGCAGCAAATTGCCAGCGGCCGAACCGAGCAGCAGGAAGCGGCCAGGACGCCGGTCGGCGTCGATCTCTGGCCGCAGATGGACGAACAAGCCGGGCATCAGCTGCACCTCGTCCAAAACCACCAGTTGCTGGCGGTGGCGCGCGAAGAACAGTTCGGGCTCGGCCAGGCGCGCCCGGTCGGCGGCGCGTTCCAGGTCCAGGAAGACCGCGCCCGGTTGAGCGGCCGCGAACGCGCGCGCCAGGGTGGTCTTGCCCACCTGGCGCGGGCCGACCAGCAGCACGGCCGGGTTCCAGGACAGCCGGTGGGCCAGGGTGGCGAATGCCTGTCGTTGATACATGCACGTATTTTGATTGGCGCTCGCTCAATTTACAATGCTGCGCGTCCATCCCAGCCACCAAACAATCGCCGCGCATGAACACCGCGTTGACCGACCCTGCCGTGTGGCGCGAGCTGCAGGACGCCGCCGGCGCCGAGTTCGCCACCGAACTCGTCGGCACCTTCGTCGACGAGGGGCCGGGCATGCTGGTCGCCCTGCAGCAGGCCTGGACCGCCGGCGATGCCGATGCCTTCCGCCGCGCCGCGCATTCGCTGAAGAGCAACAGCCTGACCTTCGGTGCCGCGCCGCTGGCCGACCGCGCGCGGGCGCTCGAACTCGGCGGCCTGGGCAGCGGCAACCCGGCCGCGCTGGCCGAGCTGAACACGCTGTGGCAGGCGACCGCCAGCGCCTTGCAGGCCCAGGCCCAGGCCGATGCTGCCTGACCGCCGCGCCGCGCGCGGCCGCCTGCTGGGGGCCGACGACAACAAGGTCAACCGCCTGCTGCTGGCGCGCAGCGTCGAGTTGCAGGGCCACCATGCGACGCTGGCCGAGAACGGCCGCGTCGCCCTGGACCTGCTGGCCCGCGGGCCCTTCGACCTGCTGCTGCTGGACATCGAGATGCCCGAGATGGACGGCTTCGCGGTGCTCGAGCGCCTGAAGGCTGACCCGGCCCTGCGCGACCTGCCGGTGATCGTCACCAGTTCGGTCGAAGGCCTGACGAACATCGTGCGTTGCATCGAACTCGGCGCCGAGGACTACCTGCCCAAGCCGGTCAACCCGGTGCTGCTGAAGGCGCGCATCGACGCCAGCCTGGAAAAGAAGCGCCTGCGCGACCAGCAGCAGGACATGCTGCGCCGCTTCGCCACCGCCGCGGTGGCGCAGGACGTCGCGCAGTCCGGCTTCGCACTCGGCGGCCGGCGGCTGCAGGCGACCGTGATGTTCAGCGACATCCGCGGCTTCACGACGCTGGTCGAATCCCAGCCACCGGAAGAGACCATCGAACTGCTGAACAGCTACTACACGCTGATGTTCGACGCCATCGGTGCGCACGGCGGGGTCGTCAACCAGATGGTCGGCGACGGGCTGATGGCCATCTTCGGCGCTCCGCTGCCGCTGCCTGACCACAGCGCCGCGGCGGCGCGCGCGGCGCTGGACATGGTGGCGATGGTCGAGCTGTTCAATGCCGACCGCATCGCAGCGGGCAAGGCCGCGATCCGCATCGGCATCGGCATCGCCACCGGATCGATGGTCGCGGGGTACACGGGTACGCAGGACCGTGCGACCT
>JANMAP010000551.1:0-2894 GCA_031359905.1 Burkholderiales bacterium | reverse complement strand
CAGGTGCTCGGGCGCGCGTCAGCGCGCCGTGCCGTACAGGTCCTCGGCGCGCTGCAGCAGGACCCAGCTGGTCAGGATGTACTTGTCGCCGGACACCGGCGTCCGGCCGCGGTGGGTGTGGGTGAAATAGGCCGGTGCGATGACCATCCGCCCCTGGCGCGGTTGGATCGACCGCTGCTGGTAGAAGAACTCGGTCTGCCCGCCTTCGGCAACGTCGTTGAGGTAGAACATGAACAGCAGCGTGCGGTGCAGCGGCTCGTTGTGCGGCGCCTTCGGGAAGACCTCGCAGTGCCAGTAGTTGTAGTTGCCGATGCCGGCGTCGTACTTCTGCGCCTGGATCGGCCCGATGCGGTACAGGGCCTGCATGAAGTCGGCGACCCGGTCGGCGCCGAACTGCTCGAAGTTGTCGTGGGTCAGCGCGATCGGGCGGCCGCTGGCCGGGTCGACCACCGTCAGGGCCAGCGGGGCGATCAGCGCGAAGTGGTACTTGCGGAAATACGCCGCCAGGTGCGTGGCGGTACGCGCCGTGACCTGCTGCATCAGCCCGGCGTCCTGCGCATGCTCGGTCATGTGGATGTCGGTGCTGAGCTTCTTGCTGGTGTCCACGCCGCCGCCCGCGCGCCCGGAACGCGGTGCGGGCTGCGCTCGAAGGCCAGCATCAATTCGGCGCACAGCGCCGCCGGCAAGGCGTCGTCGATGACTTCGACAAAGTCGTTCATGCTCGATTCCAAAAGCACCGCGGGGGGCACGAAGCCCCCCGCCAGGCCCGTCGCCGGAAGGCGACGGGTTACCGGACCCTCAGGACATCAATCTTCCGCCAGGCGGTAGACGGTGTTGAAGGTGCCTGCGGAGAACGCGTAGTCGGCGCGCGTCACCCACTTGCCCGCGTCGAAGTAAGCAATCAGCGTCGGCGGCGCGCCGAACACCGTGCTGTCCTTCAGCGCGAAACGGGGCACCAGCATGCCGGTGTCGAGCGCCAGCTGCACATAGCCGCGCAGGCTGGACGGGACACTGGCGCTGTCCTCGACCGGCACGCGCTTGCCGTCGTAGAACGCGGTCAGCGAGGTGCCAGCCAAGGCGGTCGCCTGCGGCTCCATCGCCAGCGATTGGACCAGCGAGTACGCCAGATCCAGGCGCGAGACCCGGCCATTCGGATTGAACTCGCCACCTTGCCGCAGCATCACCGGCGACTGGCTGTAGGTCAGGTCACGCAGCACGGCGCCCCGGCTGGCGACGGTCTCGGCACAGGCGTAGACCAGCGGCGATTTCTTGGGGTCCAGCCCCGACGCGCTGGGCTTGCCGGGGAACGGCAGGCTCTGGCGCAGGCTGCCGGCCAGCACCAGGTACTGCGCCAGTTCGCCCCGCGACAGCAGGTTGTCCGGCGCATAGACGCCCGTCGAGTAGCCGTCGACCAGCCGTTCCGTGACGGATGCACGCTCAGGGCCTAGTGAAAACCCCAAAAAAGAAGGACGCCGCAGCGTCCTTCGATGGAGATGGTCCGGGCGCTGCGGGCCGCCGGCCCGCCACGCCCCGAGGGGCACGAGGTGCCTTACTTCTTGTTCTGACGCTCGTCCTTCTTCGGCTTGGCCTTGCCCTTGTCGGCAGCCACCACCGGCGCGGCGACAACGACTTCTTCCTCGGCCTTCGGCGTGGTCACGGCGACGATCACCGGGTTCAGCGTGCCGCGCTTGACGGCCTTGATGCCCTCGGGCAGCTGCAGGTCGTTGGCGTGCAGGCTCTGGTTGCGCGCCAGGTTCGACAGGTCGATGGTCACGAACTCGGGCAGCTGCGACGCCAGGCATTCGATCTCGAGTTCGGTGCGCACGTGGCTGACCACGCACTTGTCGGTCTTCACCGCCGGCGAATTCTCTTCGCCGCTGAAGTGCAGCGGCACCTTCTTGCGCAACCGGGTGGCTTCGTCGACGCGCTGGAAATCGATGTGCATGACGATCGGCTTCCAGGCGTGCATCTGGAAGTCGCGCAGCAGCACCTTCTCGGTCTTGCCGGCCAGGTCCATCTCGAGGATCGACGAGTGGAAGGCTTCCTTCTTCAGCGCGAAGAACAGGGCGTTGTGATCGAGCTCGATCATCTTCGGATCGCCGGCACCGTAGACGATGCCCGGCACCTTGGCAGCGTGGCGCAGGCGGCGGCTCGCTCCGGTCCCCTGCAGCGTACGCTCGTAAGCTGTGAATTTCATGTGAACTCCAGTTGAGACAGAGCCCCGCGACCAGGGCTCCGGGAAAAGGGGCGTGAGCCCCGGAAGTAACCTCGAAAGGCTCCGTCAGGAGCCCGTCGGGTTGTCAAAAGTTGTTGTTCTGTTCGGAGAACAAGGACGTCACCGATTCGCCGTCGCTGATGCGGCGGATGGTTTCGGCAAACAGGAAGGCAACGCTGAGCTGGCGGATCTTCGGGCAGGCCCTGGCCGCCGGCGACAGCGGGATGGTGTTGGTGATGACGACCTCATCGATGTGCGATGCGGCCATGCGTTCGACCGCCGGCCCCGAGAAGACGGGGTGCGTGCAATAGGCATACACGCTGCGCGCACCGCGTTCCTTGAGCACCTCGGCGGCTTTGACCAGCGTGCCGGCGGTGTCGATCATGTCGTCCATGATCACGCAGTTGCGGCCTTCGATCTCGCCGATGACGTGCATCACCTCGGACACGTTGGCCGTCGGCCGGCGCTTGTCGATGATGGCCAGGTCGCAGCCGAGCTGCTTGGCCAGCGCACGCGCGCGCACGACGCCGCCGACATCCGGAGAGATCACCACCAGGTTCGGATAGGACTTGCTCTTGACGTCCGACAGCAGCACCGGGCTGGCGTAGATGTTGTCGACGGGAATGTCGAAGAAGCCCTGGATCTGGTCGGCGTGCAGGTCCATCGTCAGCAGCCGCTC
>JANMAP010000550.1:0-1677 GCA_031359905.1 Burkholderiales bacterium | reverse complement strand
GAACAAGGTGGCCGAGATGGACGAGATCGACACCGTCATCAAGGCCTACCAGCTCTACAACGAGCAGATCCAGGCCCACGGGCTGGAGCCGCTGCTCAGCGTCACCCGCGCCTGGCGGCTGGTCAAGTTCGTCGACAACGGCATGTTGACGATGACCGAGTGCAGCAAGTGCGGCGGCCACTTCGTGACACACCCGCACGAGATCGCCCGCCATTACGTCTGCGGCATGTGCAACCCGCCGGCGCGGGCCGGCAAGGGCAAGCTGGCCGGCAGCCTGCAGCTCGGCGCTGCGGTCCACACGCACTGAAATTTGTTTCATTCGCCGCGGCGCGGCGGGCTCAAGCCCGCAGCGATGCGGCCGAGAACCTGGATGGTTGGTTGGTTTTCATTGCTCGTCTCCTCCTGGCACAGTGCTTCTGTGCTTTCCAGCGGGTCCCTCGGGACCCGCTCTTTTCTTTGCTGGTGGCGGCGACAGCACCGGCTTCGGCGGCCATCTCGGGCGATTGCCGCGGCTGTCGCCTGGGGACACTCCCAGGATGCCCAGCGCCCGCCTGAACCCGCCGCGCGAGACCGCCGACGCCGTCGTGTCCGGCGGCATGTCAACGGATGCAGCCGCCGGGCGCGGGCTGCCGTGGCCGGTGCCGGCCCTGCTGGCCTGGGCGGCAGGCTGGCTGACCTGGGCCGGCGTGCTGATGGCCGGCAGCGGCCCGACGTGGGCCGCGCTGGCCGGAGCGCTGGCCGGGGTGCTGGTGGCGTGGTCGTGCGTTGGCGCCTGGCGGCGGCTGCTGGCCGCCGGCGGGTTTCCGTTGTCGGCGCTGGCCCTGGGTGCCAGCGGGCCGGCGTCGCTGCCGGCCTGGGGCTGGTTGATGCTCGCCGCGCCGCTGCTGCTGATCTATCCGCTGCGCGTCTGGCGCGACGCGCCGTTCTTTCCGACGCCGACCAGCGCGCTGGCAGGTCTGGACCAGATCGTCGACCTCGCCGGCGCCGCCGACGCGCGCCTGCTCGATGCCGGCTGCGGCATCGGCCACGGCCTGGCCGCGCTGCGCGCGCTGTGGCCGTCGGCGCAACTGCACGGCGTGGAGTGGAGCGCGTTGCTGTGCTGGCTGGCCGCCCGCCGCTGCCGGTGGGCCGTGCTGCGCCGCGCCGACATCTGGCACGCCGACTGGTCGCCTTACGCGCTCGTCTATCTGTTCCAGCGCCCTGAATCGATGGCCCGCGCGTGGGCCAAGGCGCAGGCCGAATTGGCGCCGGGCAGCTGGCTGGTGAGCCTCGAATTCGCCGTTCCGGGGGTGGCGCCGGTGGCCTGCCTGCAGGGCGACGGCCGGCGCCCGGTGTGGGTCTACCGCACGGCTGCAGTGCGTGCCGGCAAAGACAACTCAACGTCGCCGGCCGCGGGCCGATAACCCACGCAAGTCCCGCCACGCGCCGTCCGGCGTCCTGGGGCTGCAGCGGAACAGCAAGACATGTTCGTCATCATCGGTTGGGTCCTGGCGCTCGGATGCATCTTCGGCGTGTACATCGTGCACGGCGGGAACATCGGCGTGATCCTGCATGCCCTGCCGTTCGAGCTGATCACCATCTTCGGCGCCGCCGCCGGTGCCTTCCTGGCCAACAACCAGACCAAAGTGCTCAAGGCGACGATGAAGGGCCTGGCCTTGTGCTTCAAGACCAGCAAGT
>JANMAP010000539.1:0-2273 GCA_031359905.1 Burkholderiales bacterium | reverse complement strand
GCCGTTCTTGTGCACCGACAGGAAGTGGTGCGGGCGCGCCGCGGCCTGGATCGCGTCGGTGGCGATCCGGATGTTGCCGTCGGTGCCGTTCTTGAAGCCGACCGGCGCGCTCAATCCCGACGCCAGTTCGCGGTGGACCTGCGATTCCGTCGTCCGCGCGCCGATCGCGCCCCAGGCGATCAGGTCGCCGATGTACTGCGGGCTGATGACGTCGAGGAATTCGCTGCCCGCCGGCACGCCCAGCCGGTTGATGTCCAGCAGCAGCTGGCGGGCGATGCGCAGGCCTTCGTGGATGCGGTAGCTCTCGTCGAGGTAGGGGTCGTTGATCAGCCCCTTCCAGCCGACCGTCGTGCGCGGCTTCTCGAAGTACACCCGCATGACGACCTCGAGCTCGCCGCCATGCTTGGCGCGTTCGGCCTTCAGCCTGCGCGCGTACTCCAGCGCCGCGGCCGGGTCGTGGATCGAGCACGGGCCGATGATCACCAGCAGCCGGTCGTCGTCGCCCCCCATGATTCGCCGGATCGCCCCGCGGGTGGCCGAAATCAGCGCCTCGACAGGCGTGCCGGCGATCGGGAAGAAGCGGATCAGATGCTCGGGCGGCGGCAGCGGGGTGACGTCGCGGATGCGCTGGTCGTCGGTCTGGCTGGTCCTCTCGGACAAGGCCAGGCGTTCATCGCTGGGCACGGCGGGTTTGGAGCTCATGGTGGATTCCTCTGTCGGGGTGTCGGTGGATCCGGCCCGGGCGGCAGGCGGAAAACAAAAACCGCCGGGGTGGCCGGCGGTTCTGGGGGTGCTTGCGTGTGCTTGCTGCTTACGCTTTTGCCTCTCCAGCCGCCAAGCGGTGCGAGAACCAAAAGCTCGTAAAGAAAACAGCGGCGCGAAGCATCGGGCGGAATGTAGCACGGGCCTCCGCTGGCACCCGCTGCCGTGCCGTGGACCGTTCGGCCGCCGCAGCGCCGCCCGGGTGCACCGCCGCACCGCAGCGTGTGCGGGCTGCGGCCAGTCAGTACGTGCCAGCTTCGAAGCCGGCGGCGACGAGCCGCGCGACAACGTCGGCGACATGCGCCGGATTGCGCGTCTGCAGCACCAGTTCGACCTCGACGCTCTGCGCGGACAGCGTCGAAAACGCCCGCTGGTGGTGGACTTCGTCGATGTTGGCGCCCGCTTCGGCGACAACCGCCGTGATCCGGGCCAGCACCCCCGGCGAGTCGCGTGCGGCCACGCGGATCCGCGCCAGCCGGCCGGCGCGCACCATGCCGCGCTCGATGATCGCCGAGAGCATCAGCGGGTCGACATTGCCCCCGCACAGGACCAGGCCGACGCGCCGGCCGGCGTAACGCGCCGGTTCCTTGAGCAGCGCCGCCAGGCCCGCCGCGCCGGCGCCTTCGACGACGGTCTTCTCGATCTCCAGCAGCATCAGCATGGCTTGCTCGATGTCGCCTTCGTCGACCAGCACCAGGTCGTCGACGCGCTCGCGGATCAGCCGTTCGGTGATCCGCCCCGGCACGCCGACGGCGATGCCCTCGGCGATGGTGCTGGTGCCCTGGGGGTGCGCGGTGCGCTTGATGGCGTTGACCATCGCCGGGAAGCGGGCGGTCTGCACGCCGACGATCTCCACGCCTGGCTTGAGTGCGCGCACCGCGGTGGCGATGCCGCTGATCAGCCCGCCGCCGCCGACCGCGATCACCAGGGTGTCGAGCAGCGGCTGGGCGCGCAGCATCTCGATGCCGATGGTGCCCTGGCCGGCGATGACCAGGGCATCGTCAAAGGGATGGATGAAGGTCAGGCCGTCACGCGCGGCCAGCAGCAGCGCCTGTTCGCGGGCATCGTCGAAGGTCTCGCCGTGCAGCACCACCTCGGCGCCGAAGCCGCGCGTGCGTTCGACCTTGACGGTCGGCGTGGCCAGCGGCATCACGATCACCGCGCGCAGGCCCAGGCGCTGGGCGTGGTGCGCGACACCCTGCGCATGGTTGCCGGCCGAGGCGGCGATCACACCCTGGATCGGCTGGCCGCTGGCCATCAGTGCGGCCAGCTTGTTCAGCGCGCCGCGCTCCTTGAACGACGCCGTGAACTGCAGGTTCTCGAACTTCAGGAAGACCTGGGCGCCGGTGATCTGCGACAGCGTGCGGCTCTCGACGCAGGGCGTGTCGAGCACCTGGCCCGCCAGCCGCGTGACCGCGGCCGAAATATCCGCGTACTCGACCACCTAACCACGTCCACCAGGCAGCCGCCGCGGAACCGGCTGTGCCGGGCCGCTGGCGGCGCCCCCCCGG
>JANMAP010000527.1:0-4520 GCA_031359905.1 Burkholderiales bacterium | reverse complement strand
AGACCACGCTGACGCGCTACACCGGCAACTACACGGCCTTCGAGGAGATGCGTGCCGAACGCCTGGAACAGGCCTCGGCGGCCTACGGCAAGCAGCAGGAACGCATGGCCCACCTGCAGCGCTTCATCGACCGCTTCAAGGCCAAGGCCAGCAAGGCCAAGCAGGCGCAGAGCCGGGTCAAGGCGCTGGCGCGGATGGAAAAGCTCGCGCCGGTGCTGACATCGAGCGATTTCGAGTTCGAGTTCCGCGAGCCGCAGAGCCTGCCGAACCCGATGCTGGCGTTCGACGGGCTGGTCTGCGGGTACATGGTGCCCCCGGTCGCCGAGGACGGCGACGCATCCCCCGAGGGGGTCGGCCGCGCGTTGGGGCGGCCCGGCGCCGCGGCCGTCGCGGTACCGATCGTCAATGGCGTCAGCCGCAGCGTGCTTGCCGGCCAGCGCATCGGCATCCTGGGCGCCAACGGCCAGGGCAAGTCGACGCTGGTGAAGACCATCGCCCACAGCCTGCCGCCGCTGGCCGGGCGCATGACCGAGGGCAAGGGCCTGGTCATCGGCTACTTCGCGCAGCAGGAACTCGACGTGCTGAGCCTGGCCGACGGCCCGCTGATGCACATGGTGCGGCTGGCGCGCGACGTCGGCCCGGCCGGCCGCGAACAGGAACAGCGCGACTTCCTCGGCCGCTTCCGCTTCACCGGCGAGATGGTCCACCAGGCGGTGGGCTCGCTGTCCGGCGGCGAGAAGGCCCGGCTGGTGCTGGCGATGCTGGTCTGGCAGCGCCCCAACCTGCTCCTGCTCGACGAGCCGACCAACCACCTCGACCTGACGACGCGCGAAGCGCTGTCGATCGCGCTCAACGAGTTCGAAGGGACGGTGATGCTGGTCAGCCACGACCGCGCGCTGCTGCGCGAGGTCTGCGACGAGTTCTGGCTGGTCACGCGGGGCGGCGTGATGCCGTTCGACGGCGACCTCGACGACTACCAGAAGTGGCTGCTCGACGTCTCGCGGGCCACCGCGCGCGGCAGCGAACCGCCGCCGGTGCCGGGCACACCGGCGCCGGTTGCCGCACCGCAAGCCGCACCTCGAACCGCGCCACGAGCCGCGCCTCCCGCCGCCCCGCGGGCCGCGGCGCCGCGACCGCCGGCAGCGGCGGCCAGCGCCAAGCCGGTGAAAGCCCCCAGCGCGGCGCCCACGCCGGCCCGGCGCGACGACCGCAAGCAGGCCGCACAGGCACGCGGCGAGATCGCCAACCGCACCCGTCCGCTGCGCAACGAACTGCTGCAGATCGACACCCGGCTGGCCCGTCTGGCGATCGAGCGCGCCGCCCTCGAGGCTACCCTCGCCCGCCCGGGCTTGGCCGGCACCGAGGCGGCCGACGCCGGCCGGCGGCTGAACCACGCGGCCGCCGAAGTGGCGATGCTCGAGGAACGCTGGCTCGAACTGCAGACCGAGATCGAAAGTCTCAGCGCAGCCGCTGGTTGAACATCCGGACCGCGCCATCCGCGGCGGCACCTTGGCCCACGGGCACGGCGCATCGCATGCCGCACCTGCACGCCGCGCCGGCCACGGCACACCGCATCAGTGCGCCACGCGTCATGGTCGGTCGTCGGCGGGCCGGATTCGATCCAGCGGCATGCATGGCTGGCCCGCCGACGGCCCGAACGCTGCCCTGACTGGCATGGCGGTTGCTCAGCTCCTGTCCGACCGCCCTGCCCCTCACCGACCTCGAACTCGTCCATCTCGTCAAACGCTATGGAACCACCACGGCTGTCGACCGCAACCAAGCGGCTGCTGCTGATCAACCCCAACACCAGCACCGCGATGACCGAGCGCCTGCGCGCGCATCTGGCGCCCAGCCTGCCGGCTGGCGCAACGCTGGAGCTGGCAACGGCGCCATTCGGCGCCCGCTACATCGCCGATGAAGTGAGCTATGCGGTGGCCGGCCACGCCGCGCTCGTCGCTTACGCAGCGCACGCCGCGGCGCATGGCGCGCCCGACGCGGTGCTGCTGGGCTGCTTCGGCGACCCCGGCGTCGACGCGCTGCGCGAGTTGTCCCGGCGGCCCGTCGTCGGCCTGGCCGAAGCGGCCATGCGCGAGGCGGCCGGCCACGCTGCGGCTACAGGCGGGCCAGGCGGGCGATTCGCGATCGTCACCGGCGGCGCGGCCTGGGCACCGATGCTGCAGCGCCTGGCTCGCGCACTGGGCCTGGCGGACGCGCTGGCCGGCGTGCATGTGGTGGCCGAGACCGGCGCGCAACTGTCCGCAAACCCGGCCCTGGCGCAGCGCGTGCTGGGCCAGGCCTGCCGGCAGGCGGCGCGCGGCGCCGGCGTGCGGTCGGTCATCCTCGGCGGCGCGGGGCTGGCCGGGATGGCCGCCGCGCTGGGGCCGGCACTCGGCTTGGGGTTGCCGCTGATCGACAGTGTCGACGCGGGGCTGCGCGCGACGCTGGGCCCCCACACGACCTCGATGCCCGTCACACGTCTGGCCACGCCCGCAGCCGACTGGTCGGGGCTGGCTGCCCCGCTGATGCAGCATCTGCGCGACATCGACGGGCGCTGAACCCCGGCCGGTCGACAGCGTCGCCCCCCGGCCGCTCAAGCAAACATGTCGGGTTGGGTCTTCGAAAGCTGGTCGTAGATCGTCTGGAAGTGCAGCCAGCCGATGTATTCACTGCCGACGTGCTCGCGGCTGTAACGCGAGCGGTCGGGCGGGACGAGTTTGGGTTTCAGGCCGGTGGCGTCGATCAGCAGTTGCTGCCGGCAGCAACGCTCGAGCGCGATGAACCAGAACGCGGCGGCGTCGATGCTGTGGCGGCTGGCGGTCAGCAGCCCGTGGTTCTGGTGGATCGCTGCCTTGACACCCTTGAACGCATTCGCGACCTTGTGCCCGCCCTGGACTTCGACGGCAACCTGGCCGGCTTCGTCGCCGATCACGACGTGGTCCTCGAAGAAAGCCGCCGCGTCCTGCGTGATCGGCTCCAGCTGCTTGCCCAACGCGGCGAACGCGGTGCCGTAGACCGTGTGCGCGTGGCACATCGCGACGATGTCGGCGTGCGCGTCGTGCACGGCGGCGTGCAGCACGAAGCCGGCGCGGTTGACGGCGTACTCGCCTTCGATGACCTGCCCGTCATGATCGACCAGGATCAGATTTGACATCTTGACCTGGCTGAAGTGCACGCACATCGGGTTGGTCCAGTACAGCTCGGGGCGTTCGGGATCGCGGATCGTCAGATGACCGGCGAATCCGTAGTCGAAGCCCTGCTGCGCAAACGCGCGACAGGCGGCCACCAGCCGCTCCTGGCGATGCCTGCGCTCTTCGGCGTGCGTCCCAAAGTTCGGCAGTTCCGGGAACTTCAGCCCCACCTGAGTCGGTTGGTACACGGACAGGCGCTTGGGGGTGTCGAGCATGGTGCTTGTCTCCTGCGGTTGGTGACGGGCGTGGCGCGGATCGCATCATCGACGCTCACCGGGGGCCCTGGCGATCCCGATTCGATTGTCGAGCGTCCGACCCGCTTCATCGGCTTTTCTGCAGGGCCGGCGAAGAACATGCCACGATCGTCCGATGCAACCCGTGGCTGCAGGCGGCGCCTGGCGGCCCTGCACGTGCACTCTCGCCGACGATTGGAATCCCATGCTCAAAATTCACCACCTCGGCCATTCGCAGTCTGAACGCATCGTCTGGCTCTGCGAAGAGTTGGGACTGTCGTACGACCTTCAGCACCACGCGCGCGACCCCGTCACCAGACTGTCGCCGCCGGCGCTTCAGGCGCTGCATCCGCTGGGCGCTGCGCCCGTGATCGAGGACGGGGACCTGCTGCTGGCCGAGTCGGCGGCGATCGTCGAATACATCATCGTCAAGCACGGCGGCGGCCGACTGAAGCTCGGCCCGGAGCATCCGGACTACACCAGCTTTCTTTACTGGTTCCATTTCTCCAACGGCAACCTGCAGCCCGTGATGGGCCGCCTGATGATGGTGACCCGCGCAACACTGGCAGCGAACCATCCGGTGCTGGTTTCGGTGCAGGGTCGGCTCGACCGGGTGCTGGCGTTGGTCGAAACCCGGCTCGGCGAAGCCCCCTACCTCGCAGGCCGCGAGTTCACGGCGGCGGACGTGATGAGCGTGTTCTCGCTGACCACGATGCGTCTGTTCCAGCCGGTCGATCTTGCGCCCCGTCCGAACATCCGCGCCTACCTGCAACGCATCGGGCAGCGCCCCGCGTACCGCCGCGCGATGGCCAAAGGCGATCCGGACTTGACGCCGATGTTGAGTTGAGACTATTCAATTGCACGCAATTTAATTTGTCGGTACCATCGATCGATGCCGTGCAAGCCCTCCGGCCTCGCCCCTGCCGCCGCCCCCACCGCCCAGAGCTGGCTGGCGCTTGACCGCCAGTTGTGCTTCGCGCTGTATGCGGCGTCGCTGGCGATGACCAAGCTGTACAAGCCGTTGCTCGAACCGCTGGGCCTGACCTATCCGCAATATTTGGTGATGCTGGTGCTCTGGGAAGGCGACGGCGTGACGGTG
>JANMAP010000517.1:0-1507 GCA_031359905.1 Burkholderiales bacterium | reverse complement strand
CCATCGGCGACCAGCTCACCTGCGTCTTCGTCGACCACGGTCTCCTGCGCCTGGACGAAGGCGACATGGTGATGGACATGTTCGCGGGCAAGCTGCATGCGAAGGTGGCACGGGTCGATGCGGCCGACCTGTTCCTCGGCAAGCTGGCGGGCGTCAGCGACCCGGAGGCCAAGCGCAAGATCATCGGCGCCGAGTTTGTGACCGTGTTCAAGCAGGAAGCAGCCAAGCTGACAAGCGCCGGCGCACAAGGTGCGAAGTGGCTGGCCCAAGGCACCATTTACCCCGATGTGATCGAGTCCGGCGGTGCCAAGAGCAAGAAGGCCGTCACCATCAAGAGCCACCACAACGTCGGCGGCCTGCCCGAGCAGCTTGGGTTGAAGCTACTGGAGCCGCTGCGCGACCTGTTCAAGGACGAAGTGCGGGAATTGGGCGTGGCGCTCGGGCTGCCGCACGAGATGGTTTATCGGCATCCATTCCCGGGTCCGGGCCTGGGCGTGCGGATCCTGGGCGAGGTGAAGAAGGAATACGCCGACCTGCTGCGCAAAGCTGACGCGATCTTCATCGAGGAACTGCGCAACTTCCGCGACGACGCCAGCGGCAAGAGCTGGTATGACCTGACCAGCCAGGCCTTCGCGGTGTTCCTGCCGGTCAAAAGTGTCGGAGTGATGGGCGACGGGCGTACCTATGACTACGTGGTGGCGTTGCGGGCCGTGCAGACCAGCGACTTCATGACCGCCGACTGGGCTGAGCTGCCGTACCGGCTGCTTAAGAAGGTATCCAGCCGCATCATCAACGAGGTCCGCGGCATCAACCGCGTCACCTACGACATCAGCAGCAAACCGCCGGCCACCATCGAGTGGGAGTGAACCGCGGCCGGGCTGGCGCGGCACAATAAGCAGCCATGTATCAGCCCCCGCACTTCAAGTCGACCGACCGCGCTCTGGCGGCCGGCTTGATGCGGGCGCATCCTTTCGCCAGCCTGATCTCCAGCGATGACGACGGCCTGCCGTTCGTCACGCACCTGCCGCTGCACCTGGAAACAAAGGGCGAAACCTGCATCCTGCACGGTCACTGTGCCAGGCCCAATCCGCACTGGCGCTACCTGCAGGTGCGGCCGACGGCGGTCGTGACTTTTCTCGGGCCGCACGCCTATCTGTCGCCGCAGGTTTACCCGGACCTGGCCCGCGTTCCCAGCTGGAATTACCTGGCGGTCCACTGCACCGTCCGCGCCCGGCTGGTCGAAGACCCGGATGCCAAGGACGCGTTGCTGAAGAAACTGATCGGCGACCATGAGCCGGCCTACGCACGGCAATGGCGGGCGATGGATCCCGAGCTGGCGCAAAAGCTGCTGGCGGGTATTGTCGGTTTTGAGCTGGAGGTGCTGGAGCTGCAGTGCAAGCTGAAACTCAACCAGCATCGGCCGGAGGCTCATGCCGCCATGAAGGCGACGTACGCGGCCGGCAACGAGAATCAACGTGAGCTGGCCATGTGGATGGACCGGCTCGGA
>JANMAP010000507.1:0-12416 GCA_031359905.1 Burkholderiales bacterium | reverse complement strand
ACGACGAGCATTTCGCGCTGATCCGCAACTTCCGCCGCCACGCCTTCCTGCTGCTGACGCTGTTCGGCGCGTCGCCAGCGGTCTGCCCGACCTTCGTCGCCGGCCGCGACCATGGCCTGCAGCCGCTGGGCGAGCATTCGCTGGCCCTGCCCCACGCCACCAGTCTGCGCATGGGCCGGCTGGGTTACCAGAGCGAAGCGCAGGCCCGGCTGGCCGTCAGCTACAACAGCCTGGAAGGCTATGCCGCTTCGCTGCACGAAGCCCTGACCCGGCCCTACCCGCCCTACGAGAAGATCGGCGTGCGCAACCTGGGCGGCGAATACAACCAGCTGGCGACCACGCTGCTGCAGATCGAGAACGAGTTCTACGGCACGATCCGCCCGAAGCGCGTGATCAAGAGCGGCGAACGCCCGCTGCACGCGCTGCGCGAACGCGGCGTCGAATACGTCGAGGTGCGCTGCATGGACCTCGACCCGTTCGTGCCGGTCGGCATCGCGGCGCCGACGATGCGCTTGCTCGACGTCTTCCTGCTGCACTGCCTGCTGTCCGACAGCCCGCCGGACACGCCCGAGGAAATCGCCGAACTGGGCCGCAACCAGCACCTCGCCGCCACGCATGGCCGGGCGCCCGACGCGATGCTCGAACGGCGTGGCCAGCGGGTCGCGCTGGCCGACTGGGCCGGCGCGCTGCTGACCGAGTTCGCGCCGATTGCCGCGGCGCTCGACGCCGCGCAGCACAGCGACGAACACGGCCAGGCGCTGGACGCCGCCTGGGCCGGCCTGCGCCATCCCGACACGCTGCCGTCGGCGCGCGTGCTGTCGACGATGCAGCGCGATTTCGCAGCGTCATACACAGGCTTCATCAGCGCCCAGGCCGAACAGACGCGCAACCACCTGCTCGGCCTGCCCTGGACGCCCGCGCAGCAGGCCGCGCACGAAGCGCAAGCCGCGGCATCGGTGGCCGAGCAACGGCTCATCGAAGCCGGCGACGAGGTCGACTTCGAGACCTACCGGCAGGCCTACCTGTCGCCGGAGCGTCTGGTCGCCTAGGGGCCAGTGCTTCAGCCTGAACGCCGAGTCCGCGTTCAAGTGACGACCGTCGCGTGACGGGACCGCGCCGCGCGGCGCGCCACCGTCGGTGTCATGGCCAGGCGTCGCCGGCCGGCGATGGCCTGCCGTGCGGGCCGTCGCTGGCGATGGCGTCGACCAGCGCATCGAGCACCGGCCGGCCCCGCCCGGCCTGCTCATGGTTGATCATCATCGCCACGGCCCAGCGCTGCCCGTGCGCGTCGTCGATGTAGCCGGCCAGCGCAGCGACGTTGCGCAGCGTGCCGGTCTTCAGGCGCGCCCAGCCGCTCGCCGGGCTGTTCTTCAGGCGGTCGCGCAGCGTGCCGTCGACACCGGCCAGCGGCAGGCTGGCCAGCAGGTCGGCGGCGTGGCGGCCGGCATGCGCGGCTTTGAGCATCCCCGCCAACTGTGCAGGCGAGATCCGCTCGCTGCGCGACAGGCCCGATCCGTTGTCGAGGACCAGACCGCGCGCGTCGATGCCGTGCGCGGCCAGCCAGCGCCGCACCGCGATCGCAGCCCATTCGGCGGTCGGCCGGCGCAGGCCGTCGGCGGCCGTCGGTGCGGCATGTTCGCCCTTTGCTGCCTGTTCGGCTTGCTCGGCATGTTCGGCGACCACGCCCAGCGCCGCGAAGAGCATCCGCGCCTGCGGGTTGTCGGACTGCTTCATCAGCCCGCGCAGCACCTCGGCCCAGGGCCGGGCCTGGTGGCGCGCCAGCAGTCGCGTGCCTGGCGGCGCCGCGGCCTCGCGGGCCTGGCCGCGCCAGCGCCCGCCCAGGCCCTGCCAGAGCTTGCGAAAGAGCTGCTCGGTGAGCTGCTGGCGGTCGATCAGCTGCAGCGCGGCACGCTGGCTGCAACCGCGCGGGAAGGCCCCGCGCAGCGTGACGACGGTGCGTCCGCCCTCGCGCGACAGCCGGGCCGGCTGCCAGTCGTCGGCCCAGTCCTTGCACGAGCGGTCATTCAAAGACTGCTCGCTGCGCAGATCGATCTCCGGCAGGCTCGGCAGGCTGCGCACGCGCACGGGGCCGTCGGCATCGGCCTGCAGCTCCAGGGTCAGCAGGTTGCCGGCCAGTTGCAGCGCATCGGGCACCACGTTGTAGGGGAACTCTGGCGTGGTGTCGAAGGCCGGCAGGACCAGGTCGGGCCGCGCCGGCTGCCACAGCGTGCGGTCGACCAGCAGGTCGCCAGCGATCTCGACCACGCCTTGTTCGCGCAGCTCGACGAGCAGCTGCCAGAACGCCGGCAAGTCGAGTTCGGGGTCGCCCCCGCCCTGCAGCACCAGATCGCCCTGCAGCACGCCGCCACTGTCGACCGGGGCTGCGCTGCGCAGGGCTGTGAAGCCGCGCTGCGTGGGGCCCAGGCGGTCCAGCGCGACGATCGCCGTCACCAGCTTCATCGTCGAAGCGGGCTGCATCGCGCGTTCGGCGCCGAAGCGCCAGGCGCGCTGCCAGCGGCCGAGCGGCAGGGCCACGGCGGCCAGTGCATCGGCCGGCAGTTGGGCAGCGGCCAGGGCGGCGACGACGGCGGGCGGCAGCGGGTCCTGCGCGTGCGCCGGCCAGGCGGCCGCGGCCAGCACGAGCAGCAACGACAGCGTGGGTCGACGCCAGGGCATGCGCGGGATTGTGCGGGGCCGGCACCGGCACCCGCCGCCGACTTCGCGCCGGCTGCGCGCTCGACGTCCGCAGCGCACGCTGCGGGCAGAATCGCGCCATGCGTTGTCTGCACCGTCGGCCCTCGTCGGGTCTCGCGCCCTCTCTGCGGCCGGGCCGCGTGGCAGGTCGCCAGCCGGGTCGTTTGTCGCGTGATCTGCCGGGGGATCTGATGCGAGATCTGCGACGTGCTCTGCAGCCTGTTCTGTCGCCTCGACGACTGCGGGTGGCGCCGCTGTTGCTCGGCGCGCTGCTGGCCGGCTGCGCCACGTCGACGCTGACGACCACCGCCGGCGGCGTGCCCATCGATGTCGGCCGCACGGCCAAGGGTCAGGACAGCCGGGTGCTGTTCCTGATCCTCCATTACACGGTGCTCAATCTGCCGGACTCGATCCGCGTGCTGACCGAGCAGGAGGTCTCGGCGCACTACCTGCTGACCGACGAGAGCCCGCCGCGCATCCTGCGTCTGGTCGACGAAGGCCGGCGCGCCTGGCATGCCGGGCGCAGCGCCTGGCAGGGCAACCGCATGCTCAACGCCGGCTCGATCGGCATCGAGATCGTGCACCCCGGGGCGAAGATCGGCCCGAACGGCGAACGCGAGTACCTGCCTTATCCGCCGGCGCAGATCGAGGCCCTGATCCCGCTGGTCCGGGACATCGTCGCGCGCCACCAGATCAAGCCCGAACGCATCCTCGGCCACGCCGAGATCCAGCCACTGACCAAGGAAGACCCGGGCCCGCTGTTTCCGTGGAAGCGGCTGGCCGATCTGGGCATCACGCCGCCGTGGCCCGACGCCAGCCGCGTCGCGGCGCAGCGCGCGCTGTTCGAGGCCGAGCCGCCGGATGTCGGCTGGTGGCAGCGCACGCTGGTCCAGCATGGCTACGAACTGGCGGCCAGCGGTGCCTTCGACGAGGCCACGCGGCGCGTGATCTCGTCGTTCCAGATGCGATACCGGCCCGAGCGCTACGACGGCCAGCCCGACGCCGAGACCGCGGCGCTGCTGCAGGTGCTGGTTAGCCCGCCCGCTGCGCCCTGAGCCACCGCACGCTGCACCGCCGTCGATGGCCAGCGCCGCGTCGTCCACCGGCTATTCGGGCACGCCGCTGGCGCGCAAGCTGGGCCTGAAGCCCGCCATGCGCGTGCAGCTGATCGGCGCACCACCCGAGTGGATGGATTGGCTGGCGCCGCTGCCGGCGGGTCTGGACGTCGGGTCCGCCAGCGGGCCGGCGATCGACCTGGTGCATCTGTTCGCCACCCGGCAGGCCGAACTGGCGCAGCAGCTGGCTGATCTGCGCCAGCGTCTGCGTCCCGATGCCGTGCTGTGGGTCTCGTGGCCGAAGAAGGCCGCCCGGGTGCCCACCGACATCAGCGAAGACCGCATCCGCGACATCGCCTTGCCGCTGGGCTTCGTCGACGTGAAGGTCTGCGCGGTCAGCGCGGTCTGGTCGGGGCTGAAGCTGGTGCTGCGCAGATCGCTGCGCCCGCCGCTGCCCAAGCCGCTGCGCACGTCGCCACCATGAGCGCCGGCGCCGCGTCAGATCCATTGCCGGTCTCGAACGCGCGGTTGCGTCTGCGCCGCCTGGCGCCATGCGATCTGGCCGCCTTCCAGGCCTACCGCGGCGACCCCGAAGTCGGCCGCTGGCAGGGCTGGCGGCCGATGGGCGAGGCCGCCGCTGGGGCCTTCATCGCCGGCATGCAGGCCAGCCCGTTCTGCCCGCTGGGCGAGTGGTTCCAGTTCGGCATCGCCGATGCCGACGACCGGCTGATCGGCGACATCGGCGTGTGCCTGCGTGCCGACACCGGCTTGGCGGCCGCCGCGGGCAGCCTGCATGCCGAGATCGGCTTCTCGCTGGCCCGCGCCGCCCAGGGCCGCGGCCTGGCCACCGAAGCCGTGGGCCGGGCGCTGGCGCTGGTCTTCGAGCACAGCGCGGCGCAGCGCATCGTGGCCATCAGCGACACCCGCAACAGCGCGTCGCTGCGCCTGCTGCAGCGCCTGGGCGGGCGCTGCATCGCCGTGCTCCACGCGGCGGGCCGCGACGCCCCGTGCCGCGAGCAGCATGTGGTTGTTCACCGCCCGGGCCGGCCCGCGCCGCGGCTGCGGCCGGCCGGGGCGCACGACGTCGCAGCGCTGGCCGCGGTGCTGATCGACGCCCGCCGCGAGCTGATGCCCTTCGTGCCGCAGGTGCACGACGACGACGATGTCCGGCGCTGGGTGGCGCAGGACCTGCTGCCCCGCGGCGGGGTCACGGTGGCCTGCATCGACGATCGGGTGGCCGGGCTGATCGCGGTGGCCGGGCGCGACGCCGCCGGCGTGGCCTGGATCGAGCAGCTGTCCATCGCCCCGCCGCATGCCGGCGCCGGGCTGGGCAGCGCCTTGCTGCGCCAGGCCCTGGCCCGGCTGCCGCGGCCCGTGCACCTCTTCACGTTCGAGGCCAACCACGCGGCGCGCGCGTTCTACGAACGGCATGGCTTTCGCATCATTGCGCGCGGCGACGGCAGCGACAACGAGGAACGCTGCCCGGACCTGCTCTACGCCCTTGGCTGACTGAGGCACAGCGGACTCAACTTTCGGGCCGGGTGGCCGACAACACGGGGGTGCTGGCGACCGACAGCGCCTCTCCAGCCGAGCCCATGACCCCGACGACCCATCCCTTGTGCGCACCGATGCGCCGGCAGCCCCTGTGGGCCGCGGCGCTGCTGGCGGCCGCCCTGCTCCCGTCAGCGGCGATCGCCGCCAGCGTCGAAGCCCGTCTGGCCGGCCGCGATGGCCGCCCGCTGGCCGACGCCGTCGTCTACCTCGAATCGCGCGATGCCCGCGCGGCCGTCCGGCCGAACAAGGGCATCGAGCTCGAACAGATCAACAAGCGTTTCGCCCAGCGAGTGCTGGTCGTCGCGCTGGGCAGCGCGGTGCAGTTTCCCAACCGCGACAAGGTCCGCCATCACGTCTATTCGCTGTCGCCGACCAAGCCGTTCGAGCTCAAGCTGTACGCCGGCGTGCCGGCCAACCCGGTGGTCTTCGACCGCCCCGGCGTGGCCGTGCTCGGCTGCAACATCCACGACAACATGGTGGCCTGGGTGGTGGTCGTCGAGACCCCGTACCACGGCAGCAGCGGCGCCGACGGCAAGATCCAGCTCGACAACGTGCCCGCCGGCAGCTACACGCTGCGCAGCTGGCACCCGGACCTGCCGCCGGGCAGCCCGGCGCTGGAACAGGCGCTCGAGGTGCCGGCCAGCGGGGCCAGCGTCGGCATCAAGCTGCAGGTGGTCGGCGGCTCGGGCGGGGCGGGCGGCTGACGGCGATGCGTTGGCAGGAGCTGTTCAGCCCGCGCCGCCTGTCGACGCGCATCGTCGGCATCTCGCTGCTGCTGCTGCTGGTCGTGCAAGGGGCCGGCTTCAGTGCCATCCAGATCAGCATCGACGGCAACGTCCGGCGCTCGGTGGCTCAGGAGCTGGAAACCGGCGAACGCATCTGGCGCCGCCTGCTGCAGCAGAAGGCCGAAGCCCTGGTGCAGGCCGCGCGGGTGCTGGCCGCCGATTACGGATTTCGCAGCGCGCTCGGCCCTGACGGCGATGTCGAGACGCTGAGCTCGGCGCTGGAGAACGTCGGCGACCGCATCGGCGCCGGCGTCAGCGCCTTCGTCGACACGAAGATGCAGCTGCGGGCGCTGCACAGCCCCGACGCCGATCTCGGCAGCCCCGAGGAACTCGGGGCCATCGCCGCCGGGCTGGCCAACAGCATGCAGGACCGCCAGGTCGCCATGCTCAACGGCCGGCCGGTGCAGTTCGTCGCCGTGCCGGTGCGCGCGCCGGCGCTGCTCGGCTGGGTGGTGATGGGCTTTCCCGTCGACCAATCGATCGTCGACGACATGCGCGTGCTGGCGGGGCTGGAAGTGGCCATCGTCAGCGGCGAATCGCTGGAAACGCAACGCCTGATCGCCGCCAGCCCGGCGGCGTCGGCGCCGGGCCTGCTGGCGCTGAAGAGCACCAGCGTGCTGATCGGCGACGAAGAGTGGCTGGTGCGCAGCATTCCGCTGGGCGGCGGCGCGCTGGCCGTCGGTCCGCAGCGCTCGGCCAACGCCGGCTCGGCGCGCGTGCTGTTGCTGCGCTCGGTCGACGAAGCCCAGCAGGGCTACCAGCGGCTGCGCCTGGTGCTGGGGGCGATCACGCTGTTCGGCGTTGTCGTCTTCGCGCTGGGCAGCATGATCGTGGCGCGTCGCGTGACCACGCCGCTGCGCCAGCTGGCACGGGCCAGCGCGCGGCTGGGCCGCGGCGAGTACGACATCGAACTGCCGGACACCCGGCGTCGCGACGAGATCGGCGACCTGGCCCAGGCCTTCGACCGCATGCGTGTGAGCCTGGCCAGCAACCAGGCCGAGATCCACCAGCTGGCCTACACCGACCGGCTGACCAGGCTGCCCAACCGGGCCCAGTTCCGCGAAGCCGTCGGCGCGGCGATCGCCCGCGTGCAGGCCGGCACCGCGGGTGAGGCCGCCGCGCGTCCCGACGACGAACGCGGCCAAGCGGCGGCCGGCCGCGGCTGCATCGCGGTGGTGATGCTCGACATCGACCGCTTCAAGCATGTCAACGACGTGCTCGGCTACAAGCTCGGCGACGACCTGCTGAAAGCGGTGGCCGGCCGGCTCAAGCTGCAGGCCCGCGAAGGCGATCTGGTGGCGCGCTTTTCGGGCGACGAATTCGCCCTGCTGCTGCCCGGCAGCAATGCCGCGCAGGCGCTGGCGGTGGCCGAACGGATCGCCGTCGCCTTCGAAGAGCCGCTGACGCTGCAGGACGAGAGCATCGACCACACCGTCGACCTGGGGGCCGGCTTCGGCGTCGCCTGCTGGCCGGAACACGCCGCCGACGCCGATGCGCTGATGAGTCGTGCCGAGATCGCCATGTACACCGCCAAACGCAAGACCGCGTCGGCGATGGTCTACCACCCGAGCATCGACGCCGGCAGCGCGCAGACGCTGTCGCTGCTCAGCGAGCTGCGCCAGGCCGTCGAACGCGGCGAGCTGCGCCTGTTCCTGCAACCGAAGATCGAGCTGGCCACCAACCGCCTGCTCGGCGCCGAAGCGCTGGTGCGCTGGCAGCATCCGCAGCGCGGCCTGGTGCCGCCGATGCAGTTCATTCCCTTCGCCGAACAGACCGGCTACGTGCGCCAGCTGACGCTGTGGATGTTCGAGGAAGCCGCGCGCCAGTGGCCGGTGCTGCGCGCGCTGGGGCTGGAGCGCGTGTCGGTGAACCTGTCGACGCGCGATCTGCTCGACAACGACCTGCTGGCCAAGCTCGAAACCCGCCTGCGCCGCCACGGCGCACCGGCCCGCGCCTTCTGCCTGGAGATCACCGAAAGCGCGATCATGGACGTGCCGCAGCGCGCCGAGGCGATGCTCAAGGCGCTCAGCGCGGCCGGCTTCAAGCTGTCGATCGACGACTTCGGCACCGGCTATTCGAGCCTGGCCTACCTGAAGAAGCTGCCGGTCGACGAGCTGAAGATCGACAAGAGTTTCGTGATCGCGATGGAGCGCGACGCCGAGGACGCCAAGATCGTGCGCAGCACCATCGACCTGGCGCACAACCTTGGCCTCAGCGTGGTCGCCGAAGGCGTCGAGACCGCCAACATCATGGACCAGCTGCGCGACCTGGACTGCGACGAAGCCCAGGGCTACTTCATGAGCCGGCCGCTGCCGGCCGCCGACCTGCCGGGTTTCGCCGCGCGCTGGGCGGCGCGCCACGCACTGGCCGAAGCGGACTGAGACCGTCGCTTCAGGCGCCGCACCTCACGGCGCCACACCGGTTTCCCCGAGCACCGCCGGCTCGAAGGCGTGCAGCGACGGCAGGCCCCCGGTGTGCAGGAACAGCACCCGCTCGCCGGGCGCGAAGAAGCCCTGCCGCGCCAGGCCGATCAGCCCGGCCATGATCTTGCCGGTGTAGACCGGGTCGAGCAGCAGGCCTTCGCTGCGCGCCAGCCACTGCACGGCTTCGACCATCCGCGCGTTGGGCACCGAATACTTCGGCTGCCAGTAGCCGCCGATGCTGAGCACGCTGTCGCGCGGCACCTGCAGATCCAGCCCGAGCAGGTCGCACACCGCCTGGGCTTCCTTCCAGACCAGCGGCTCCTGGTCGGCCGGGTCGCGGCTGACGCCGATGCCGACGATCGGGATGCGGATGCGGTTGCCGAGGAAGCCCGCCAGCAGCCCGCCGTGGGTGCCCGAGCTGCCCGAGCCGACGACCACGCGGTCGAACGCCAAACCCTGCTCGAAGACCTGCTGCTGCAGTTCCTGCGCGCAGGCCACGTAGCCCAGCCCGCCGAGCGCGTTCGAGCCGCCGCCGGGGATGATGTAGCCGCGCCGGCCGGCGCGTTGCAGCGCGTCGGCCACCGCCTGCATGGCCGGGGCCATCGGCGTGCCGGCCGGCACCACGCTGTAGTCCTCGACGCCCATCAGGCGGAACATGAAGTGGTTGCCGCTGGCCTGCGGGCTGAAGCTGCCGGGCACGCGCTCTTCGATCACGAAGCGGCACTGCAGGCCTTCCTTGGCCGCCGCAGACAGCGTGATGCGGCAGTGGTTGCTCTGCGGTGCGCCGCAGGTGATCAGCGTGTCGGCGCCCTGGGCCAGCGCATCGGCGACCAGGTATTCCAGCTTGCGCGTCTTGTTGCCGCCGGGGAACAGGCCGAGCATGTCGTCGCGCTTGACCCACACCTCGGGCCCGCGGCCGCCCGGGCAGCTGGCGGCGAGTTGCGCCGAAAAGCGCGGCAGCGGCTCGAGCGGCGTGGCGAAGGCGGTGTAGCGGCGGCGCGGGAAGCGTGACAGGTCCATCGCTGCCCCTCAGCGCCGCTGCAGCTGGTCGAGCGCGCCGCCGATGTCGGCCAGCGAGCCGAGATCGCTGCCCGGCGCGGGCAGCTGCCCGTCCGGCGTCAGCTGATCGACGACCTGCGGCAGCAGCTGCGAGACCTGTGTCGCGGCTTCGTCGTGGCTCAGGCCGAGCTGGCGGGCGATCTGCCCCAGCGTGTCGCTACCCAGCACCTGGCTGAGCTGGTCGGCGCTGACCGGCAGGTTGTGCCCCGTGCCGATCCACGACTGCACCACGTTGCCCAGCCCGCCGCGCGTGAACTGCTCGACCAGGCCGGCCAGCCCACCGGCCAGGCCGCCCGGCCGCCCGCCCGCATTGCCCATGCCCTGCCCCAGCATGCCGATGACCGCGCCGAGCAGGTCGGCGTTGCCGCCGCCGGCCTGGCCGCCGGGTCGACCCAAGGCCCCAATGACCGAATCCAGCAAGCCCATGAGCGCACTCCTTTCAATGTTCGACTCGGACGAACCCTGCGTTCGCGCCGTGGTGCAGTGTGCCGCAGCCGGCCTCAACCCGCGGCGCGCACAGCCAGCCAGGCCAGCAGGGCCAGCGGCGCCGTGTCGGCGCGCAGCACGCGCGGCCCCAGGGCCACCGGGGCGAAGCCGGCGGCGCGCGCGGCGGCTTCCTCAGCCGGCGTGAGGCCGCCTTCCGGGCCGCTGAGGGCGATGAGTGCGCCGCGCTGTTCAGCGATCGGCGGTGCAATGCCGGCCAGCGGCCGCGCGTCGGCCTGCAGGCTGAGCAGCAGGCGCGCCGGCAATGGCGCAGCGACGCCGTGCGCGGGCAGCGTCGCCAGCCAATCGGCCACGGTCTGCACCGCGGCGACCACCGGCACGCGGGCCCGGCCGCACTGTTCGCAGGCGGCTTCGGCGACTGCCTGCCAATGCGCGCGCTTGCGTTCGGCGCGCTCGCCGGCCAGGCGCAGCACCGAGCGTTCGCAGACCAGCGGCTGCAACGCCGCGGCGCCGAGCTCGGTGGCCTTCTCGACGACCATGTCCATGCGTTCGTTGGCCGGCATGCCCAGCGCCAGGGTCACGCGCCAGGGCAGTTCGTTGTCGACCGCGACGCCGGCCACCAGGCGCACGACGACCGCGCTGCGGCCGACGCGCAGCACCTGCGCCGGCCAGTCGATGCCCTGGCCGTCGAACAGCAGCACCAAGTCGCCGGGCTGCACGCGGCGCACCTGGGCGTGCCGGGTGGCGCCCGGCGACAGTTGCAATTCGCCGCCGGCGCCCACGGCGGCCAACGGGCCGGGCACGAAGAAGCGCATGCGTTGAGGGTGTCAGGCCAGCTTCAGGCCGATGTTTCAGGACGGTGCTTCAGGACGGTGCTTCAGGACGATGTTTCAGGCCAGCGCGGCCTGCACGGCCAGCGCCACGCCGGCCAGCGCCGCGTCGTGGCCGCCGGGCGCGGCCAGCATCAGGCCCACCGGCAGGTCGCCCGGCGCCTGGCACGGCACACTGAAGGCGCAGCCATCGAGGAAGTTGATCGGGAAGGTGTTGCGCAGCAACCGGCCGTTGGTCTTGAAGAAGGCGTCGTCGCTGGCGATGACCTCGGCCAGTGGCGGCGCGCACAGCGGCACGGTCGGGCAGACGATGGCGTCGAACCCGGCCAGGCGCTGGCCGACGCGCGCGATCCAGTCGCGGCGCCGTTGCTGCATGTCGATGTAGTCGGCCGCGCTGACCCCGTCGCCGCCGCTGATGCGCAGCGCCACGCGGGGGTCGAATTCGGCGCGTCGCGTGCGCAGCGTCTCGCGGTGCACGGCCCAGGCCTCGACGGCCGAGAAGCCGCCGGGGCGGTTGATCTGCGCGATCTCGGCCAGCTCGGCCAGCGGCAGCGGCACGATGGTGGCGCCGCCGGCCGACAGCCGGGCCAGCGCGCGCTCGAAGGCCGCGGCCACCGGCGCTTCGAGGTCGTCGAGCAGCAGGGTCTGCGGCAGGGCCAGGCGCAGCCCGGCCAGCCCGCGCGGGCGCACGGCCAGCGGCGCGCCGGCGAGCACGCCGTCGACGGCCAGGCAGTCCTCGACCGTGCGGGCCATCGCGCAGGCGGTGTCCAGCGTGAAGGACAGCGGAAATGCCCCGGCCAGCGGCGTGCGCGACTGGGTGTTCTTGAAGCCGACCAAGCCGCACAGCGCAGCCGGGATGCGGATGCTGCCGCCGGTGTCCGAGCCCAGCCCGGCCACCGCCAGGCCGAGCGCCACCGACACCGCGGCGCCCGACGACGAGCCGCCGGGAATCCGCGCCACCGCTGCATCGCAGGGGTTGACCGGCGTGCCGTGGTGCGGGTTGTGCCCGACGCCCGAGAAGGCGAATTCGCTGAGGTTGGTGTGGCCGACGAAGGCCGCGCCGGCGTCGCGCAGGCGCGCCACCACGGCGGCGTCGTGCGCCGCCGGGGGTTGGTCGCGGCGCAGGCTGGAACCGGCCAGCGTGAGCGCACCGGCGACGTCGAACAGGCCCTTGATCGACACCGGCAGCCCGGCCAGCGGCGGCAGCGGCCGGCCGCTGGCCAGTGCGGCGTCGGCCTGCCGCGCCGCGGCCCGCGACTGTTCGGCGAACAGCGCCGTGAAGACCGCCGCGGCGGCTGGCGTGGCCGCTTGCGCGAGGACCTGTTCGATGAGGGCCGTGTGGCTGCCGGCGGTGGTCAGCGAGCGGCGCAGGGCGGCGATGGTCGGCAGCATGGTCGGTGCGGGAGGGCGCGGGGAGCAGGAACCGTCCACTCTAGTTCAACGCCCGCCGGCAACGCCGCACGCCGGACCATCGGACGCCGGGTCGACGCAGCCCGGTCGGGAATTCGATATCGCGGGGCCCCGCCGCTCAACCCGGCGGCCGAGGCGCTGCGCCGAACTGCAGCGGCAGAT
>JANMAP010000498.1:0-4739 GCA_031359905.1 Burkholderiales bacterium | reverse complement strand
TTCCTGAGCGTCAACGATCGCGAGGTCAAGAAGGTCCCTCTGCTGCGCGGCAAAAGCGTCTTCAACCTGTTTTTCGAGAACAGCACGCGCACCCGCACGACCTTCGAGATCGCCGCCAAGCGGCTGAGTGCCGACGTCATCAACCTCGATATCGCGCGCAGTTCGACGGCCAAGGGCGAGAGCCTGCTCGACACCATCGCCAACCTGTCGGCGATGCACGCCGACATGTTCATCGTCCGCCATGCCGAAAGCGGCGCGCCGTACCTGATCGCGCAGCATGTCGCGCCGCATGTGCATGTGGTCAACGCCGGCGACGGCCGCCACGCCCACCCGACGCAGGGGCTGCTGGACATGTACACCATCCGCCACTACAAGCGCGACTTCTCGCAGCTGACGGTGGCCATCGTCGGCGACATCGTGCATTCGCGTGTCGCGCGCAGCGACATCCACGCGCTGACGACGCTGGGCGTGCCGGAGATCCGCGCCGTCGGCCCCAAGACCCTGGTGCCCGGCGACCTGGCCGGCATGGGCGTGCGCGTCTGCCACCGCATGGAAGACGGCATCCGCGATGCCGACGTGATCATCATGCTGCGCCTGCAGAACGAACGCATGAGCGGCGCGATGCTGCCCAGCGCCGGCGAGTTTTTCAAGACGTATGGCCTGAGCGCCGAGAAGCTGGCGCTGGCCAAGCCCGATTGCATCGTGATGCACCCCGGGCCGATCAACCGCGGCGTGGAAATCGACTCGGCGGTGGCCGACGGCAGCCACAGCGTGATCCTGCCGCAGGTCACCTTCGGCATCGCCGTGCGCATGGCCGTCATGAGCACGATCGCCGGGAACATGGCCCACCCCCGAAGCGGCTTCGCCCTCGCTGGCGAGGAACAGTCCCCCGGACTGTTCCTGTCCCGCTCGGCCCCTCAAGGGGGGCAAGTCGGACGAGGAAGCGTCCCTGCGGACGGTTCCTCGCCGACGAGCGCCGACGGCGTCCTTGCCGCCGGCGACGCCAGCGGACCGGCGGAGCCGGATCCACGGCGTCTGCTCGGTCGCGGGGGCGGGGGCAACGCATGAAGATCGTCCTCCGCGGCGGGCGTGTGATTGATCCAGCGTCGGGCCGCGACGAGATGGCCGATGTGGCCATCGCTTCGGGCCGTGTCGTCGCCATCGGGGGCGTGCGCGACTTCGGCGCCGAGCGCGAGATCGATGCCCGCGGGCTGATCGTCGCCCCGGGGCTGGTCGACCTGGCGGCGCGGCTGCGCGAACCGGGCCAGGAACACGAAGGCATGCTGGAAAGCGAGCTCGCCGCGGCGGCGGCCGGCGGGGTCACCAGCCTGGTCTGCCTGCCCGACACCGACCCGGTGCTCGACGAGCCCGGTCTGGTGGAAATGCTCAAGTTCCGCGCGCGCAAGCTCTCACGCTGCCGTGTCTTCCCCCTCGGCGCGCTGACGCGCCGGCTCGAAGGCGCGGTGCTGACCGAGATGGTCGAGCTGACCGAGGCCGGCTGCGTCGGCTTTTCGCAGGTCGACATGCCGGTGCGCGACACCCTGGTGCTGTTGCGTGCGCTGCAGTACGCCGCCACGCATGGCTACACCGTCTGGCTGCGGCCGCTCGACGCCTGGCTCGGCGGCGGGGTGGCCGCCAGCGGTGCGATGGCCACCCGGCTGGGCTTGTCGGGGGTGCCGGTGCAGGCCGAAACCGTGGCCTTGCACAGCATCGTCGAGCTGGTGCGGGCCACCGGGGCCCGGGTTCACCTGTGCCGGCTGTCGAGCGCCGCCGGCGTGGCTCTGGTGCGCGCGGCCAAGGCCGAAGGCCTGCCGGTCAGCGCCGACGTGAGCATCAACTCGCTGCACCTGACCGATGTCGATATCGGCTACTTCAACCCCGACATGCGCCTGGTGCCGCCACTGCGCCAGGGCGCCGACCGCGACGCGCTGCGCGCCGGACTGGCCGACGGCACGCTGGACGCGCTGGTCTCCGACCACAACCCGGTGGCCGACGACATGAAGAACCTGCCCTTCGGCGAGGCCGAGCCCGGCGCCACCGGCATCGAACTGCTGCTCAGCCTGGCCTTGCGCTGGGGCGCGGACAGCGGCCTGCCGCTGGCCCAGGCGCTGGCGCGGGTGACCAGCGATCCGGTGCGGGTGCTCGGCGACGCCCTCGGTTCTCTGGCGTCGAGCGCCGGGCGGCTGGTCGAAGGCGGCGTGGCCGATATCTGCCTGTTCGACCCGGCGGCCGAATGGGCCGTTGCGCCGGCGGCGTTGGCCAGCCAGGGCAAGCACACGCCATTCGCGTTCGCCTCCACCGGCATGGCCTTGCCGGGCCGCGTGCGCGCCACGCTGGTGGCCGGCACGCTGGCGTTCGAAGCCGGGCGCTCTTGACCGGCTCGGGCCATCCGCCGGCGCGCGTCGGCGTGCTGCGGGCTGTCTGGCGTGTCGCGCGATCGGCGTTGCATGTGCTGCATGGCATGCTGGTGATGAGCGGCTTCGGCGCGCTGGACGCTTCCAGCCGCCACGAACGCATCCGTTGGTGGTCGGCCGGCGTGCTGCGCCACATGGGCCTGGCGCTGCAGGTCAGCGGCGTGGCAGCGCGGCCCGGGGCGACGCTGCTGGTCGCCAACCACATCTCGTGGCTGGACATCGCCGCGCTGCACGCGGCGGTGCCGCACGCCCGTTTCGTGTCCAAGGCCGATGTGCTGCAGTGGCCGCTGCTTGGCTGGCTGATCCGCGGCGCCGGCACGCTGTTCATCGAACGCGAGCGCAAGCGCGACGCGGTGCGCGTGGTCCACGCCATGGCCGAGGCGCTGCGGGCCGGCGACACGGTGGCGGTGTTTCCCGAAGGCACCACCGGCGCCGGGCCCGAGCCGCTGCCCTTTCACGCCAACCTGCTGCAGGCGGCCATCGCCACCGGCACGCCGGTGCAGGTGGCGGTGCTGCGCTTTGCCGACGCTCAGCAGCGCTTCAGCCCGGCGGTCGAATTTCTCGGCGCGACCACGCTGCTGCAAAGCCTGTGGCGGGTGGCGCGGGCGCGCGGGCTGCAGGTCAGCATCGAGTTGCTGCCGCCGCAAGGCAGTCGGCATGCTGACCGACGCGCCCTGGCGGCCCAACTGCGCGAACAGATCGCCCACCGCCTGGCCGGCCCGCGGTAGAGTCAGGCTGATGCAAGCCTTTGCCTTCGCCCCGCCGCCGCGCCGCCTTGGCGGCTGGCCCGTTGGGCTGGTCGCCTGAAGCCGCTGCCTCCGATGAGCTTGGTGCTGGCCTTCGATGACGAAGCCGCGCTGGGCGACAGGCTGGCCAGCGCGCTTGGCGCGCCGCTGGCGATCATCGATCGGCATGTCTTTCCGGACGGCGAAACCCGGCTGCGCCTGCCGCCGACGCTGCCCGAGCGGGTGGTCGTGTTGCGCGGCCTGCAGCGACCGAACGCCAAGTTCACCGAACTGATGCTCGCCGCGGCCGGCGCACGCGAACTCGGCGCGCAACACCTGACGCTCGTCAGCCCGTACCTGGCGTACATGCGCCAGGACATCGCCTTCAGTCCCGGCGAAGTCGTCGCCCAGCGGCACCTCGGGCGCACGCTGGCGGCCTGGTTCGATGCCGTGATCACGGTCGACCCGCATCTGCACCGCGTGGCCACGCTGGCTCAGGTGGTGCCAGGTCGCCAGGCGCTGGCCGTGAGCGCGGCCCCGCTGTTCGGCGCCCTGGTCGCTGCGCGCGTGCCGGGCGCCATGCTGCTGGCGCCGGACGAGGAAGCCGGCCAGTGGGTGCGGGCAGCCGCGGCGGTCCACGGGCTGGACTTCGCCATCTGTCGCAAGCAGCGGCATGGCGACCGCGATGTCGAGGTCGCCCTGCCCGATGCGTCGGTCGATGGCCGCGCCGTGGTGCTGCTCGACGACGTCGCCAGCACCGGGCGCACCCTGGCCGCCGCCGCGCGTGGCGCACGGGCCCGCGGGGCGGTCAGCGTCGACGCCGCCGTGACCCATGCCTTGTTCATCGGCGATGGGCTGCAGCAGTTGCACGACGCCGGGTTGCGGCATCTGTGGAGCAGCGATGCGGTGGCCCATCCCAGCAACGCGGTGTCCATCGTGCCGCTGGTGGCCGCGGCGCTCCGGGGCTGGCCGCCGTGAACAGCCAGCGCGTGCCGCTGCCCGAGGTCAGCGACCTGATCGCGCCGGGCCAGCCGCTGCCCTTCAAGGTGCTGGATTCTGCCGGCCGCCTGCTGCTGGCGGCCGGCCAGTCGGTGATGGACGGCAAGCAGCTGGCCGCCCTGCTCGAACGCGGCGCCTGCGTCGAATACGCCGACGTGCGGGCCGTCCGCGAAGCGCGCCAGGCCGCCGCCGGCAACGGGCTGCTGCCCGGGCAGCGCCCGCAGACCTGGTTCGACCGCTGGGAACAGCAGACGCGGGCGCTGGAGGCGCTGCTCCGGGTGTTCGGCCGCGACGCTGACCAGGCCCGGCTGATCGAGGCCTGCGCCGATGCGCTGATCGCGCTGGTCGACAGCCATGCCGACGCGGCCTTGTTCCAGTGCATCCGCCAGGACGATCGGCGCTTTGCCCTGTACGCGCTGCACCATGGCCTGCACGCCGCCACGCTGGCGTTGCTGGCGGCGCGAAACCTCGGCTGGCCCGAGGCGCGGGCCCGTCTGGCGGTGCTGGTGGCGTTGACGATGAATGCCTCGATCGTCGATCTGCAGGCGCAGATGGCCGAGCAGCCCGACCCGCCGACCCGCAAGCAGATCGAACAGTTGCG
>JANMAP010000465.1:0-12149 GCA_031359905.1 Burkholderiales bacterium | reverse complement strand
GCGCGGCACTGGCCGAGGCGGTGCGCGCCGCCGGGCGCAGCGACGCCGCGTTCGTCGCCCGCCTGGCCGACCTGCCGGCCGCCATCGCCGCGGCGGCGCGCGGTGGCGATGTCGTGCTGAGCATGGGCGCAGGTTCGATCGCCAGCCTGCCGGCGCAACTGCAGGGCTTGCTGGGGAGGGCGTCATGAATGCCGATCCGCGGTTGCTGGGCAAGGTCGCGGTGCTGATGGGCGGCAGCAGTGCCGAGCGCGCGGTGTCGCTGATGTCCGGCACCGGCGTGCTGGCCGCGTTGCGCTCGGTCGGTGTCGACGCCTTCGCTTTCGACCCCGCCGAACGCGGCCTGCACGAGCTGAAGAGCGACGGCGTGGCCCGCGTCTTCATCGCACTGCACGGCCGCCACGGCGAAGACGGCACGGTGCAAGGCGCACTCGAACTGCTGGGCATCCCGTACACCGGATCGGGCGTGATGGCCAGCGCGATGGCGATGGACAAGGTGCTGACCAAACGCCTGTGGTCGGCCGAAGGCCTGCCCACGCCGCACTGGCTGCGGCTGGACGCGTCGCAGCGCAGCCGCGAAGACCTGGTGGCGGTGCCCGACGCCATCGGCCTGCCGCTGATCGTCAAGCCGCCGCACGAAGGCTCGTCGATCGGCATCACCAAGGTCGAAGGCTATTCGCAGATGCAGGCCGCCGTGGCCCTGGCCGCGCAGTACGACGACGAGGTGCTGTGCGAGGAATTCATCGCCGGCATCGAACTCACCTGCCCGGTGCTGGGCACAGGCGCTGGCGCGCGCGCGCTGCCGGTGATCCGCATCGACGCGCCCGGCGGCAACTACGACTTCGAGCACAAGTACTACAGCGACGACACCGGCTACCGCTGCCCGAGCGGCCTGGCGGCAGCCGAGGAAGCCGAGGTGCAGCGGCTGACGCTGGCCGCTTACCGCAGCCTGGGCTGCCGCGGCTGGGGCCGCGCCGACCTGATGCTGCGCACCGACCCGAACCGCAACGACCGGAAGATCTTCCTGCTGGAGATGAACACCAGCCCGGGCATGACCGGCCATTCGCTGGTGCCGATGTCGGCGCGCGCCGCCGGCCTGAGCTACGAACAGCTGTGCCTGCAGCTGCTGCAGCACGCCAGCCTGGACAGCCGCGCCAGCCCCGTTGGGGGGCCGCCCTGATGGCGACGTTGACCCGCCCCGCCGGTGGCCGCGCCACGCGCCGGCCACCGCTGGCCACGCCGGCCGCGGCGCTGCCGACCGACGTGCGGCTGATGAACGTGGTGGCCGGCACGGTGTTCGTGCTGGCCGGCGCCGGTGCTGTCGCTGCCAGTGTGCTGTGGCTGATGCGCAGCCCGCTGTTCCCGATCCGCAGCATCCAGCTCGACGGCGAGCTGGCGCGCAACAGCGTGCCGACGATCCGTGCCAACGCCGCGCCGCAGCTGGCCGGCAACTTTTTCAGCGTCGACCTGCAGCAAGGCCGCCGCGCCTTCGAATCCGTGCCCTGGGTGCGCCGCGCGGTGGTCCGCCGCGTCTGGCCCGACCGCCTGGCGGTGCGTCTGGAAGAACACCACGCGGCCGCGCTGTGGGAAGGCAGTGCCAGCGAACAGGGCAGCGACCGTCTGGTCAACCTGCAGGGCGAGGTCTTCGAAGCCAACGTCGGCGATGTCGAGGACGACAGCCTGCCCACGCTGGCCGGCCCCGAGGGCAGCGCGGCGCCGATGCTGGCGATGGTCCGCCGTCTGCAGCCGGCCTTCGAGACCCTGGGCTGGGGCCTCGACCGGCTGCAGCTGTCCAGCCGCGGGTCATGGCGCGCCGAGTTCGACAGCGGCACGGTCGTCGAACTCGGCCGCGGCAGCGAAGACGAAGTGGTGGCCCGCGGCGAACGCTTCACCCGCACGCTGGGCCAGATCACCGCGCGCTGGAAGCAGCCGCTGGAATACGCCGACCTGCGGCATGCCGACGGCTATGCGCTGCGCCTGCGCGGTGTCGGCACGCCCCCCCCAGCCCCGCCGGCCGGCGCGGCGAAGATGAACTGAGCACGAGGGAACACACGATGGCCAAGGATTACAAGGACATGGTGTTCGGGCTGGACATCGGCACCGCCAAGGTGATGGTGGTGGCGGCCGAGGTGATGGACAACGGCGAGCTGCGCGTCGCCGGCCTGGGCGTGGCGCCGACCCACGGCCTGAAGCGCGGCGTGGTCGTCAACATCGACGCCACCGTGCAGAGCATCCAGCAGGCGCTGAAAGAGGCCGAGATGATGGCCGCCTGCAAGATCGAACGCGTCTACACCGGCATCACCGGCAGCCACATCCGCGGCCAGAACAGCACCGGCATGGTCATCGTGCGCGACAACCGCGAGGTCACGCCGGTCGATGTCGGCCGCGTCGTCGAGACCGCCAAGGCCATCAACATCCCCAACGACCAGCGCCTGCTGCTCGTCGAGCCGCAGGAATTCGTCATCGACGGCCACGAGGTCAAAGAGCCGATCGGCATGAGCGGCAGCCGGCTCGAGGTGAAGGTCCACATCGTGACCGGCGCGCAGAGCGCCGCCGAGAACATCCTCAAGTGCGTGCGCCGCTGCGGGCTGGAGGTCGAGCGACTGGTGCTCAACCCCAGCGCCAGCGCCGCGGCCGTGCTGACCGACGACGAGAAGAGCCTGGGCGTGGCGCTGGTCGACATCGGCGCCGGCACCACCGACGTGCAGATCTACACCGACGGCTCGGTCCGCCACACCGCGGTGATCCCGATCGCCGGCGACCTGATCACCAGCGACATCGCGATGGCCCTGCGCACGCCGACCAAGGACGCCGAGGAGATCAAGGTCGAGTACGGCGTGGCCAAGCAACTGCTGGCCGACCCGTCGGAACAGGTCGAGGTGCCGGGGCTCGGCGACCGCGCGCCGCGCCTGCTGTCGCGCCAGGCACTGGCCGGGGTGATCGAGCCGCGGGTCGAGGAAATCTTCTCGCTGGTCCACCAGGTCATCCGCGAAAGCGGCTTCGAGGAACTGCTGTCCAGCGGCATCGTCATCACCGGCGGCAGCGCGGTGATGCCGGGGATGGTCGAGCTCGGCGAAGACATCTTCCTGAAGCCGGTCCGCAAGGGCCTGCCGCTGTACCACGGGGCGCTGTTCGACATGGGCGCCAACCCGCGCAGCGCGACGGTGAGGGGCCTGCTCGACGAAGCGCGCATGGCCCGCGCCCGCGGCCACAAGGCGGCCGCACAGGCCGGTTCTGTCAAGACCTTCGTCGGCAAGGCGAAGGACTGGTTTCTCGGCAATTTTTAGAAGGGCTCGAAAGATGAAGAAGCTCGTTTCAACCATCCCAAAAGGCAGCGAGGGTTTCCCGAGCGCCTTTTGCTCCCCTCGGGGGGCGGGCGCCGCTTTGCGGCGACCTTGGGGCTCCATTTCGGCAACTGCAACTCACCTGTCCAGGAGGCTCACATGCCCATCGAAATGATCGAAGAATTTGACCAAGGCACGCAGATCAAGGTGATCGGCGTCGGCGGCGGCGGCGGCAACGCCGTCGAGCACATGATCGGCGAAGGCGTGCAGGGGGTGGAGTTCATCTGCGCCAACACCGACGCGCAGGCGCTCAACCGCAGCGGCGCCGCTGCGCTGGTGCAACTCGGCAGTTCCGGCCTGGGCGCGGGCAGCAAGCCCGACGTCGGCCGGGCCGCGGCCGAAGAGGCCATCGACAGCATCAAGGGCGCCATCGCCGGCGCGCACATGCTGTTCATCACCGCCGGCATGGGCGGCGGCACGGGTACCGGCGCCGCGCCGGTGATCGCCCGCGCGGCCAAGGAAATGGGCATCCTGACGGTCGGCGTGGTCACCAAGCCGTTCGAATTCGAAGGCCGCAAGCGCGGCAAGCAGGCCGAGGACGGCGTGGCCGAACTCGAAGCCAACGTCGACAGCCTGATCGTCGTCCTCAACCAGAAGCTGCTCGAGGTGATGGGCGACGACGTGACGCAGGAGCAGGCCTTCGCGCACGCCAACGACGTGCTGAAGAACGCCGTCGGCGGGATCAGCGACATCATCCACATCCCGGGTCTCGTCAACGTCGACTTCGAAGACGTGAAGACCGTGATGAGCGAGCCCGGCAAGGCGATGATGGGCACGGCGGTGGCCGGTGGCCCGGACCGTGCGACCAAGGCCGCCGACATGGCCGTGGCCTGCCCGCTGCTGGAAGGCATCGACCTGAGCGGCGCGCGCGGCGTGCTGGTGCTGATCGCCGCCAGCAAGCAGACCTTCAAGCTGGCCGAGAGCCGCAACGCGATGAACACCATCCGCCGTTACGCCGCCGACGACGCGCATGTCATCTACGGCACGGCCTACGACGAGGCGCTGGGCGACCAGCTGCGCGTGACGGTCATCGCCACCGGCTTGAGCTCAGCCGCACGGAGGTCGGAAAGCCGCGACAACGGACGGGACCACCAACGCACCGCCTCGCCGCTGAGCGTCGTCCAGCAGGCTCCGCAGGCCCAGGCGCTGCGCACCGGCACCGACAACCTGCCGATCCTCAACCAGGCCACGCAGCCGCAGGCCCATGCCGGCCTGCCGCCGCAGCACAGCTACGAAGGGCTGAATACGCCGAGCGTATGGCGCAGCGCGCGCAGCCAGGCCGCGGCCAAGGTCGATGCGCTGGCGAGTAACGGCATGGACGAAATCGAGATTCCGGCGTTCCTGAGGAAACAGGCGGACTGACCTCAGCTCCAGCCGCATGGGCGGCGGACGGCGGCGTAACGGCAGGGCCCGAAATCACCGGCCCTGCTCGTTGAGCCTTGGACGTGGCGCTTGGATGGCTCCGGCCATGAAGTGACGCTCTCACCCGCGCCTACAACCGGACATTCGACGCGATCGTCCGGGCAACGGCACCCATCGATGGAGGGGGCGCTGGCGCACAGACACAGCACGCTGCCGGAGTGAGGCTCTTCATCACACGGCCACGATGCAGATCGTCGCCGAGAAGCCGTTGTCTAGTCTGGCCGCTCAAGCGCCGGCGAGACTCTTGACGTCCTCAGACTTCTCGCGCTCTATTTGTGATCATCATGAAACAGTCCAAAAGCTCCACGAAGCCGACGAATGCGCAGCAGTTCCCGCTACAGGCGCAAACCGATGCGACGGCGGGGCGAGACAAAGTCCGCGAGAGCGTGCCTGTGCATGCGCCGCGTCAATCAAAACGTCCCGTGGAAAGAACGAGCAAGGGCCGGACCGGCACCTGATCCTGGGGGGACGACACTCAACGGTGCAACTGAGCAGAAAGCAACTGCGCAGGCTGACGCCTGTCGTCGGCATCGGTCACCAGCAACAGGTCGATCGTTTCGCCTGTGGCCGATGCGGTGATGCCTTCTACCTTGCAGGCCAGTGAAAGGCGCTCCAGCAATCGGATCGTGCCGCCCGCGTCGATGAGTCCGATTGCCGATCCGACGCAGCGTCCGTCGTTGTAGGTGTCCGAGGTGTCCTCGGCGGCGGCGCTGAATATCCAGTCGCCACTCGGTAGCGGCGCGCAATCGGTGAACGACAAGGCCACCCCGTCGATGGCTCCGAGCGCGAAGCGTGTGATCGCAGCAGGTTTCGGCGCCGGGCCAGCCTCGGCGAGCCAACGTTGCAGACCGCGCCAGCTCAAGTCGATGCGTGCGTTGATGGCCGCGCCAGTGTTGCCGCGCTGGAGCAGAGCGAACGCGTCGCCTTGGACAAACGCACCCTCGATGTTGAGATCAGGAATGAGTTCGTACAGCGGGGCCAGCAGTGGCGCAAGGTCAACGGCGCGTGCAGATCCCTGGGTCTCGGCAGCAGCGTTGAGTGCCAACAAGGCAGCACGCTGCCGGGAAGGCCGTGACCCCGATCCCATGGCCATCAAGGCCCCGTGCGGGTAGCCGGCGAATGCGGGCAGCACGAGCAATGCCTCGCAGTCCGGCTTGGCCGCCTTGCGCGCCTTGTGGCGCAGAGGCAGCTCTCCATCAAAGATCGGCACCAGTCGACCCGGTTCGCGGTCGGACAGGTCAAACATCGCCAGGTGGTTTTCGTCGTCGGCCACCACGAACAAACGGTTGCCCAGCTTCACGAGACCGCTGGCTGCGCTCAGGTGAGCCCGCCCCGCGCTACCTGCGGCGTCGTCAATAGCCAGTTCTCTGACGAATCGAGTGTCCAGCATGATGCGTGTTGGCAGCGCCTGTCGGCAACAGGCGCGATTGTCCATGGCACACGCATTGGCCATGCCTGCCTTGCCGGCGGAGTCGGCGGGGGCTGAGCCGCAATGCACGCCCCATGCGCAGGCGCACCAATCGCAGCGACAGTCAAGATCGCGTCAGATTGTGAACGACAGCTTCTTGGTCACTTTGCCGTCTGCTTCGGGTCGAGTGCACCCGGTCACGAAGGGCTGCTTCAGAGCTTCCCCCTTTTCTACGGCCGGTCTGCGGCGATGAACTTCCCCCCAGATCGAGTAGCGCTGACCAGCGCTGCTGGATGCACATGTTTACTATCGTTGTGTAAAGCCCCCGAGGAACACGGTCTGTAATTGAATTCGACCGTTTTCGATGACGAAAGTGTCTACGCCGCCGGGTACAAAGAAGTTTTGGGTTTCCAGCCGATACGTCAGTAAGACCACCTGCTCATATGTCGTATTGGACGAAACATTCAGGCTGTAGAGGGGTCCGGCTGAGGCCAGCAAGCCAGCAAACGTAGCTTCGATTTGATCTCGTCCGATTACTGTAGCTCCCGGTAGGATTAGAACTGCTTTCCGCGCGTAATCGCATGCAACCAATACTGAGTTGCCGCTGCGAACTGCGGCCAAATGGGCTTCAAGGACTTGTGCGGTTGAACGACGGTGAAGCTGTGGGGGGCAGAGCGCGTTGCTGGATGCAGCCTCTGGCTCGCCTTGGGCTGGCGGTGTCGCCGCCGAAGTAGGCGCGATCACACTGCATAGAAGCGCCAGGCACATTGGGGGTACGCGAGTAAAACGAATCGCTGCTTTCATCGGTCTCTCCTTGGCTGGTGCTGGATGCGGTTGCCGTACCCCTCACAGGTGCCGCAACAATGGTAATTTCCGGAAGCGAGACGGAAGATCGCACCGTTAGGACGACCACGCAAGGTCGTTTTGAGGACTACCCCTAAGAGTGATCTGCGCAATCCAGTGCGCAATGTGATCTGAGGGGATCTGACTAGGCGCATGGCAATTATCGGTACGAATTCTTCGGGTGCTCACCTTGCGACGGCCTGCGGCGTCCCGATTCGCTTGACGAGGCCGTGCCGCGCGAAGAACACAGGCCGCTTTCGGGCGCCAAGTTCCGCGTTGTATTCGGAGCTGCTTGTCATGGAGGCGATCGCGCTGCCGGTATTGGAAACCCAGCGCGGAGCCTGGAAACCGGCCGGCGGGTTGCATTCGCCTTAGCTTAGATTAGCTCGGTGACGGATTCGCACGTCGCCAGGCCGCCGCGCGTGCGTGCGCCTCGACGAGCCCATTTCGAGCGAGCCAGCCGCGGAACGCTGGTTCCTCGCGCACGGGGTCGAACATCGGGTCGAACAGGTAGTAGGCCTTTTCGGCCAAGTCCCAGGGGCGGGTGCTCGACAGTTCACGCAGCACGGCGTCGGGACGTCCGCGCGTTAGTTCGTACAGGCCGCGCATCAGCGGGTCCATCGGCAGGCGCTCGACTTCCGCCTGATCGTGCGGCGTGCCAGCCCGGCCGATCACGAACGCGGGCAGGAGCCACGGTTCGCGGTCCGCCGCCATGCGGGCAAGCGCACGGCGTGCCAGCTGCAGGGCATCGTCGCGCCTGCCCAGATCAAGCAGCGCCTCGGACTTGGCATACCAGGTGAAGACGCCCTCCGGCTCAAGCAGAAGACCCGTCTCTGCAGCCGTCAGCGCCACTTGCGGCCGGTTCGCGAGCCGCAGCAGCGTTGCATGCTCGCCTGCCGAGCAGCCCGGGCTCACTTCGAAGCCGCGGGTGGATTCGGCAATCGCCTCGTCCATGCGTCCGTCGGCCATCGCAAGCAGGGCCGCGGAGCGCCGCGCGGTCGGGTTGCTCGGGTCGAGCTCAAGCGCACGGCGCACATGCGCGGCATAACCTGCGGTGTCTTCCACCAGGTTCGCCGCGAGGGCGAGTGCCGCGTGGGCGTTGGCATAGCCCGGGTCGAGCCGCAGCGCGGTCTCCAATTCGACCCTCATGCGTGCATGCAGCGCCCGTCGCTGGCTGCGCATCGCCTCGGCGCCGACGGAGCCGTCTTGCGGGCTCTCGGCCAGCGCAAGCATCGCCAGGCCGAGGTGCGGCCGCGCGAACCGTGGATCAAGCTCGAGGGCGCGGCGGTGCATCGCTTCGGCGCGGCGGAAGTCTTCGGGCTGGCGCAGCGAAACCTCGCGAGCTTGGCGGTAAAGCGTCCAAGCTTCCGCGCTGCCTGTGCCGCTGCCGGCCAGGGTGGCCGCATCGAGCGGAACCTGCAGGGCAGCGGCGATTTGTAACGCCAACTCTGTCTGCGCCTGGAGCACGCCCCCGGCAGATCGCTCGAAGCTGCGGGACGACAGCACCGCGCCGCTGCGTGCCTCGACCAGCCGCGTGCTGACGCGGATGCGCTCGGCTGCGCGTTGAACCGTGCCTTCGATGAGATAGTTGACGCCGAGCTGGCGGCCGATCTCGGCCGGCGCCGTGCCCCTGTCACGGAATCGGAACGCTGAGCACTCCGCCGTAACGCGAAGCCCGGGCGTGCGCGAGAGCAGGCCGAGCAGTTCACTGGTGAGACCGTCGGCGAACATTCTGTCCGCTGCATCGCCCAGGTTCGCGAAGGGCAGAACGGCCAGGGACTTCGCAGCCAGTGGCACACCCCCGCCATGCGTCGCGGCTGGCTCGCCGCGGACCGTGCGGTAAACATTCCAGTAGCCCACCAGGCCGCTCAACACCGTGCCAACAGCGGCGACGGCGACCAGAGGTTTCAACAGGCGTGCTCGGGAAGCGGCAAGACGCTGCCGCCACCCCGGCGGCGGTTCAAGGGCGGGGGGCGGCGGATCTCCGCGCGCCGGTGGCTGATCTTCGGGATCGGCCATGGCTGGCTTTCTCTCGATGCAATTGGGCGAAAAGTGTGTCCGCTCTGAGCGCGGGCGGCAAGGCCCGCTCAAGGTCCAGCGCCCAGTTCGCAGAAAGGCGGTGGATGAATGGGTTTCGAGCGCGCAAGCTCTCGCAATGCGCGCCGGCGGCGCAGTAGGAATTGGAGCGATCTACACGGGCAATTGGCGTCACATTGTCAAGACACCGAACGGCAAAGAGCGGCTGTAAGCCGGCCGCGGATCGAGTGTTCGGTCTGCCACAGTTCGCCGACATTCACTGCCGTGGCGAAGGGCCGCGTGATCTTGGGTGAAGTACCTGCCAGGCGTGAAGGCAAGCGGACCCTCAACTGGTTCGCGCCGCTGCAGCCCCGCGCCCGCAGCTTGAGGTGCTTGAGGATGCGCTCGATGGCCGCTCTATCAATACCGCGCTCAATGATTTTCAGCTTGCCGCCCCAGTTCGGGCAGTGTTCACGTCGATCCACGTCGATCGCGAACACTCGCTTGAGAAATCGCGCCCAGCGAAGCGCGAGCGATGCGGGTCATGCGGCTCATCTCCTACGCTTCCACTCGGGCGGCGGCGCACGACACCTTCGCCGGCGAGTGAGACCCTGCCGTCTCCCACCGGACTACTGGGTCGGGTCCCTGCAGGTGAAGTTCGCCGCGTCGTTGATATCGCCGCTGCCGTTGTACTTCGCCACTTGCGGGTACGCGCAAAGCGGGCGCGTGCGCACTGGCACGCCCTGGGTCGCGGCCTTCGTCGCGATGATCCGCGTCGGTGCGATGCCTTGCTCGACCCATTGTTCGAGGGGAGTCAATGCTTCCAGCGTGTTGGGGCCCGGTCCGCCGCCGCAATGCGCCATCCCCGGCGCAAGGAAGAGACGCATGACCTGGTCGGTCTGCGCCTTGGAGGTCGCCGCGACGATTTTGTTGTAGAAGTCGATGCTGCTCATCGTATGGACCTGCTCGTCCGCCCAGCCATGCCAGATCAGCAACTTTCCGCCGCGTGCGCTGAACGCCGCCAGGTTCGGATTGGCATTCACCACCGACGCCATCGTCTGGCCCGCGACCAACTTGTTGTTGGTGAAGTCCATGTCGCTGTTGAAGTTGAAGGTCTTCGAGTCGTAACTGGCGTTTTCGTAGACCCAATAGCGGAAGAAGTCGAACGAGCTGCCCCCCGGCGTGGGACCTGTGTTGACGGTCCAGAGCAATTCGCTGCCCGCCGGATATCCGGGAAAGATTTGCTGGCCATTTGTACGCTTCGGCCCGGCATAGATCGTCTTCGCCGTCTGCACTTGCGCGGCGGTGAGGCAGTTGGCCGCATCGGCGCCCGTGCATTGCAGCACCGAAGGATCGAAAGTGCATTTGCGCGGATCGTCGATGAGGCCGTCGACGAGGCCGTCGGTCGCGTCGCATGCCGCGACCACAGCCGTGTTGAGCACCACCAGCTTGGCCGAGGTCAACGCCGCAGCGGGGTCCTTGAGCGAGGGCTGGCTCGACCAGAGCCTTGCCGCCAGCAGGTGGGTCCAATCCCAGGCAGGCGCGCTCGCGATGATGCCGTCGTAATCATCAGGAAAACGGGTCGCCTCCATGACCCCGATGTGGCCGCCGGCGGAGCAGCCGACGAAATAGGAACGCTTCGGATTGCTCGCGTAGAAGGCCTCGACGATTCCCTTGCCGGCCACGGTCGTCACGTGCTCCGAACGGTAGCCCCAATCGATGACCTTTTCCGGATGCCCCGCGGCCCAGCTGCCGTCTGTGGTCAGGGGAACACCGAGATCCGAGCGGCTGATGTGGCCCCGGTCCTGGGACTTCGCCGCATAACCGGCGGCCAGGCCGGTGACCAAACCGCCGTAAGAGATCGCGCCCGTCGAACCGCCACCCGTGCTGCTGTAGAACTTTGAGTTCCAGCGCTGCGTTGCGGGCAGCCACACTTCAAAGTTGATGATCGAGTCGCTGCTCGGGTTGGAGACTCCCACGATCCGGCAGAAGGGTGTCGTCACCGCCGCTCCGCCACCTGGCGGCGTGAAGGGCGGTGTGACACTGGTGGCCGATGTGACGGTCGTATCGACCATCTTGAGATTCATCAGGCTCGCGCAATTACCCGCGACCACGCTGTCCTTGCTGGTGACGGTGCCCGCCTCGGGCAAATCGTTGTCGCTCCCGCAGCCGGCGAGGACAAGGGAAGTCGCTGCGCAAATGGCCAGCAAGGATGCACGAGGGTCCATGATGATTTGCCTCCGGATCGATGACGCATTTAAGAATTTTTTTGTTGGACCGCCCACCAGCCTCTAGTTCACATGCCGAAGCAGAGGTCGTTATGCAGAACGACGTTACGGTATGCCTCGCACTCGGAGACGTCAACCCGACGAAACGCGGGCAGGGTGCTTCTTGAGGTTTAGAAAGCAGTGGACGGCGTCGACGCCCGCAACGCGCAAGCCCTGCGCACCGGCACCGACAACTTGCCCATCCTCAACCAGGCCACGCAGCCGCAGGTCCATGCCGGCCTGCCGCCGCGGCACAGCGACGAAGGGCAGAGCACCCCGAGCGTCTGGCGCAGCGCACGCAGCCAGGCGGCAGCCAAGGTCCATGCGCTGGCGAGTAACGGGATGGACGAGATCGAGATTCCGGCGTTCTTGAGGGAGCAGGCGGACTGACCGCCAGCGCCAGCCGCATGGGCGGCGGACGGCGGCGCAACGGCAGGGCCCGATATCACCGGCCTTGCTCGTTGAGCTTTGACGTGGCGCTTGGGTCGCTGCATCTGTTGAGGGTTATCGGACACCTGGCCGTGCACGCGGCAAGCGTTGATGTGCACCGGCCTGAGGGCAGGTGTCGGACAACCCTCAACAGCAGCTGTCGTTGGCGGCGGTGCTGCAGGCTTGGTAAGAGGCTCACGACGACCTGCATGGCCGCGCGCCCAAGAGGCATCAATGTCGACATCTAATGATGCTAGGATGAGTGCTGAAAACGCGAGGTCCGTGCATGAGAACCACGATCAACATCGATGACGAACTGTTGGCCAAAGCCATCAAATTGACGGGCCCCATGGATCGGACCGCCGTTCTGAGCGAGGCGTTGAAGGCGCTCATCGAGCGCGAGAGCGCCAAACGGCTCGCGCG
>JANMAP010000452.1:0-2837 GCA_031359905.1 Burkholderiales bacterium | reverse complement strand
CGTGAAGAAGGCCGGCCTGATTGGCGCTGCGGTGCCGGTGGCCAGCACGCAGATGGTCATTGCCTACAGCCCGAAGAGCAAGTTCGTGCCCGAGTTCGAGGCCGCGGCACAGGGCAGGAAGCCTTGGTACGAGGTGATGCGCAGGCCGGGCCTGCGCTTCGGTCGCACCGACCCCGCCACCGACCCACAGGGTCAGAACATCATCTTCACGATGCTGCTGGCGCAGAACTTCTACAAGCAGCCAGGCCTGGCCGAGCAGGTGCTGGGCGGCTACCAGAACCCGCAGCAGATCTTCAGCGAAACGTCGATGCTGTCGCGCCTCGAAGCCGGCCAGCTCGACGCCTCATCGGGCTACCTCAGCGCGGTCCGCTCGCACAAGTTGCCCTACGTCACGCTGCCCGACGAGATCAATCTGAGCAACCCGGACATGGAGGCGCAGTGGTACAAAACCGTGCAGTTCGGCATCACGCTGCCCAGCGGCAAGGAAGCCACCTTGAAGACCCAGCCGCTGGTGTTCTACGCCGCGGTGCTGAACGACAGCAAGCAGCCGGCGCTGGCCGCGAAGTTCGTGCAGTTCCTGCAAAGCGCGGAAGGGCAAAAGCTGTTCAGCGACAACGGCTACAGCCCGCCCAAAGGCGCCCCAATTCCCTGACCGAGGCGATGTCCAGACGCGGTGATTCGCGCTTTCTCGCCGCGCGAAGGCGGTTGGCAGCGCATGACTGCCGACGTTGACGTGCGCCTGGCCGACGGTCTGCCCCGATCGCGCACGCCCGGCCTCATCGGCGCAGCGACGTTGCTGCTGATCGCCGGCCCCTTCATCGGGCTGGCCTTCGCGACGCAATGGCGCGGCATGCACTTCGCGCCAGGTGACGTGGGCGCGATCGGCGTGTCGTTGGGCTACAGCCTGATGGCGCTGGTGCTGATCATCGCCATGGGGACGCCGTTGGCGTGGTGGCTGGCGCGACAGGCCTTTCGCGGCAAGTGGATGCTCGAGGCGCTCATCCTGTTGGCCTTGCTCACCCCGCCGCTGGCGATGGGCATCCTGCTGACCACCCTGTTCGGTCCGTATGGCCCGGTGGGCGGCCTGGCTGCGCGGGCGGGCATCGAATTCACCAACTCGGCGCCGGCCTTCGTGCTGGCGCAGTTCTACGGCGCGCTGCCTTACTACGTCGTGGCGGCGCGGGCCGCGTTCGAAGGCGTGCCGCGCGAGCTGGAGCACATCGCGCTGACGCTGGGCAAGTCGCCATGGCAGACCTTCGTGCAAGTCAGCCTGCCGCTGGCGCGCCTGGGGCTGGCGGCGGGCATTGCATTGGCCTGGGTGCGTGCACTGGGCGAGTTCGGCATCGTGCTGATTCTGGCGTACTACCCGCAGGGCATCCCGGTCAAGCTCTGGGTCAACCTGCAGGACATCGGCCTGGCCGCGGTGTACCCGCTGCTGTGGGCCTTCTTTCTGGTGGCGATGCCGCTGCCGCTGATCCTCGGCCTGGCGTCGCGGCGCCAAGGTCTGTTCTGACCGATGCGCATCGACTACAAGATCGAACACCCGATCAGGCTGGCAGCCCACCTCGAAGTCGAGGGATTCACCGTGCTTCTGGGCCAGAGCGGCGAAGGCAAGACCACCTTGCTACGCGCCATTGCCGGTCTGTTGCCGGCCCGCGGCGAACCCTTCGACGGTCTGCCGCCGCAACACCGTGCCGTGGGCTACCTGCCGCAGGGCTACGCGTTGTTTCCGCACCTGCGCGCCTGGGAAAACGTGGCGTTCGCACTGCCGCGGACCCCCGATCGACGGGCGCAGGCGCTGGAACTGATGGACCGCGTGCGCCTGGCGGGCCTGGCCGACCACTTCCCGACAGCGCTGTCGGGTGGTCAGCAGCAGCGGGTGGCACTGGCGCGCGCGCTGGCGCGCAAGCCGCAGCTGCTGTTGCTGGACGAGCCGACCTCGGCGCTCGACGCAGCCACCCGAGACGAGGTCATGGCCGAGCTGATCGCCGAGGTGCGTGAGTTCGGCCTGCCGGCGCTGGCGGTCAGCCACGATCCGCATCTGGCGGCACTCGCCGACCGGGTGGCGGTGATGAGCGAGCGGCGCATCGTGCAGCAAGGCAGCCCTGCGGAGGTGCTGTCGCGGCCGGCCAGCGCTGCCGTCGCACGGCTGCTGGGGCATCGCAACCTGTTCCGCGCCCGCGTCGCCGGGCACGAGACGGGTTCGGGGACAACCTCGTTGGTGTGGGAATCGGGGGGCGGCGTGGTGTTGCGAATGCTGCGCCAAGAAGCCTTGTCAGCGGGCCAAGAGGTGCAATGGATGATCGCCCCGTCGGAGGTCAGGCTGCCATCGTCGAAGGCAGAACCGCGCCGCGCCGACAACCCGCTGACCGGCCGCGTGGAAAGCCGGCTCAACCTCGGGGCCTACTGTCAGGTCGCACTGCGCTGTGGTTCAGAAACGATCTGGCTCAATGCACCGAACCACCTTGCACGACAACCGGAGCTGGACCCAGGCAACGAAATCACCGTCGACCTGCGCAGCGACGGGCTCCTGTGCTGGGCACTCACCGGCTGAGAGTAGCGTTTCTCCCCCGGCGCGGCCGCGTGACGGCCACCGACCGTGACGATGCGACCTGTCGCCGGGTGGAAGACGCACCCGCTCCAGCGATCAGTCGTTCACCAGTTCACCAGTCCACCCGCTCAACCCACCGCTGGCACGGTCTCGCTTGCAGCCTGATGCAGCAGACGCAACCGGAAGCAGTTGCGCCCCGCGCCTTTGGCCTCGTACAGCGCTTCGTCGGCGCGCCCCATCAGTGCGCTGTCGGAGGTGGGACGCTCGCAGTAGGCCACGCCGATGC
>JANMAP010000438.1:0-4451 GCA_031359905.1 Burkholderiales bacterium | reverse complement strand
CACCGTCGCACTCGGCGCCCTCGCGTCCCTCACCGCACCGGCCCACGCGTCCGACTACAAGCTCATCGTGCCCGCGGCGCCGGGCGGCGGCTGGGACCAGCTCGGCCGCGCGGTCGGCCAGTCGATGCAGGGCGCGAAGCTGGCCGAGCGCGTGCAGATCATCAACGTCGGCGGTGCCGGCGGCACGATCGGCCTGGCGCAGTTGATCAACAGCAACAAGGGCGACGGCAACGCCATGATGATCACCGGCAAGGGCATGGTCTCCGCGGTGTTCATCAACAAGTCGCCGGTCACGATGACCCAGGCCACGCCGATCGCGCGCCTGACCGGAGAGTACGAAGTGCTGGTGGTGTCCACCGCTTCGAAACTGCAGACCATGGCCGACCTGGTCGCGATGTACAAGGCCAACCCGGGCAACGTGTCGTGGGGCGGGGGGCTGGCCGGCGGGGTCGACCAGTTGACCGCAGGAATGATCGTGCAGGCCATCGGCGGCGAGCTCGGCAAGTTCAACTACGTGGCATTCAACAGCGGCGGCGAGGTGCTGGCGCAGACGATGGGCGGCCACCTCACCGTCGGGATGGGCGGCTACAACGAATTTGCGGCGCAGATCGCCGCTGGCAAGTTGCGCGCTTTGGCGATCACCGCGCCGAAGCGGCTCGACGGCGTGAACATTCCGACCCTGAAGGAACAGGGCATCAACGTCGAGTTCGTCAATTGGCGTGGCCTGATGGCTGCACCGGGCATCACCGATGCACAGCGCCAGGCGCTGGTGAAGGCGGTGGCGGACATGGTCAAGAGCGACGGCTGGAAGGCCACCGTGAAGAAGAACGAGTGGCTCGACCTGTACATGGGTGGCGACGAGTTCAAGGCCTACGTCGAGGCCGAGCAGAAGACGGTGCTGAAGACGGTGACCGACCTCGGGTTGGTGAAGAAGTGAGCACGCTCAGCGGCCGCTCGGTTCACGTGGGCGAGGCGGTGCTCTCGCTGGCGCTGGTGCTCATCGGCGCATTCGTCATCCTTGAGACGCAAGGCATCGCCGAGACCCAGGGCTACTCGCAGGTGGGCCCGCGGTTGTTCCCGTACATCATTGGCGCCGGCCTCACGCTGTGCGGCGCGGTGCTCAGCTGGCACGCCATCGTTGGCGGCTGGCGCGACGTGCCGCTGGACCAGCCCGGGCATGACGCCCCGGACTGGATGGCATGGGTCATCATCAGCGGCGGCATCGTGCTGCACATGGTGCTGATCGGCTGGGCCGGCTTCATCATCGCATCGACCTTGATGTTCGTGCTGATCGCGCGCGGCTTCGGCAGCAAGCGCGCCGTGCGCGACCTGGCCGTCGGGCTGGCGCTCGCGGTGGCGGCCTATTTCCTTTTCACGCGCGCGCTGGGACTTCGGCTGCCTCCGGGCCCTTTCGGAGCTTGAGATGACGCCCCCACGCTCACTTCGTTCGCTGCCCGTCGAGGGGGCGCTCAGTACCTTCGGAACCGCCGGGGGGTACTGACATGGGTACTTTCGAAGCACTGATGGCCGGCTTTGTGGTCGCGCTCACGCCGATCAATCTGATGTGGGGTCTGATCGGCGTCACCCTGGGCACAGCGATCGGCGTGCTGCCCGGCGTCGGCCCGGCGCTGACGATCGCGCTGTTGTTGCCTGCGACCGCAAGCCTGGACCCGACCGGCGCGCTGATCATGTTCGCCGGCATCTACTACGGCGCGATGTTCGGCGGCTCCACCACGTCGATCCTCCTCAACACGCCGGGCGAGTCGGCCACCATCGTCACGGCGATGGAAGGCAACATGATGGCCAAGCGCGGCCGCGCCGGGCCGGCGCTGGCGACCGCAGCGATCGGCTCGTTCGTCGCCGGCACGATCGCGACGATCCTGCTCACGGTGATGGCGCCGCTGGTGGTGCAGGTGGCGCTGAAATTCGGGCCGGCCGAGTACTTTGCGGTGATGGTGCTGGCCTTCACGACGGTGTCTGCGGTGCTGGGCGCTTCGGCCGCACGCGGGCTGGCGAGCCTGTTCTTCGGCCTCACGATCGGTCTGGTCGGCCTGGACAGCCAGACCGGCCAGGCGCGCTTCACGCTCGGCATTCCAGAGCTGCTCGACGGCATCGACGTGGTGGTTGTCGCGGTGGGCCTGTTCGCGGTCGGCGAGACGCTGTACGTGGCCACCTACCTGAACAAGGTGGAAGACAAGATCGAGAAGATGAAGGGCTCGATCTGGATGACCAAGGCCGACTGGGGGCGCAGCTGGAAGCCGTGGCTGCGCGGCACCGCACTGGGCTTTCCGTTCGGCACGGTGCCGGCCGGCGGCGCCGAGATCCCGACCTTCCTGTCCTATTCGATCGAGAAGAAGCTGAGCAAGCATCCCGAGGAGTTCGGCAAGGGCGCGATCGAAGGCGTGGCCGGCCCCGAGGCCGCGAACAACGCGTCGGCCACCGGCACCCTGGTGCCCTTGCTGACGCTGGGGCTGCCGACCACGGCCACCGCGGCGATCATCCTGGCCGCCTTCCAGCAGTGGGGCCTGCAGCCCGGGCCGCTGCTGTTCGAGACGCAGCCGCTGCTGATCTGGGGCCTGATCGCAAGCATGTACGTGGGTAACGTGCTGCTGCTGATCCTGAACCTGCCGCTGGTGGGCATCTGGATCAAGCTGCTCGAGATCCCGCGCCCGTTGTTGTATGCCGGCATCCTGGTCTTCGCCACGCTCGGTGCCTACGGCCTGCGCAACTCGTGGTTTGACCTCGCGCTGCTGTATGGCATCGGTGTCATCGGCTTCCTGATGCGGCGCTACGACATCCCCGTCGCCCCGGTGCTGGTCGGCATGATTCTGGGCCCGCTGGCCGAGCAGCAGTTCCGCCGCGCACTTGCGATCAGCCAGGGCGATCTGACGGTCTTCTTCACACAGCCGATCTCGGCGGGGGTGTTCGCAGTCACCGCGCTGGTCCTGATCGGCCCGCCGATCTGGAAGCGACTCTCGCGCCGGAAAGCGGCGCTGGCTTGAGCCGAATCCTCGGAACAGTCGTTGCGGAGTCCTCCATGCCTTCCACCGTTCCCCGTCTGATCTGCCTCGCGGTCACCGCACTCATCGTGCTTGTGCTGCCCGCGCATGCCGTGGACAAACCCGCGAAACCGAAAACGATCACCCTGATCGTGCCGTTCACGCACGGCGGGCCCACCGACGAGATCGCGCAGGCACTGGCGCAAGGCCTTTCCGCCAGCCTGCAGCAGAAGGTGGTCGAAAAGAACGTGCCCGGTGCCGGCGGCACGCTGGGAGCCGAGCAGGTGGCCAAGGCCCGGCCCGACGGACAGACCCTGCTGCTGTCCAACATCGGTCAGGCCACCAGCGGCGTGCTGTACCGGAGTCTGCGTTACGACCCAGTGAAGAGCTTCGAGCCGATCGGCCTGGTGGCCGAGTTGCCGATGACCCTGGTCGGCAGCCCGCGCATCGCAGCGACTGACTTCAAGGAACTGCGCGCCGCGCTCGCCGGCGCCAAGCCGCGCCTGACGTATGCGCACGCCGGCGCCGGCTCCGCATCGCACCTGTGTGGGCTGATGTTGGTCGATGCGCTGAAAGCTGACCTGGCCCCAGTCAGCTATCCCGGCACTGCCGAAGCGATGGCCGACCTGACGGCAGGCCGGGTCGACCTGCTGTGCGACCAGACGAGCAACACAATTGCGCCGATCCGCGCCGGCAAGGTACGCGTGTTCGGTGTGACCACCAAGGCGCGTCTCGCGGTCCTGTCGAACGTGCAGACCCTGGCGGAGGCCGGCCTGCCGAACTTGCAGCTCACGGTGTGGCACGGGCTGTACGCGCCCGCGGGCACACCAGCGGCCGACATCGCGCGCTTGTCGAAGGCGCTGCTGGGGGCGCTGCAATCACCGGACTTGAAGCAGAAGCTGGCCGAACTCGGCGCCTTGCCCTCGCTGGCCAATGCCGCCACGCCGGAGGCCTTGCGCAAGCGTCTGGAGGGCGACATCGCCCGGTTGGAACCCTTGTTGACGCGGGCGGCTGCGCTGACGAAATGAGCCGGCGGCGTCGCGTGTTTGCGCCGACGTGTGAACCGAAGAAGGGCAAGAGGAAACCATGTTCGACTGGATCGCCGATCCGAATGCCTGGGTGGCCCTGGCCACGCTGACCGCGCTCGAGATCGTGCTCGGTATCGACAACATCATCTTCATCTCGATCCTGGTCGGCCGCCTTCCGCCCGACAAGCGCGACCTTGCACGCCGGCTCGGCCTGTCGCTCGCGATGGGCACGCGCATCGCCTTGCTTGTCTCGCTGGCCTGGATCATGCGGTTGACCGAGCCGCTGTTCGGCGTGCTCGGGAAGGACATCTCGGGCCGCGACCTCATCCTCATCGGCGGCGGCCTGTTCCTGCTGGCCAAGGCGACGCTCGAGATACACGAGAAGCTCGAAGGCGACGAAGGCCACGACGCGCCGCGCGCCGCG
>JANMAP010000395.1:0-13660 GCA_031359905.1 Burkholderiales bacterium | reverse complement strand
CAGGTGGTACTGGAAGCGGCGGCGAAAGGCCGGGTCGATCTGCTCGATGCGGTTGGTGACCCAGATCACCGGCACTGGGTTGGTTTCCAGAATCTGGTTGACCCAGGCCTTGCCGTTGACGCTGCCCGACGGTGGCGCGTCAGCGTTGTCCAGCCGCGCCAGCAACTGCGCGGCTTCGCTGCTGATCGGCGGGAAGACGTCCTCGACCTCGTCGAACAGCAAGGCCACGCCGCTGCTGCTCTTCAGGAACACCTGGCTGATCTGCAGGCTGCGGTAGCGGTCGCGCCCGTTCAGGCTGTTGCCGTCGCGGTCGGCGTATTCAACCTCGTAGAGCGCCAGCCCGGCGGCGGCCGCGCAGACCCGCGCCAGTTCGGTCTTGCCGGTGCCCGGCGGGCCGTAGAGCAGGATGTTGACCCCGGCTGCCTGCTGGCTGGCGGCGTTCTTCAGCAGCGTCGTCAGCACCTGCACGTCGTCGTCGACGAACGAGAAGTCGGCCACACTCAACTCGCTGGGCGGCGCCGGGCGCGTGAACACGGCCATCAGTTCGCCTGGCGCGCGGTATTCGCGCATCAGCACCGCCGGCAGCTGTTCGCTGACCTTCATCAGATCGGCCAGGTCGGTGATGTTCTGCTCGGAGATCAGGTTCTCGACCATGCCGATGCGTTCGAGCCGCGACCCCGCGCGCAGCGCTTCAGCCACATCGGCGGCTTCGACCCCGGCCACACTGGCCAGCGCCGCATAGGCTTCCTGTGCGTTGCTGACCTTGAACTCGACCAGCAGGCCGCGCAGGTCGCGCTGATACCGCGCCAGGGTGCCGTACAGAAGCAGCGCGCGCTCGGCCGGGTTGAGCTGCAACAGGCCGGCCAGTGCGTCGATGTTCTTCTGCACCAGCGCCGATTCCTTCTTCAGCCGCCGCGCCAGCCATTCGTTGCTGGCGGCCAGCACGGTCAGCAGGTCCTTCGGTGCGTCCTTGATGTATTCGTCGATGTAGAAGAACAGCGTGCCTTCCTCGTACGGCCCGCGCCAGCTGCCGTGGCGTTCGATGAAGGCCTCGTCGTCGAGCGCGTCATGCCCGCGCCAGGCGGCATTGCCCTTGCAGCGCTGGCGCAGGAAGCTGCGCACGCGGGCCAGCACGGGCGGCGGCCACACCAGGTGGCGGCCGACCAGCGACAGCAGGCTGTTCCAGTCGCGCCGCAGGTTGAAGCGCCCGGCCTGGGCCAGCGTCAGCGTCAGCACGAAGTGCGAGCACAGCAGATCCATCACCGGGGCCTGGGCCAGGCCGGGTGACAGCACATTGCGCGAATCGGACAGGCCACGCGCCATGCTCATGGTCGGTGCCCGGAGCACCGCAGGGGGAGGGTGCAACGATCTTGGCCCAGGCGCTGCGCCCGCACAAGCCCTGGCGGGGCGCGGCCGCGTCGGCCGCGGGGTCAACGTCGATTAATGCAGGACCACCGGCTGCTGGGCCAGGGCAGTGAAGCCGGCGATGAAGTCGTCGAGCTGTTCCTCGCTGGGGCCGCTCTCGACCAACGCCTGAACACCGTGGCGGAAGCTTTCAGCCACCGCGCCTTCGAGAAAGATGCCCTTGCGCGCGAACTTGTCGACGATCTCGTAGGCCTGGCGCGCGCCCGGTGCAGCCGCCGCGATGCCCGTGGCCGTGCCCGTCTCCGTGCCCGCGTCGACCACCGCATCGACGCCCGCGTTGACGTGGCCGGGCACGTCGAACTTCATGACCGCGAAACTGTCCGAGTTGTAGAGCATCTGCATGTGGCATGCCTCCTGGTGTCAGCAGATGACACCGTGCGCGCCGAATTCAAGCCCGGCAGCCGAACACCGCCTTCACATCGCGATCAGGGCGCGCGCAGCGACTCCAGGGTCCACAGCGTGGCGGGTCGGGCGGCAGCGGCCGGCCGCGGCTGCAGCAGCAGCTTCACCGGCCAATGCTGGCGTGCCGGATCGAGCCAGATGTCGATCTGCTGGTCGTACGGCCGTCGCGGCAGGCGCTGCAGGTGGACGGCGCCGTCCACCGTGCCTTCCGGCGCTGCCAGGGTGTCGCTGCCGACGACGTTGAAGGTCCAGACCTCGGCGTCGCCGCGGGTGCCGGCCACCGCCAGGCGCAGCGCCGTACCGGGCTGCGCCAGACCAGGATCGGCCTGCAGCATCGCCGCCAGCTGCACCAGCCAGCTCAGCCGGTCCTGGCTGCCCGGCCACAGCGGCGCCTGATGGCTCGGCCCGCTGAAGCTGATGCGGCCCAGGTCGCGCTCGAAGTTGACGGCTCGCAGGTCGCGGCCGCGGTGCTGATCGACCAGGCGCACGGGAGCCAGTCCGCCGGCATCGAAGCCGCCGCGGCTGCGGCTGCCACGGGCCAGCGTGCCCGCGCGCAGGCGCAGCTCGAGCAGGTACTCGTCGGCGCTGGGTTGCCAGACCAGGTCGGCCGCGCCGCGCTGGGTGCCGTGTTGCCAGGCATAGCGCAGGCTGGTCGGGGGCGGAATGCGGGTGGCGTACAGCGGCGGCGCGGCTTCGACGCCACCGATGCCGGACGCCGCAGCCGGTGGCAACGGATCGATGTCGAACTCGCTGCGCAAGGCGTCGGGCCCGGCAGCGGATGGCGTGGCGTCGACCGGCGCTGCGGGCGGCGCCGCGGCGGGCGGTGCCGTCGGCAGCGGTGTGGCCGCGGGTTTCGATGGCAGGGGCGCACCAGCAACAGGCCTGCGCGCTGCCGCCGCCATGGTGCTCGCTGCTGTCGCATCTGCTGGTAACTTGGTTGCCGGCGCAGGCGCAGGTGAAGGCAAGGGCAAGGGCGACGACAAAGGCGCAGGCATGGCCTCGGCAACGCGCGCCGGCACCACCCAGTGACGCACCTGCAGCGCGCGCAGCGCGGCCGGCGCGCTGCCTGCCGGCCAGACGTGCTGCAGCAGCAGCCCATGCCAGCCCAGCACCACCAGCGTCAGCACGCCGATCGCGCGCCACGGCGGCGCCGGGCGCGGCGGCGCATCGATCGGGGCAGGCGGGTGGAATGCGGCGGACACGACACGACAATGGTGCCAGCGCCGGCATCCGCCGGCACGCCCCATCCCCAACACGGCAGCCATGAAACTCGCCACCCTGAACGACGGATCGCGCGACGGCCAGCTGATCGTCGTCTCGCGCGATCTCGCAAGCGCCCACTTCGCCAGCCATGCCGCGCGCACCTTGCAGCAGGCGCTGGACGACTGGAACTTCGTCAGCCCGCAGCTCGAAGACCTGTCGGCCACGCTGAACGGCGGCAAGGCGCGCCACGCCTTCGCCTTCGACCCCCGGCAATGCGCAGCGCCGCTGCCGCGGGCTTACCAGTGGGTCGATGGCTCGGCATACCTGAACCATGTCGAGCTGGTGCGCAAGGCCCGCGGTGCCGAGGTTCCGGCCAGCTTCTACGACGACCCCCTGATGTACCAGGGCGGCAGCGATGATTTCCTGGGCCCGACCGCCGACGCGCCGTTCGCCAGCAGCGATTGGGGCATCGACTTCGAAGCCGAGGTCGCGGTGATCACTGGCGACGTGCCGCTGGGGGCGACCGCCGACGCGGCACTCGACAGCGTGCGCCTGCTGATGCTGGTCAACGACTGGAGCCTGCGTCATCTGGTGCCCGGCGAGCTGGCCAAGGGCTTCGGCTTCGTCCAGAGCAAGCCGGCCACCGCCTTCAGCCCGGTGGCGGCCACCCCGGACGAGATCGGCGATGCCTGGCAGGGCGGGCGGATCCACCTGGCGCTCGAAAGCCGCTGGAACGGGCGGCGCATCGGCCTGTGCGACGCCGGCCCGGCGATGAGCTTCCACTTCGGACAGCTGATCGCCCATGTCGCCAGGACGCGCCGGCTGCGCGCCGGCAGCATCGTCGGCAGCGGAACGGTCAGCAACCAGGACTGGAGCCAGGGCTGCAGCTGCATCGCCGAGCTGCGGGCCATCGAGACCATCCAGCAGGGCGCGCCACAGACCGCGTTCATGCAGTTCGGCGACACCATCCGCATCGAGATGTGCGGCAGCGACGGCCACAGCGTGTTCGGCGCCATCGAACAACGCGTTGTCGCCGCGGGCGCGGCATGAGGTGCCGGCGATGAAGGATCTGCCCAGCTGGGCCAAGCACCTCACCGTCTGGATGCTGCTCGGCGGCGGTCTGTTGCTGGCGGTGCAGGCCTGGCAGGCGCGCGAACGGGCGACGCGCTTCTCGTTCGGCGACGGCGTGGTCGAACTGCGCCGCGGCGCCGACGGCCACTATCACTGGCCCGGGCGCGTGCAGGGCCGGGCGGTGGACTTCCTGGTCGACACCGGGGCCAGCGGCACGACCATCCCGGCGGCGCTGGCGCGCGAACTCGGCCTGGTCGAACACGGCAGTGTGCGTTCAGACACTGCGGGCGGCCATGTCCGCGGCAGTCTCGTCACCGCCGATGTCGAGCTGCAGGGCGGCGTGCGCGCCGAGCGGCTGCGCATCGTCGCTCTGCCCAGCCTGGCCACGCCGCTGCTGGGCATGGACGTGCTCGGGCGCCTGCGCTGGCAGCAGGACGCCGGCCGGTTGCGCGTCCAGCTGGGGACAGCCACCCGCTGACGGCCGGGGCTGCGGGCTTCCCCGCCGCCCGCTGGCGCGGCGGCACGCGCACAATCGTGTCGCCGGAGTGGGCCGGCGCCACAGGAGACAATAATGACGGGAGCCGTGGATCTGGCCAAGATGGTGCCGGGCTTCGAATTTCTGCAGGGCCTGATGAAGAACGCCAGCGCCGGCGTTCCGGGGATGGGTCAGTGGGTCGCCCCGACACTCGATCCCGATGAACTGGACAAGCGCATCAGCGAACTGCGCACCGTGCAGTACTGGCTCGAACAGAACGCGCGCCTGCTGGGCACGACGATCCAGGCCCTGGAGGTGCAGCGCATGACCCTGTCGACGCTGCAGACCATGAACCTGCCGATGGCCGACCTGCGCGAATCGCTGAAGGCCGTGGTCCCCAAGCCCGCCCCTGCCCAGCCGGCTCCTGCCCAGCCGGCCGATCGGCCCGGCCCGCGCAGCGCCGCCGCGCCGGAGACGACAGCCAGCCCGGCCCAGGCCGCGCCGCCGGCCGTCGACCCGATGCAGTGGTGGAGCGCGCTGACCCAGCAGTTCACCGACATCGCCGCCAAGGCCATGAAGGACACCAGCGCCGACGCCGCACGCAACCTGGCGGGGGCGGTGGTCAAGCAGTCCATCGACAGCGCCGGGAAGACGCTGAAGAAGGCCGTCAGTGCGCCAGCCAAGGCCGCGGCGCGGGCGGCCAGCGGGTCGCCACGCCCGGCCCGCCGCCGCGCCGGCTGACGACGACACAGCCTGTCGTCGCCGCGCTGCAGCCCCCAGCCGCACCATGTCCGGTTTCCTCGTCGGCCACGCCGGCCACCCCGACTGGCGAGCCGCGCTGGCGCTGGCCGCAGCGCAGATCGACGCGGCCGAAAGCGCCGCGCAGTCCAGCGGCGCCGGCCCGCTGTCGTTGGGCTTCGTCTACTTCACGGACCATCATGCGGCGCATGCCGAAGCCCTGCTGGCCGCGCTGCACCAACGCTGGCCGGCGCTGTCGTGGGTCGGCAGCGTGGGCATCGGGGTGGCCGCCAGCGGCGTCGAATACTTCGACGAGCCGGGCCTGGTGCTGATGCTGGCGCCGCTGCCGGCGGGGCGCTTCGAGGTCTTCTCCGGGGCCCGCAAGCTGCATCGCATCGAACCCTTCAGCGCGCTGGTCCACGCCGACGGCGGCACGCCGGATCTGGCCGAGCTGATCGGCGAGATGAGCGATCGCACCAGCTCGGGCTACCTGTTCGGCGGCGTGGCCGCGTCGCGTGGGCGCAGCCTGCACGTGGCCGACGGCGTCTGGGAAGGCGGCCTGTCCGGCGTGGCCTTCTCGCGCGACGTGTCGATCGTCTCGCGCGTCACCCAGGGCTGCCAGCCGGTCGGCCCGGCCCGCCGCATCACCGCCTGCGAGCGCCATGTCGTGCTCGAACTCGACGACCAGCCGGCGCTGCCCTGCCTGCTCGCCGACCTCGGGCTGGCCAATCTCGACAACGCGCGCGACGTCCTGCCGCGGCTGCGCAACACGCTGGTCGGCCTGACCGACGAACACGACGCGGCGCTGGTCTACGGCGGCCAGTTCGGCGTCGACACGCGCGTTCGCCACCTGGTCGGCCTGGACCCCGCGCGCCAAGGCGTGGCGGTCGCCGACAGCCTGCGCACGGGCATGCGCCTGGCCTTCTGCATGCGCGACGTGGCGGCGGCGCGGCGCGACCTGGTGCGCATCTGCAGCGAGATCCGCGAAGAGCTGAGCCCCGACACGCTGCCGTCGCCGACGGCCGGCGCGCTGCCCGCCGACCGCGCCGCCATGGCCCGCCATGCGGCAGGCCAGCCGCGCCCCGCCGGCCCGCCAGGCGAACCGGCGCGGCAGATCGTCGGCGCGCTGTACATCAGCTGCAGCGGTCGCGGCGGCGCCCATTTCGGCGGGCCGTCGGCCGAGTTGAAGATCGTGCAGCATGCGCTGGGCGATGTGCCGCTGGCCGGCTTCTTCGCCGGCGGCGAGATCGCCCATCACCACCTGTACGGCTACACCGGCGTGCTGACGGTGTTTACCGGCGCGCCCTGACGCGCCAGGCCCGACTGGGGATGGGCCAGCTGTCGCGAAGCCTTCGGCGGCCCGGTACAGTCTGTCGCGTGCCGCGGCTGTCCCGCGGCCCACAGGACGTCACCACATGAACGCTCCCGACAGATTACCCGCCCCGCAGGACCACGCCGCCGCGGCCACCGAACGCGCGGCGCGGCAGCAGCAGGTCGTCGCGGCGCTGGCCCGCGAACTGCCGGCGCATGCGCTGCTCTGGCAGCGCGAAGACACCGTGCCCTACGAATGCGACGGCCTGACCGCCTACCGTCAGCAGCCGCTGGTGGTGGCCTTGCCGGAGACCGAGGCCCAGGTCGCGGCGGTGCTCAAGGCCTGCCATGCGCTGCAGGTGCCGGTGGTGGCACGCGGCGCGGGCACGGGGCTGAGCGGCGGCGCGTTGCCGCATGCGCTGGGCGTGACGCTGTCGCTGGCCAAGTTCAACAAGATCGTGACCATCGACCGCCACGCGCGCACGGCCACCGTGCAGTGCGGCGTGCGCAACCTGGCGATCAGCGAGGCCGCCGCGCCGTTCGGCCTGTACTACGCGCCGGATCCGTCCAGCCAGATCGCCTGCACCATCGGCGGCAACGTCGCCGAGAACTCCGGCGGCGTGCATTGCCTGAAGTACGGTCTGACCTTGCACAACGTGCTGCGCGTGCGCGGCTTCACGGTCGACGGGGAACCGGTGGAGTTCGGCAGCGAGGCACTGGACGCGCCGGGCCTGGATCTGCTCAGCGTGCTCGTCGGCAGCGAAGGCATGCTCGCCGTGACCACCGAGGTGACCGTCAAGCTGGTGCCCAAGCCGCAGCTGGCGCGCTGCATCATGGCCAGCTTCGACGACATCCGCAAAGCCGGCGACGCGGTGGCCGCGATCATCGCCGCCGGCATCATTCCGGCCGGACTGGAGATGATGGACAAGCCGATGACCGCCGCGGTCGAGGACTTCGTGCACGCCGGCTACGACCTCGACGCCGCGGCCATCCTGCTGTGCGAAAGCGACGGCACGCCGGAAGAGGTGGCTGAAGAAATCGGCCGCATGCAGGACGTGCTGTCGGGCGCTGGCGCCACGCGCCTGGAAGTCAGCAAGGACGAACGCCAACGCCTGACCTTCTGGAGCGGGCGCAAGAACGCCTTCCCGGCCAGCGGGCGCATCAGCCCCGACTACATGTGCATGGATTCGACGATCCCGCGCCGGCGCGTGGCCGACATCCTGCTGGCCATCGCCGAGATGGAGATCAAGTACGGCCTGAAGTGCTGCAACGTCTTCCACGCCGGTGACGGCAACCTGCACCCGCTGATCCTCTTCGACGCCAACGACCCTGACCAGATGCACCGCTGCGAGCTGTTCGGTGCCGACATCCTGGAAACCAGCGTGGCGATGGGCGGCACCGTCACCGGCGAGCACGGCGTGGGCGTCGAGAAACTCAGCAGCATGTGCGTGCAGTTCAGCGAACAGGAACGCGAGCAGATGTTCGCGCTCAAGCGCGCCTTCGACCCGCAGGGCCTGCTCAACCCCGGCAAGGTCATCCCCAGCCTGCAACGTTGCGCCGAGTACGGAAAGATGCATGTCAAGAAGGGCCTGCTGGCCTTTCCGGCACTGGAGCGGTTTTAGATGCTGGTGCAGACGCCACCCCTTCTGCTGCCGGCGCTGCAGGCGCTGGTCGATCAGGTGCGTGCGGCGCGCGCCGACGGCAGCGCGCTGGACATCCGCGGCGCGGGCAGCAAGGACTTCTATGGCGAGGCGCCCGGCCCGCGCGGCCGCGGCCGGCCGCTGGTCACCACCGGGCTGGCCGGCATCCGCAGCTACGAGCCGAGCGAGCTGGTGGTCAGCGTCGGGGCGGGCACACCGCTGGCCGAGCTCGAAGCTGCGCTGGCCGAATGCGGGCAATGCCTGCCGTTCGAGCCGCCACGCTTCGCGGCCGGCGGGACGGTCGGCGGCGGTGATGGAGCAGTCATGCTCTCGAACGGGACGGTCGGCGGCGGTCATGGAGCGGGCATGCCGCCAACCGGGACGGTCGGCGGCATGGTGGCCTGCGGCCTGTCCGGCCCATCGCGCGCGGCCGTCGGCAGCGTGCGTGATTACGTGCTCGGCGCCACCTTGCTCAACGGCCGCGCCGAGCTGCTCAACTTCGGCGGCACGGTGATGAAGAACGTCGCCGGCTACGACGTGTCGCGCGTGCTGGCCGGCTCGATGGGCGTGCTCGGTGTGATCTGCGAGGTCTCGCTGAAGGTCCTGCCGGTGCCCCCGGCGACCGTCACGCTGCGCCTGGAGATGGACCAGGATCTGGCCTTGCGCCACCTCAACGATTGGGCTGGCCAGCCGCTGCCGCTGAACGCCAGTGCCTGGCGGGATGGCACGCTGGTGCTGCGCCTGTCGGGCGCCGCGGCAGCCGTGCAGGCGGCGGCCGCGACGCTCGGCGGCGAGCGCATCGAACCGGCGCTGGCCGCGGCCTTCTGGACCGGCCTGCGCGACCAGCGCGACGACTTCTTCGTTGCGGCCGCTGCCGCCGTCGAGCGCGGCTCGGCGCTGTGGCGTCTGTCGCTGCCACCGACCGCGCCGCCGCTGGCGCTGGCCGGCGAGCTGCTGATCGAATGGGGCGGTGCGCAGCGCTGGTTGTGCACCGGTGCGCCGGCCGGCACCGTGCGCGACGCCGCGGCCGCCGCTGGCGGCCACGCGACGCTGTTCCGCGGTGGCGACAAGGGCGCCGGCGTCTTCACCCCGCTGAAGCCGCCGCTCGACCGCATCCACCGCGAACTCAAGCGCGCCTTCGACCCCGACGCCATCTTCAACCCCGGGCGGCTGGTGCCTGGCCTGTGAGCAACTCACGCACCTGATGCAAACCCACCTCGCTCCCGAGTTCAAGACCACGCGCCAGGGCCAGGAGGCCGAGGCCATCCTGCGCAAGTGCGTGCACTGCGGCTTCTGCACCGCCACCTGCCCGACCTACCAGCTGCTCGGCGACGAGCTCGACGGCCCACGCGGCCGCATCTACCTGATCAAGCAGGTGCTCGAAGGCGCGGCGGTGACGCGCAGCACGCAGCTGCATCTGGACCGCTGCCTGACCTGCCGCAACTGCGAGACCACCTGCCCGAGCGGGGTGCAGTACGGCCATCTGGTCGACATCGGCCGCGAGATCGTCGAGCAGCGCGTCGAACGCCCGCTGAAAGAGCGGCTGCTGCGCAAGGCCTTGAAGGACGGCCTGACCTCGCCGCTGTTCGGCACCGCGCTCAAGTTCGGGCAGATGCTGCGCCCGCTGCTGCCGGCGGCGCTGAAGCACAAGGTGCCGGCGCGCGCCGGCGCGGCGGCGCACCGCTGGCCGACGCGCAGCCACCCGCGCAAGATGCTGATGCTGCTCGGCTGCGTGCAGCCGGCGATGATGCCGAACATCAACAGCGCGACCGCGCGCGTGCTCGACGCCGCCGGCATCCAGACCCTGGTGGCCGACGGTGCCGGCTGCTGCGGCGCGCTGCGCACGCACCTGAACGACAGCCAGGGTGGCCTGGCCGACATGCGCCGCAACATCGACGCCTGGTGGCCGCTGGTCGACGGCCTGACCTCCGAAGGCCAGGTCGAGGCCATCGTGATGAACGCCAGCGGCTGCGGCGTCACCGTCAAGGACTACGGCCACGCACTGGCCCACGACCCGGCCTACGCCGCCAAGGCCCGCCGCATCAGCGCGTTGACGCGCGACCTGAGCGAGCTGCTGCCCGACCTCGTGCCGCTGCTCAAGCCGAAGCTGGCGGCTCTCCCCCGCGCGGCGGGGGAGCGGGGAGGGGGTGCCCTGTTGCCCCGCGCGGCGGGGGAGCAGGGAGGGGGTGCCCTGTTGCCCCGCCCGGCGGGGGAGCGGGCAGGGGTCACGACATCCACGTCCGCCCGGCGGCCGGAGCGCCTGGCGTTCCATCCGCCGTGCACGCTGCAGCATGGCCAGCAGCTGCGCGGCGGCGTCGAGCAGCATCTTGGCGAGCTGGGCTTCGAGGTCGTCGTCGCGGCCAGCGAAAGCCACCTGTGCTGCGGCTCGGCCGGCACCTACAGCGTGCTGCAGCCGACGCTGGCCTACCAGCTGCGCGACCGCAAGCTCGGCCACCTCGAACCGCTGCAGGCGCAGGTCATCGTCAGCGCCAACATCGGTTGCATCCAGCACCTGCAGACCGGCACCGCGACGCCGGTGCGCCACTGGGTGGAAGTGCTCGACGACGCGCTGGCCTGACCACGCGGGCCCGCACCGTGGGCGTCAGCGCTCGGCGATGTAGTGCTGCGTCAGCGGCACCGCGCCGGCCTGCAGGTGGTCGCGCAGCCCGGCCTCGATGTCCTGGTCGGCCAGCGTTCCGCGGGCGCGCTGGTGCAGGTAGTCGGCCCAGCTGGTGACGATGAAGCGTTCGACGAACCGCGTCGGGTCGGACAGGTCGCGGTAGATGCGCCAGAAGGTCGCGCCGTCGCGCTGGCGCGGGGCGCGCAGCAGGCTCACCGCGTCGAGGAAGACCTCGGCCGACTCCGGGCGCACGCGGTAGGCGATCTCGACCGCCACCGGCCCGGCCTCGGGGTCGGGAACATGCTGCACGAAGAGGTCTTGCGACCACGGCACCTGCGTCACCTCGTCCAGGCCGCCCATGCGCAGCGGGAACGGCCGGGCCAGCGCCATGCTGGCGAGCATCGCGATGGCCGCCAGCAGCAAAGTCAGCGTCAGCCCGAGGATGCCCGACAGCGCGCCCCACAGCGCCGAGCCGATGGCGAACGAGCCCAGGGCGCACAGCGTGTGCAGCGACGTGGCGCGCGCCCGCACCCAGGGCGGCACGCTGGTCTGCGTGGCGGTGTTGTAGGTCGACATCACCGACATCCACGATGCGCCGCCGGCGACCAGCGCGGCATAGACCAGGCCGTGGACCGTCGACAGCGCGGCCACCGCCATGGCCAGCGCGAAGACCACCGCGCCCACGGCCACCAGGCGTTCCAGTCCCAGCCTGGCGCGCAGGGGCCCGATCAGCAGGCCGGCCATCACCGCCCCGCTGCCCAGACAGCCCATCAGGAAGCCGAAGCCGGTGGCCCCCAGGCCCAGCTGGCGCTGGCCGATCACCGGCAGCAGGGCCCACAGTGCCGACCCGGTGGCGCTGTACGCCACCACCCGCACCAGCTGCGCCAGCACGGTCTTCGAATGGCGCGCGAAGCGCAGCGCGCTGAGCATGCCGCCCCACAGCCGCTCTGCCGGCAGGCGCGACGGCGGGTGCGGCCGCGGCGGAAAGCGGCGCACGGCTTCGAACAAGGCCAGCACGCCGAACACCGCCAGCGCGAAGACCCAGCCGCTGCCGGCCGCCGCGAACACCGCGCCGGCCATCGCCGGGCCGAGCGCGCGCGCGCTGTTGTACGAGATGCCGATGGCGGTGATGGCCTGCGGCAGTTCGTCGCGCGGCACCACGTCGACGATGGCTGAGTTCCACGACGGCGACAGCGCCGCCGTGCAGCAGCCGGCGACGAAGGTGAAGAACAGCAGCGCACCGGGGCCGGCCCAGCCGCCCAGCGCCAGCCCGGCCAGCAGCAGCACCACGGCAGCCTGGGCCAGCAGCGCGCCGAGGATCAGTCGGCGCCGGTCGGTGGTGTCGGCCATCACGCCCGCCGGCAGCGCGAACAGGAACATCGGCAGGAACACCGCGGTCTGCACCAGCGCGGCGAGGAACGACGAGCCGGTCAGCTCGACCATCAACCAGGCCGTGGCCATCGCCTGCATCGCATTGCCGATGAAGTACACCGTGCCGCCGGCCAGCAGCGCGCGGAACGCACGGTGGCGCAGCGTGGCGCGGATCGTCGGCGGACTGGTCGCAGCGGCGGCGATGGCAGGGTCGGACATCGGCAGGATGATGCCTGCAACCGGTCGGGTTGCCAGTGCGGTGGCCGCGGCGCGCGCCGGTCGGCCGCGCATCAGTCGCGCGTCAGTCAAGCGTCAGGCGGCGTGGCCCTCGGCGGCCAGCGGCTCGGGGCGCACGCGCAGCGCCCAGACCACGCCGGCGACCAGCAGGGCCACGCCAGCCAGCGTTCGCGGCGCCGGCGCCTGGCCGCGCAGCAGGAACGCATAAGCCAGTGCGGCCAGGGTCTCGAAGACGATCAGCTGGCCGACCAGGATGGTCGGCAGGCGCTGGCTGGCTTCGTTCCAGCACAGCGTGCCGAGCCAGGACGCGAACAGGCCGATGGCCAACATCAGCCCGACGAAGGCCAGCGGCCGCGGGCCGAAGGGCAGCGCGAAGGCCGGCCCGCCGCTGGCTGCCGGGCCGGCGAGGATCGACCAGGCGATGAACCCGGCATAGCCGATCAGCGCCAGCGGCAAGGTGGCGATGCCCTGTGCGGTGGCCCAGGTGCTGGGCGAGCGGTCGGGGTGGGCGCGCAGCCAATCGGCGTTGCGCAGCGGGTACCAGGTCCAGCAGGCCAGCGCGCCGACGGCCAGCAGCGCGCCCAGCGCATAGCGGGCGATGTCGGCCTGACGGTCAGCGCGCAGTGCCTGGATTTCCACCTGGTTGACCAGCCCGATGCCCGCGGCGATCAGACCCAGCGACGGCAGCAGGCGCAGCCAGGGCAGCCGACCGTCGCGCCGCGCGTCGCGCAGGTTCGAGCTGATGGCGATGACCACCGGCAGCGTGCCGATGATCATCGTCGGCAACGGCCCGCCGGCGCGCTGGATGGCTGCGGCCAGGAACAGGTAGTAGGCGATGTTGCCGACCAGCGCCAGCTTGCCGGCTTCCAGCCAGTCGCTGCGCGACAACTGCGCAATGCGGGCGCGGTCGAGCAGGGCCAGCGGCAACGCGATCAGCCCGAAGGCCGCGTAGCGCCCGAAGGCCAGCAGCGCTGCCGGGTACTCGGCCAGCATCAGCGGGGCGACGAAGACCAGGCCCCACATCAGGCCAGCCGCCAGCGCGAACAGGGCGCCGCTGCCGGTGCGGGCGACCGGGGTGCTGGCAGTGACGGAAGGGTCGGAGATCAAGGACCAGGCAGGCACAAGAGGACATACGCCGGCGAGGCGCGCAAGGATGGCCAAGGGCGG
>JANMAP010000383.1:0-6518 GCA_031359905.1 Burkholderiales bacterium | reverse complement strand
CTGCTCGGCCCGGCGGTCGTCGCGCTGGCCTGGCCGTTGTGGCAGCGGCGCGCCGCGCTGCGGCGGCGGGGCGCGGCGCTTCTGCTGGCATCGCTGGTCGGTGGTCTGGCCGCCGCCGGCAGTGCAGTGGCCCTGGGCTGGGCGGTCGGCCTGCCGGCAGAGCTGCTGCGCTCGCTGGCGCCGAAGTCGGTGACGGCGCCGGTGGCCATGGGCATCGCCGATCAGCTCGGCGGCATTCCGGCGCTGGCCGCGGTGTTCGCCGTGCTGACCGGTCTGGTCGGCGCGCTGGGTGCCAAATACCTCTTCGATGCCTTGGGCGTGAACCAGCCCGAGGTGCGCGGCTTCTCGCTGGGAACGGCGTCGCACGGCATCGGCGCCGCGCGGGCCCTGCAGGTCCACCCCGACGCCGGCGCCTATGCCGGCCTGGCCCTCGGGATGCAGGTGATCCTGAGCACGCTGCTGCTGCCGCTGCTCGGGCGGCTGTTCTGACCGCACCCGGCGTTGAGACGACGCCGCGCGCAGCGGCAGCGCACGGCGCAGGATCGTGGCTCAGGCCAGCGGGTCAGGCCCCGCGCTGAGTCGTGGCCGTCGCGCACCAGGCTGGCGCTGTGCAACAAGCGCTGCGCCAGCGTGACGGACGCCACCTGGCGCTGCAGCCCGGGCACCCGGGCACATGGCGGCCGATCGGGTCGTTGAGCTGCAGACGGCCGTGGCGCCGAGATGTGACGGGAGCAGGGTCGTTCGCACCGCCGGCAGGCGCAGCGGCTATCCTGATCCATCCGCGACGCCCGCGGCCAGCCTCCCTCGGCACAGCGCCCGCATGACCACACTTCAGATCGAAGCCCACTTGCCGCCGATCACGCCGGCGCAGAGCCTGGCCGGCTGGCACCGCGAGTTCTGCATCGAGTTGCTCGGCAACGCCCAGGCGCGCATCTTCGTTCGTGCGGTCGAGAGAAGCTCGCTGAAGGCGACCGAGTTGCAACATGCGATCCTGTTCCATCGCCTGGACTCACGCTTCGCCGATCTGCCGGGCTGCATCGCCGCGATGCAGGCCGATCTCGAAGGCCTGGTGCAGACCGCGCGCCGCACCGAGCCGACCAAAGAGAACCTGTTCACCACGGTCGAGTACGACCGGGCTGCATGGGAGCGTGTGCAGCGAGGACTCGACCGCTGGGCGCGGCACTGAACGCGCGCCGTTCGCCGGTCGCCGGTCGCCGATTGCAGTTCGCCGATCGTGATCGTTCCCCGGCCAGCCCCGGGCTCCGCTCCGCCCCGCCCCGCTGTCACGTCGCTTGGCCGGGCACACTCTGCAGACCCACGCGCCCCTGCCCATGCTCAACCTGACCTTCGACAACAGCTTCGCCCGCCAGCTGCCCGCCTGCTATGTCGCGGCGCAGCCCGCACCGGCGCCCGCCCCGCGGCTGCTTTTCCTGAACGACGCGCTGTGCGACGAACTCGGCATCGACCGCGCCGCGCTGGCGGGTGACGCGGGGGCGGCGCTGTTCACCGGCAACACGGTGCCCAATGGCGCCGAGCCGCTGGCCCAGGCCTATGCCGGCCACCAGTTCGGCGGCTTCTCGCCGCAGCTCGGCGACGGGCGCGCGCTGCTGCTGGGCGAGGTCATCGATCGCCACGGCGCGCGCCGCGACATCGCCTTCAAGGGATCGGGCCGCACCGCGTTCTCGCGCGGCGGCGACGGCAAGGCCGCCGTCGGCCCGATGCTGCGCGAGGTGCTGATCGGCGAGGCGATGCATGCGCTGGGCATTCCGACCACGCGCGCGCTGGCCGTGGCGGCCACCGGCGAGGCGGTCTACCGCGACGCCGCCTTTCCCGGCGCGGTGCTGACGCGGGTCGCCGCCAGCCATCTGCGCGTCGGCACGTTCCAGTACTTCGCCGCCCGCGGCGACACCGCCACGCTGCGCCAGCTGGTCGACTACACCGTCGCGCGCCACGATCCGGCGTTGATCGGCGCGCCCGACCGCGCGCTGGGTCTGCTGCGCGCAGTGGCCCGCCGGCAGGCCGTGCTGATCGCGCTGTGGATGAACGTCGGCTTCATCCACGGCGTGATGAACACCGACAACATGACGATCTCCGGCGAGACCATCGACTACGGCCCCTGCGCCTTCATGGAAGCCTACGACCCGGCCACCGTGTTCAGCAGCATCGACCGGGGCGGCCGCTACGCGTATGCCAACCAGCCGCCGATCGCGCGCTGGAACCTGGCCCGCCTGGCCGAGGCGCTGTTGCCGCTGATGGCCAGCCCCGACGACGACGCCGCGGCGCAGTTTGCAGTGGCCCAGGTCAGCGCGGTGATCGACGAGTTTCCGTCGCTCTACGCCGCCGCGCTGCTGCATGGCCAACGCGCCAAGCTCGGCTTGCAGACGGCGATCGACGACGCGGCCGACAGCGCCCTGGCCGCCGACTGGCTGGCCTTGCTGCAGCAGCAAGGCGCTGACTTCACGCTGGCCTGGCGCCGGCTGGCCGATGCCGCGGGCGGCGACGCCAATCCGCTGCGCGCATTGCTCGCCGAGCCCGCCGCGTTGAGCCCGTGGCTGGAGCGCTGGCGCGCGCGCTGCGCGCAGGACGATGCTGCTGACGGCGCGACTGACGGCGCTGCCGACAGCGGTGCCGATCGGGCCCGCGCGGCACGCATGCGCCAGACCAACCCGCGCCTGATCCCGCGCAACCACCGTGTCGAAGAGGCCCTGGCCGCGGCGTCGGAGGGCGGTGATGTGACCGTCTTCAACGACCTGCTCGCCGCGCTGCGGCGGCCGTACGACGACGACCCCAGCCTGGCCCGCTATGCCGAGCCGGCGCCGCTGCAAGTCACCGCCGTCTACCAGACCTTCTGCGGCACTTGATCGAGACATCCTGAAGCGTCGAACTGGGGCTGCAACGCCCTGTTGCAGCGCGCATCGATGTCCGCCAGCGCGGCTTAGGCTGCGACAGCGAAGCCCCGTTTCGCGCCGGAGGGTTCAAGGCATGTTGCATCGGCTGATGGTCCGCGCGGCTGGCGTCCTGGCGATGGCCTGGGTCACCGCCTGCTCGGCCACCGGGACTGCCGAGCTGACCGACCTGGAGCGGCGCTGGCTGGACGCCACCGCGCCGGTGCTGCGCTTCGCGCGGCAGCTCGGCCTGCCGCTGGACATCGTCGTGCAGCCGCAGCCGACGCCGGGCGAAACGCCGCTCGGCATGGCCCATGTCGGCGGCCGCTGCAAGCTGGTGCTGTCGATGCGCGGCAACCCCGAAGCCCAGGCCCTGCTGGCGCCGATCCCGCCCGCGCTGCGCAGCGCGGTGGTCGAAGCCATCGCGGCCCACGAGATCGGCCATTGCTGGCGTCATGTGCAGCAGCGCTGGGGCCACCTGCCCGACGGTCTGCACGACGTCACCGACTTCAAGCAGCTGCCGGCCGAGCAGGCCGCCGCGCTGCGCGAGATGTGGAACACGCGCCGCGAGGAAGGCTTTGCCGATCTGGTCGGCCTGGCCTGGACGCTGCAGCACCACGCCGAGCATTACGAGCAGATCCACGCCTGGCACCGGCGCCTGCGCGCCAATCCGGCGATCGAGAGCGGGCCGCACGACACCCGCGTGTGGGTCCGGCTGGCCGCCGACCGGGCCCGCTGGAGCACCGGCAGTTCGCTGTTCGAACGCGCCGAATCGCTGTGGGTGGCCGGGCTGTTGTCCGGGCCCTGAGCGACGCCGTCAGCGCGTCAGGCGCTGCAACACCCGGTGGGCGATGGCCAGCAGGCGCGCGTCGTCGCCCCAGCGCCCGATCAACTGCAGGCCCACCGGCAGACCGTGCTGTCCGCGGCTGAACGGCAGATGCACGCAGGGCAGCCCGAGCAGCGTCCAGCCGCGGCAGAACAGCGGGTCGCCGGTGGCGTCGATGCCGGCCGGCGCTTCGCCGCTGGCGCTGGGCGCCAGCAGCACGTCGAAGTCGTCGAACCAGCGGTCGGCCAGCGCACGGGCATCGCGGGTGCGGGCCAGGTCGGCGGCGTGCTGTTCGCCGCCGACGGCCTGGCCGTCATCCATCAGCGCACGCAGCCGGTCGCTGAGCGCCTCGGGCTGCTGCAGCCGTTCGGCGCTGAACGAGCGCGCCATCTCGTGGGCCATCACGCGCTTCTGCAGGGCCACCAGGTCGGGCATCGCCGCCGGCCAGACGATGTCGGCCAGCCGCGCCGCGAACGGCGCCAACGCGCGCTGGGCCAGCGCCCAGGCAGCCCCGACATCGGCGTCGGCCATGGGCCAGTCGGGCGTGCCGCACAGGCCGATGCGCGGGCTCGGTGCGGTCGCGTCGTCAGCGTGCTCGGCGTCGTCGGCTGCGTCGCTGAACAAACGCTGGTCGCCCGTCAGCACCGCGCCGAGCAATGCCACGTCGCGCACGCTGCGGCCGAAGGCACCGACGGTGTCCAGCGTGTCCGACAGGCTCTTCACGCCGGCACGCGGCACCAGGCCGGCACTCGGCTTGTAGCCGACGATGCCGCAGTAGGCGGCCGGCCGGATGATCGAACCCGCCGTCTGCGTTCCCAGGGCCAGCGGCAGCATGCCGTCGGCCACCGCCGCGGCCGAGCCGCTGGACGAGCCGCCGGGCGTGTGCTGCAGGCCGCGCGGGTTGCGCGTCGGGCCGGGATGGAAGTAGGCGAATTCGGTGGTCACCGTCTTGCCCGCCAGCAGCGCGCCGGCGGCGCGGCACAGGGCCACGGCGGCCGCGTCGGTCCGCGGGCGGTGGCCGGCGTGGATCGGCGAGCCGTAGCTGGTCGGCATGTCGGCAGTGTCGAACAGGTCCTTGACCCCCAGCGGCAGGCCGTGCAGCGGGCCGCGCCAGGGGCCGGCATCGATCGCCCGGGCCTGGGCGCGGACGGCGTCGAGATCCAGATGCGCAAAGGCACGCACCTCGGGCTCACGGGCCTCGATGCGTTCCACGCACGATGCCCACAGGGCTTCGGCGCTGAGCTCGCGCCGGGCGAGCAGCCGTGCGGCCTGCCAGGCGTCGAGGTCGCGGGGAATGCGGGTTGCGTTCGATTTCATGCGTTCCTCACGGGGTTCGGAAACGGTCGATCTCGGCAGCGTCAGCCGAAGTAGGCCTGGCGCACTTCGTCGTTGTCGGCCAGCGCCTGCGCCGTGCCCTGCGCCACCAGCCGGCCTTGCGACAGCACGTAGCCATGATCGGCGATGGCCAGGGTCTGGCGCAGGTTCTGCTCGACCAGCAGCACGGTGATGCCCAGCCGGCGGTTGATGTCGGCAATGATGCGGAAGTTCTCTTTCACGTACAGCGGCGACAGGCCGAGCGACGGCTCGTCGACGATCAACAGGCGCGGCTGGGCCATCAGGCCGCGGGCGATCGAAACCATCGCCTGTTCGCCGCCGGACATCGTGCCGGCCAGCTGCATGCGCCGCTCGTTCAGGCGCGGGAACAGTGCGCAGGCCTGCTCGATGCGCCGCAGCACCTCGGCCGCATCGGCCTGCTGGTAGGCGCCGACGCGCAGGTTTTCCTCGACGGTCATCTTCGGGAACACCTTGCGCCCTTCAGGAATGCAGGCGATGCCGCGGCCGATGATGCGGTGGGTGGCCAGGCCGTGGATCGGCTGGCCGTCGAAACGGATGCTGCCGCTGTGCGGCGGGGTCAGCCCCAGGATGGCGCGGATCAGCGTGCTCTTGCCGGCGCCGTTGGCGCCGAGGATGCAGGTGATGCTGCCCGGCGCCACTGTCAGCGACACGCCCTGCAGTACGTCGACACGGTCGTAGGCGGCGCGCACCGCGTCGACTTCGAGCAGCGGCGTCACGCCCCCACCTCGGCATCCTGCCCCAGGTAGGCCACCTGGACTTCCGGGTGGCGGGTGATCTGCTCGAAGCTGCCCTCGGCGATCTTCTTGCCGTAGGTCAGCACCACGCAGCGTTCGGTGAAGCGCTGGATCACGCCCATCTCGTGTTCGATGATGACGATGGTGAACGGGCTCAGGCGCTGGCGGACGGCGAGGATGTCGTCCATCAGCTCGCGCGTCTCGTCGTGCGTCATGCCGGCCGAGGGCTCGTCGAGCAACACCAGCCGCGGGTTGCTGACCAGCGCGCGGCAGACCTCGACGCGCCGCCGGTCGATCATGCTCAGCGCGCCCGCCGGTTGCCACATCTTGGCCGCCATGCCGGCGCTGAAGGTGTCGAGCAACGCCTGCACGCGCTCGACGGTCTCGTCGAACTGGCGGCGCAGCGCGCGCCGCTGCAGCAGGTTGAACAGCAGCCCGCCGTGCAGTTGCGCGCCGCGGCCGATGGCGACGTTGTCGAACACCGTCAGCGGCAGCGACAGGCGCGAGCGCTGGAAGGTGCGCGTCACGCCCGCCCGGTAGACCTGCTGCGCGCTGAAGCGCGTGATGTCGGCGCCATCGAGCAGCACCTGGCCGGCGCTGGCCGCGTAGATGCCGGTGACGACATTGAAGAAGGTGGTCTTGCCCGATCCGTTGGGGCCGAGCAGGCCGAGGATCTCGTGCTCGTGCACCGTGAGATCGAGCGCGTCCAGCGCGGTG
>JANMAP010000346.1:0-17134 GCA_031359905.1 Burkholderiales bacterium | reverse complement strand
CACCGTCTCGCCGGGCCGCACCTGCAGAGAAAAGTCGCTGAGTGCCGCCACCTGCGGCCGCGACGGGTAGTGGAAGGTCACGCCATCGAAGACCACCGCCGAACCGCGCGCCACCGCCGGCAGGGCCACCGGCCGCGGCGGATCGGCGACCGGCGATTCGGCCGCCAGCAGCTCCATCAGCCGTTCGGTGGCGCCGGCCGCGCGCAGCAGGTCGCCGTAGACCTCGGACAGCACCGCCACCGCGCCGACGAAGATGATCACGAAGACCACCGTCTGCCCCAGGTGACCCGCGCTGACCTCGCCGCGCAGCACGGCCTGCGTGCCCTGGAACAGGCCCCACAGCAGCGCGCCGAAGGTGGCGGTGATGATGAAACCGACGAGCAGCGCGCGCACCCGGGTGCGCTTGCGCGCGGTGTCGAAGGCGGCTTCGGTGCTGGCGGCGAAGCGCGCGGCCTCGCGCTGCTCCTGCACGTAGCTCTGCACCACCGGAATCTCGCCCAGCACTTCGGCGGCGATGGCGCTGGAATCGGCCACCCGGTCCTGGCTGGCGCGGCTGAGCTTGCGCACGCGGCGCCCGAAATACAGCGTCGGTGCGACCACCAGCACCAGGATGCCCAGCACCTGCGTCATGACCCACGGGTTGGTGACGATCAGCGCCAGCAGCGCGCCGGCGCCCATCACCACGTTGCGCAGGCCCATGCTCAGCGAACTGCCGACCACCGTCTGCACCAGCGTGGTGTCGGTGGTCAGCCGGCTGATGACCTCGCCGGTCTGCGTGGTCTCGAAGAATGCCGGGCTCTGCCGCACGACGCGGGCATAGACCGCGTCGCGCAGGTCGGCGGTGATGCGTTCGCCCAGCCAGCTGACCATGTAAAAGCGCGCCGCCGAAAAGACGCCGAGGGCGGCACCGACGCCGAACAGCTCGATGAAGTGTCCGCGCAGCGCGAGCACGCGCTGTCCGGGGTCGGCGGCGACCAGGCCCTGGTCGATCAACACCCGCAGGGCCAGCGGGAAAGCCAGCGTGCTGAGTGCGGCCAGCACCAGGAAGACGCCGGCCAGCGCGACACGCCCGCGGTAAGGGCGGATGAACGGCCACAGGCCGGACAGCGAGCGCGGCGTGGCGGCCGCTGCACGCGAGGTTTCTTGGGGCATCGGGCGAGTCTATCGGGCGGCTTGTGGCGGAGGCTTGTGGTGGCCTGTCGCGGCCTGTCGCGCCGGAGGCCGTCTTGTTGCCGACCGGTCGCCGACCTGTCCCGGCTGGTTCGGCCGGTTTCTGTCGGTCTTCCGCGGCCCGCCAGCGCGACGCGGCACGCCACCGGGAAGCCACCACGCCCGGACAGGGGGGGTGTCCGGCGGAAGACCTTCAGTCGGCGGCCGTTGTGGTCGAATAAGGGACTGCGAGATCGCTCGATGAACCCCGTTCCCGTTCCGCCTTCCGACCAGCCCGGCGCTGCTGCGGCCGCCCCGGCTGTCCCGGCTGCAGGGCCGGCCGCCGCGGTGCTGCCGCAGCGCTGGATGCCGTCGGCCTGGCGCTTGTCGCTGCCATGGGCGCTGTTGCTGCTCTGCCTGTGCGCATCGGCGATGGCGGGCGGGCTGGCCTTCCTGCTGGTGGCCGGTCTGGCGGTGGCCGAAACCACCGCCGCCGCCGCCGCCGCGGCGCTGGCCCTGCTGGTCGTCGCGCTGCCGGTGTCGGCCGCGGTGATCAAGCTGTCTCCCCAGCCCGTGGCGGCCGGTGGCGCTGGCGCATTGGTCGACGGCAGCACGGGTGCCGCGACGCAGGCTCAGTTTCTCGACCTGGCCGAACGCGAATGGGCCCGCGCCCGCCGCTACGGCAGCGGCGCCGCGCTGCTGCTGATCGACATCGACCGCTTCAGCCGGCTCAACGAAACGCATGGCAACGCGGCCGGTGAAGCCGTGCTGCTCGAACTCGCCCGCCAGACCACGCCGACGCTGCGCGGCGCCGATGCGTTGGCGCGCTTCGGCCCGAGCCAGATCGCCATCTTCCTGGCCCAGGCCGACCCGACCGGCGCGCTCGACGTCGCCGAACGCATCCGCGAACGCACTGAGCAATGCGATCTGCCGTGCCATCCGCAGCGCCTGCGCGTGACGGTCAGCGTCGGCGTGGCGCAGTTGCGACCGGCGCACCTCAATCTGCAGGCGCTGATCGTCGACGCCGAAGACGCCGTGCTGGCGGCGCGGCAGTCCGGCGGCAACTGCGTTCGCGCCGCGCCGGTCGAGGTCGGCCGCCTGCCGACCGACGGCGCCTCGCGCAACGGGCACCGGGCACGGCCGCAGTCGCCGCAGTAGCAGGCTTCGCGTTCGGAGTTCGGGGGGCGGCGGCGCCGCCGCGGCGCGCTCAGACCTTCATCGGCGCTGCATACCCGGTCATCTCCAGGTAACCCAGGCCGACGCGCCGCCCGGCGTCGTCGAGCAGCTCGCTCAAGCCTTCCCAGTAGACGCTGCCGGTGCTGCCGTTGGCGTCGAGTTCCTGGGCGTCGAGCAGGGCGCGAATGCGGTAGGCGCCGACGGGCGTCGCCAGTCGCCACTCGACCGGGTAGTGGGCGCCCGAGGTCGGGCTGCGCCAGCGCCGGCCGGGCTGCCATTGCACCGCACCGGCCTCGAACGAGCGGCTGGGCTGCCCGGCGCGACGCCAGCTGCCGCCGGCCCACAAGGCGCTGCCGTCGGCGCGGCGCAGCACGAAGGCGGTGAGTGCGCTGCCGTCGGAAAGATTCATGCCGATCCAGTCCCAGCCCACGGCGTCGGGGTGCAGCAGGTGATCGCTCCACTCGTGATCGAGCCAGGCCTTGCCGGTGAGCACCCGCGCCCGGCCGTCCAGCGTCACCGTGCCGCGGACGGCGAGCTGCGGCAGGCTGTAGTAGTGGCTGGCCTGCTCGTCCTGCGGGCCCTTGCGCGACCACCCGGCGTCGCCCTGCAGCAGCGGCGGCTGCGTGGGTTGCAGGCGCAGCGCCAGGCCGAAGCCGCGCGCCGGCAGGCGGGCCTGCCAGGGGGCATCGGCCGGGGCCGCGGTGCGCTGCAACGACCACGGCCCGAGCACGACCTGCCCGTCGGCCAGCGCGGCGGCGCCGGTGCCGGCGCCGGCCGCGCCGTTCCAGCGCACGATGCGCTGGTCGTGGTGGTGGCGCTGGCCGGCCAGGTCGCTGAGCGCGGCGTGGGCGAACAGCAACTGGCGCGGCGCAAAGCGGCTGATCAGCTGTGCGGCCAGGCCGGTGCGGCTACGAAAGAAGGTCAACTGGAAGCCGAGCTGCGGCGCCCCGTCGCCTGCGCCCAGCCAGCCGGTGGCATACCACCACTCGACGCTGGCGCCGGGGTGGGCGCCGTGGTCGCGCGGAAACTGGATGGCCCGGCCGCTGCGCACCGGGTCGTCGCTGGCCGCCGTGGCGGCGCGCAGGCGGGCCGGCAGCGTGGCCGTGATTGCGGCCGTCAGTGCGGCCGTCAATGCAATCGGTCGTGCGGCCTTCATTCCAACCGGTGCGGCCGCTCGTGCGGACGGGAGTGCCGCGGCCAAGCCCTGCAGCCAGCGCCGGCGCGTCGGGTTCACGGCGCCGCCTCTGCCCGGCGGGCCGTTCGCCAGGCGAACGCAGCCGCACTCGCATGGCAGCGGCGGTACGAGTGCTGTGCGAGTGGCCGTGCGGCGCTCACCAATCCTCCTTCACCGACAGCACCGCCGCGCGCCCGGCGGCGCCGCGCGCGCTGATCGCGGCGGTCGCCACGCCGGCCGCCAGCACGGCCGTGCAGAGCAGGGCCAGCCGGCCCACCGGCACGACCAGCCCCATCGTCCAGTGAAAGCTCTGCGGGTTGACGACGAAGACCAGGACCATGCTCACCGCCAGCCCGAGCAACAGGCCGACCAGCGTGCCCGCCGCGACCCACGCCGCCGCTGCGCCGGCGACCACCGCGACGACCTGGCCGCGCGTCAGCCCCAGGTGGGCCAGCAGGCCGAATTCCTTGCGCCGCGCCAGCACCTGCGCCGACAGGCTGGCGGCGATCCCGACCAGGCCGATGGCGATGGCCACTGCCTGCAGGTAGTAGGTGACGGCGAAGCTGCGGTCGAAGATGCGCAGGCTCAGGCGGCGCAGTTCGGCGCTGGCCGCGAACTCGAGCAGGCTGGGGTCGGGCAGCAGCGCGCGCAGGCCGTCCTGCACCGCGCCCACGGTCGCGCCGGGGGCCAGCCACAGCGCCAGGTCGTTGATGCGCTGGTCGCCGGTCAGGCGCCGGTAGTCGTCGTCGCGCAGCGCCACCGCGCCGAACTGACGCGCGTAGTCGCGCCACACGCCGAGCACGCGGGCGTTGATCACCTGGTCGCCGAGCGGCAGCGACAGCTGGCTGCCCGGCCGGCTGTCGTACAGCGCGACCATCGCTTCGCTGACGTAGACGGCCACCTCGCCGGCCTGCAGCGCCGAGCGCGGCAGCGGCGCCTCGAGCAGCGGCAAGGCCTGCGCCGGGTCGTCGAGCGGGCGGGCGATGAGCGTCACCGCTGGCCGCCCCGGCGCGAGTTGCAGGGCCCTGCTGCGCGATGCCTGCAGCCGGCGCACGCCGGGCAGCGCCGCAGCGCGGGCGACGAAGGCGGGCTCGAGCCAGGCCTGTTCGCTGGCCGCGCTGCTGCCGGCGCTGCGCGCGTACAGGTCGGCCGGCAGCACGCTGTCCAGCCAGTCGGCGACCCCCGTGCGGAAGCTGGCCACCATCACCGTCAGCGCCACCGACAAGGCCAGGCTGGCGACGACCCCGGCCACCGCCGCAGTCGCCGTGCGGCGCTGGAAGCGCGCGCGCTGCAAGGCCAGCAGCGGCAAGGCGCCGCGCACGGCCGGCGCCAGCGCAAGCAGGCCGTGGACCACCGTCGGCACCAGCGCCACCCCGCCCAGCAGCACCGCCGCCACGCCGGCATAGGCGGCCAGCGGCAGGCCCGCGATCGGCGGGGCGAACGCCGCAGCGCCACCCGCGGTCAGCAGCAGCGCGCCGGGCCACGCCGCCGGGGCCCGGCCATCGCTGCTGCCCAGGCCCTTGAGCGCCTGCGCCGGGGCGATGTCCTGCGCCTGGCGCGCCGGCCACCAGCCGCCGATCAGCGCCGATGCGGTGCCGAGCAGCGCGAAGACCAGGATGCCCGGCAGGCAGACCAGCAGTGCCGGCACGATGCCCGGAAAGTAGCCGCCGCCCAGATCGCCGGCCAGGAAGCGCAGCGCGCCGGCGGCCATTGCCGCGCCGAGCAGCAGGCCGATCGCGCTGCCCGCCGCGCCGATCAGCGCGCATTCGAGCAGCACCAGGGCGCGCCGCTCGCCCGCCGTCATGCCCAGCACGCCGAGCAGCGCGAAGGCCGGCGTGCGCTGGGCCACCGACAACGCGACCACCGAGAAGACCAGGAAGGCGCCGACGAACAGCGCGACCAGCGCCAGCACCGTGAGGTTGACGCGGTAGGCGCGCGACAGGTTGGACACGCGCTGCTCGGCTTCGTCGGCGGCCACCGCCTGCACGCCCGGCGGCAGCGCCAGGCGCGACAGCAGCGCCGCGCGGTCGGTGCCCGGCACCAGCCGCAGGTCGATGCGCGACAGGCGCCCGGCCGGGCCGAAGTGGCCGAAGTGGTGTTGGGCGCCGGCGATGTCCATCACCAGCAGCGGCAGGCCGCCGGCCGCCACGCTGCCGGCCACGCGCAGCGCGACGAAGGCCGGCCCCGACTGCAGCGCCAATGTCGCGCCATCGACCAGCCCCAGGCGCTCACGCGCGGCGGCGTTGGCGAACACCGCGTCGGGATCGAGCAAGGCCAGCCGGTCTTCGCCGCGCGCCGGCCGCGGCAGCAGGCCCGGCGCCAGCGGCGCTGCGCGCAGCGCGTCGATGCCCAGCACCCGAACGGCCACCCGGCGCGGGTCGGCGACCAGCCGGTCGGGCGAGGAGGCCACGCCGCTTGCGGCCATGGTCGGTGCAGCGCTCGCGGCGTGGGTCGATGCGCCGCTTGTGGCGCTTGTCGCTTCGCCGCTTGTGGCGCTTGCCCATCCACCGCTTGTGGCAGTCGTCGATCCACCGCTCGCGGCGCTCGTCGATCCACCGCTGGCGTTGCTTGATGCACCGCTTGGCGGGTCTGCGGCCGCACCGCTTGCAGCGTCAGCGGATCCACCGCTTGCCGCGTCTGCGGATCCGCCGCCCCCTTCGCGCCGCGCGTAGGTGTCGATCTCCAGCACCGGGCTGGCGATCTCGACGCCGGGATCGGCGGCGACGCGATCGAACAGCGCGTCGTCGAACCCGCCTTGGCCGCCGCGCAGCAGCAGGTCGGGTTCGCCATTGGCGGCACGCACGGCGCTGGAAAATTCGGCCAGTGCCGAGGTGTTGATCAGATGCACCGAATAGGCCAGCGCCACGCCCAGCGCCACCGCCAGCAGCGCCACCGCATGGCGCCACGGATGGTGTCGCCATTCGCGGGCCACCAGCGGCAGCAGCAGCCGGCGCAGCAGCAGACTGCGCTGCATGACCACGCTCAAGACAGCGCTCAAGACATCGCCCAATACAGCGCTCAAGTCAGCGCCAGCAGGCTGGCGGGCGCCGGCACGACCACGCCGTCAGGCGTCAGCCGCAGCACGCGGTCGGCACGCGCTGCAGCGGCCGCCGAATGCGTCACCAGCAGACACGCCGCGCCGGCGTCGCGCACCTGCGCGCGCAGCACCGCCAGCACGCGTTCGGCGGTGCCCGGGTCGAGGTTGCCGGTCGGCTCGTCGGCCAGGATCAGGCCCGGCGCGTGGACCACCGCGCGGGCGATGGCAACGCGCTGCAGCTGTCCGCCGGACAACTGCGCCGGCAGCCGCGCGCCGAGGCCGCCCAGGCCCACCGCCTCGAGCAACGCCGCGACGCGCGCGTCGTCCAGCCGGCCGAGCAGGCGCAGCGGCAGGCCGACGTTGTCGGCCACGCTCAGGTGCGGCAACACGTGGAAGGCCTGGAACACGAACCCCAGCGCCGAACGGCGCAGGCGCGCGCGGCCGTCGTCGTCGAGCGTCGCCAGATCGGTGCCGTCGATCAGCACCTGCCCGCGGTCGGGCTGCTCGAGGCCGGCAATGCAGTTCAGCAGCGTCGACTTGCCGACCCCCGATTCGCCGAGCAAGGCGACGAATTCGCCGGCGCGCAATTCCAGCGACACGGCGTGAAAGACCGGCGTCGGGCCGAACGACTTGCCGAGTTGGCGCAGGCTGAGCATCGCGTCATGATGATGCCGCAGGCCTGCGTGCTATCGTGATGCGAGGCTATTGAGAGACAAGGTTGCCCATGTCCTACCAGATCGATCTGTCGGGCCGCGTGGCCTTGGTGACCGGTGCTTCCAGCGGTCTGGGCACGCAGTTCGCGAAGACCCTGGCGAGCGCCGGCGCCGGCGTCGTGCTCGCGGCGCGGCGCGTCGAACGGCTGAAGACGTTGCGCGCCGAGATCGAAGCCGAAGGCGGCGACGCGCATGTCGTCGGCCTGGACGTCACCGACCCCGACAGCATCCGCGCCGCGGTGGCCCACGCCGAGACCGAGATGGGCGCCATCGACATCCTGGTCAACAACTCGGGCGTCGGCAACACGCAGAAGCTGACCGACGTGGAGCCCGAGGACTACGACTACATCATGGGCACCAACACCCGTGGTGCTTTCTTCATGGCCCAGGAAGTGGCCAAACGGATGATCGCGCGCAGCAAGGGTGAGGCGCCGGGCACCTTCACCGGCGGGCGGATCGTCAACGTCGCGTCGATGGCCGGCCTGCGTGTCGGCCCGGGCATCGGCGTGTACTGCATGAGCAAGGCCGCCGTGGTCCACATGACGCGCGCGATGGCGCTCGAATGGGGGCGCTACGGCATCAACGTCAACGCCATGTGCCCGGGCTACATCGACACCGAGATCAACCACCACCTGTGGAGCACCGACGCCGGGCAGAAGATGGTCCAGGCGATGCCGCGCAAGCGCGTCGGCAAGCCACGGGACCTGGACGCGGTGTTGATGATGCTGTGTGCCAACGAGAGCCACTTCATCAACGGCGCGGTGATTTCGGCCGACGACGGCCAGGGAATATGACGCGCCCCCCCGGAGCGTCTTCGGCGCTTCCCCCCCCGGGGAGCGGCGCTGGCGGCCCGGCGGAGCCGGTTCCGCGGCGCCCGCTGGATCGCGGCGCCGATCGACTCTTGCTTTGCTCCGCTTGCCTGTGCGCCACCTGACCCCGCTGGAAGCCCGCGTGCTGGGCGTGCTGGTCGAGAAGCAGCACACGGTGCCTGACACCTACCCGCTGTCGCTGAACGCGCTGATCGCCGGCTGCAACCAGAAGACAGCGCGCTGGCCGGTGATCGAGGCCACCGATGCCGAGGTGCTGACCGCCGTCGACGGCCTGAAGTCGTTGAGCCTGGTCTTCGATGGCAGCGGCAGCCGCGTCGTCAAGTACGAACACAACCTGGGCCGGGTGCTCGGCCTGCCGTCGCAATCGGTGGCCCTGCTGACCGTCTTGCTGCTGCGCGGGCCGCAGACGGCCGCCGAGTTGCGCGCCAACAGCGAACGCCTGCACCGCTTCGCCGACATCTCGTCGGTCGAAGGCTTCCTCGACGAACTGGCGGCCAAGCAGCCGCCGCGCGTCGTCAAGCTGGCGCGTGCGCCGGGCGCGCGCGAACCGCGCTGGGCGCAGCTGCTGTGCGGCGACATCGTCGGCGAGACTGCCTGGTCGGCGGCGCAGGACGCCAGCCTGCCGGCGCTGCCGGTGGCCGCCGGCGAGCTGGCCGCGATCAAGGCCGAGCAGACCCGCCTGGCCGCCGAGGTGGCCGAACTGCGGGCCCTGGTGCAGCGGCTGGCCAGCGAACTCGGCGTGGCCTGAAGGAAGGATCAGCAGATGCGTTTCGACGTGCCGGCCGACAAGAAGCTGACGCTGGAGATGGTCATCCCCATCCGCTGGGGCGACATGGACGCGATGGGCCATGTCAACAACACGCTGTACTTCCGCTACCTGGAAATCGTGCGCCTGGAATGGCTGTTCCGCGTCGGCGGCGTGCCGGACCCGCGGGGCATCGGGCCGGTGGTGGTGAATGCCTTCTGCAACTTCATCCTGCAGCTGGCCTACCCCGGCGACGTGCTGGCCAGACATTACGTCACCAACCCCGGCCGCAGCAGCTTCGACACCTACATCACGCTCGAGCGCACCGACCAGCCCGGCGTGGTCTACGCCGAAGGCGGGTCGAAGACGGTGTGGATCGACTTCGCGGCGAAGAAGTCGGTGCCCTTGCCGGACGCCATCCGCGCCCTGGTCAGCTGACGGCCCCCGCCGTCGTCAAAGCTTGAACGGCCCGCCGGCGTCGAGCGCACGGCGGTACGCCGGGCGCGTGTGGATGCGCTGCAGCCAGTCCATGCAGCGCGGCCGCGAATCGTTGAGTCCAGCGCGCGACGCGGCGGCTTCGAGCGGGAAGCTCATCTGGATGTCGGCGGCGCTGAACTCGGCGCCGGCGAACCACGGTCGCTGGCCGAGCTCAGCCTCGAAGAAGTCGAGCTGGCGCTCGAGGTTCGGCGCGATGAAGCTGGTCGTCACCTTGTCGGCGATGGCCTTGACCACCGGCTTGATGAAGAACGGCACCGGCGCCTTGCGCACCTCGTCGAAGACCAGCTTCATCAGCAGCGGCGGCATCGCGCTGCCTTCGGCGAAGTGCAGCCAGTAGGTGAAGCGGCGCCGCTCGGCGCTGCCGGCGGGCGGACGCAGGCGGCCGTTGCCGTGGGCGTCGAGGAGGTATTCGATGATCGCGCCCGACTCGGCCACCGTGATGCCGCCTTCGGCGCTGTCGTCGCTGATCACCGGCGACTTGCCCAGCGGGTGCACGCGCATCAGTTCGGGCGGCGCGAGCATCGTCTTCGCGTCACGCTTGTAGTGCCGCACCGTGTAGGGCAGGGCGAGTTCCTCGAGCAGCCACAGCACACGCTGCGAACGCGAGTTGTCCAGATGGTGCAAGGTGATCATCGCCTCGATTGTCGCGTGCCGCCCCGCCCCGCGAAAACCGCGATTGACGCTGGCCGGGCGGGCTGCCGATAGTCGCTCGACCGGCGCCATCGACGCCGGCCCCCACCATTGGGCGCCAGCCGCCCGCAGGAGACCCCCCATGACCGACCGCCGCGACTTCATCACTTCGACCCTGGCGCTGGCCGCCGCCGCGCTGGCCGGCTGCGCCACGCCGGCCGGTGGCGGCTGGGTGACCCTGATCGACGGCAGCACCGGCAAGCTGAATCTGGCCGACTGGGTGCAGCTCGGCGCCGGCAACTGGAGCGTGGTCGACGGCGCGATCCAGGGCCAGAACGGCAAGGCCGGGTTCCTGGTCAGCAAGCAGGACTACGCCGACTTCGAGATCCGCGCCGAGTTCTGGGCCGACGAGGACTGCAACAGCGGCATCTTCATCCGCTGTGCCGACCGCAACAAGGTCGGCGCCGACAACAGCTACGAGGTCAACATCTTCGACAAGCGGCCCGATCCGACTTACGGCACCGCGGCCATCGTCGACGTGGCCAAGATCCCGCAGCCCGGCCCGAAGGCCGCCAACCGCTGGAACAGCTTCGACATCAAGGCCCAGGGCGAACGCCTGGTGGTGGTCTTCAACGGCGTGCAGACCGTCGACGTCACCGACCGCAAGTTCAAGAGTGGCCCGATCGCGCTGCAGTCGGCCGCCGGCACGATCCGCTTTCGCAAGCTGCAGATCCGCACGCTCTGACGCTGCGCCGGATCGGATCATCCCAAACGCTCTGGCTGGGGGCTCGGCGCCGCGGCGCATGAAGCCGCCGGCGGGCGGCGGCGGCGGGCACGCAGCGACGGTGTACGCTCGCGCCCCATCGACATCCAAGCGGCCGCCCGGCCGGAGGCACGACGCATGAAGAAAGTCTTTCCCAGCGCCGAGGCGGCACTCGCCGGCATCGTGCCCGACGGCGCGCTGCTGGCCGTCGGCGGCTTCGGCCTGTGCGGCATTCCCGAAGCGCTGATCAAGGCACTGCGCGACAGCGGCGCGAAGAACCTGACGGCGATCAGCAACAACGCCGGCGTCGACGGCTTCGGCCTCGGCCAGCTGCTGGAAACGCGGCAGATCAAGAAGATGATCAGCAGCTATGTCGGCGAGAACAAGGAGTTCGAGCGCCAGTTCCTGGCCGGCGAACTCGAACTCGAATTCACGCCGCAGGGCACGCTGGCCGAAAAGCTGCGCGCCGGCGGTGCCGGCATCCCGGCCTTCTTCACGTGCACCGGTGTGGGCACGCTGGTCGCCGAAGGCAAGGAACTGCGCGAGTTCGACGGCCACGTCTACGTGATGGAACGTGCCCTGGTGCCCGACGTGTCGCTGGGCAAAGCCTGGAAGGCCGACGCGTCGGGCAACCTGATCTTCCGGCGCACGGCGCGCAACTTCAACCCGGCGGTGATCATGGCCGGCAGGATCAGCGTCGTCGAGGTCGAACAGATCGTGCCCACCGGCAGCCTGGATCCCGACGACATCCATCTGCCGGGCATCTACGTGCACCGGCTGGTGCTCAACGCGCACCCCGAGAAGCGCATCGAGAAGCGGACGATCACCGAACGGCCGGCTTCGATGCCGGCCTCGACCGAGAAAGCAGGAGCCTGAGATGCCGTGGACCCACGATCAGATGGCCGCCCGCGCGGCCCAGGAACTGCACGACGGCTACTACGTCAACCTCGGCATCGGCCTGCCGACGCTGGTCGCCAACTTCGTCGCCCCCGACATCGAGGTCTGGCTGCAGAGCGAGAACGGCATGCTCGGCATCGGCCCGTTCCCGACCGAGGACGAGGTCGACGCCGACCTGATCAACGCCGGCAAGCAGACCGTCACGACGATCCCCGGCAGCAGCATCTTCGGCAGCCACGACAGCTTCGCGATGATCCGCGGCGGCAAGATCAACCTGTCGATCCTCGGCGCGATGCAGGTCAGCGCGACCGGCGACCTGGCCAACTGGATGATCCCCGGCAAGATGGTCAAGGGCATGGGCGGGGCGATGGACCTGGTCGCCGGCGTGAAGACGGTGGTCGTGCTGATGGAGCATGTCGCGCGCAAGAAGGACGGTGGCTTCGAGCTGAAGATCCTGCCGCAGTGCACCTTGCCGCTGACCGGCGTGGGCGTGGTCAACCGCCTGATCACCGACCTGGCGGTGATGGACGTGACGCCGCAGGGCCTGAAGCTCGTCGAGCTGGCGCCGGGCGTGACGCGCGACGAGGTGCAGGGCAAGACCGGCGTGCCGCTGCAGTGATTCCGCGCGCCGCCGGCGTGCGGCTGCAGTGACCCCCGCGCGCCGCGGGCGTGCGGCTGCCGTGATTCCTCGCGCCGCTGGCGTGCGGCTGCCGTGATTCTTCGCGCCACCGGCGTGCGGCGTGGGCTGGCGGCAGCGACCCGCCGGCGATGCTGGCTGGTCATCTCGGCTGGCACGTTGGCGCTGGTGGCCTGCACGAGCGTGCCGCTGGCCGAGACCGCGCCCCCGGCTGCGCCTGCTGGGCCCGCCGCAACTGCGGCGACCGCGACACCCGCGTCGGTTCCCGCGGCCCGCGCCGCGGATGCCGATGCCGCGCTGCAGCCCGAAGCCGCGTCCGGCCTGCGCCAGCTGGCGGCGGGCTGGACGACGCGCAGCTTCGCGGTGGCCGCCGCCAATCCGCTGGCCACCGACGCCGGCGCCGAGATCCTGCGCGCCGGCGGCAGCGCGCTCGATGCGGCGGTGGCCGTGCAGATGGTCCTCAACCTTGTCGAGCCGCAGTCCAGCGGCATCGGCGGCGGCGCCTTCCTGATGCACTGGGACGGCCGCGCGGTGCAGGCCTGGGACGGCCGCGAGACCGCACCCGCGGCGGCCGACGACCGTTCGCTGCTCGACGCGCAGGGCCGTCCGCTGCCGCATGGTGAAGCCACCTTCGGCGGCCGCGCGGTGGCCACGCCGGGGGTCGTGCGGATGCTCGAGGCGGCCCATCGCGAACACGGCCGGCTGCCCTGGGCGCGGCTGTTCGATCCAGCCATCGCGCTGGCCGAGCGGGGCTTCGCGATCAGCCCGCGACTGCACACGCTGCTGCAGGGCAGCGCCGCCAGCCTGCGCCGCGACGCGCTGGCGCGGGCCCACTTCCTGCGCGACGACGGCACGCCGCACCCGGTCGGCCACCTGCTGCGCAACCCCGCGCTGGCCGCCGTGCTGCGGGGCATCGCGACGCAGGGCAGCGCGGCCTTCTACAGCGGGCCGGTGGCCGACGACATCGTGCGGCGGGTGGGCGACCACGCCGTGCCCGGCCGCCTGAGTGCGGCCGACCTGGCGGCCTACGCCCCCCTGCGCCGCGAGGCGCTGTGCACCGACTGGCGGCAGATCTACCGCGTCTGCGGCATGCCCCCGCCGTCGTCGGGACACCTGGCGATGATGCAGACGCTGGGCCTGCTCGACCGCCTGCCCGGGCCGGGTCTGCCCGCGCCGCTGGACGCCGGTGTGCCCGGCGCCGCCTGGCTGCATCTGTACATCGAAGCCGCGCGGCTGGCCTTCGCCGACCGGGCGCAGTACGTTGCCGATCCGGCCTTCGTCAGTGCGCCGCGCGGCGACTGGGCCAGCCTGCTCGACGACGCCTACCTGCGCCAGCGCGCGGCACTGGTCGGCCCGCAGCGTGCGCCGCTGGTCAGCGCCGGCCGCCCGGACGGCTCCCCGCTGACCTGGGCGCCGATGCCCGAACAGCCCGAGCACGGCACCAGCCACATCAGCGTCGTCGACGCCCAGGGCAACGCCATCGCGATGACCACCAGCGTCGAGGCGGCGTTCGGCGCGCGGGTGATGAGCGACGGCGGCAGCGGCCTGCCTGGCGGCTTCCTGCTCAACAACACGATGACCGACTTTGCGGCCCAGCCGCAGGACGCGCAGCAGCGCCCGCTGGCCAACCGCATCGAGCCCGGCAAGCGCCCGCGTTCGAGCATGACGCCGACCCTCGTCTTCGACCGCCGCGACGGCCGCTTCCTGATGACGCTGGGATCGCCGCTGGGCGCGGCCATTCCGCACTTCACGGCCAAGGTGCTGCTGGCCACGCTGGGCTGGGGGCTGGACGCGCAGCAGGCCATCGCGCTGCCCAACGTCGCGCTGTTCAACGACACGCCGGTGCTCGAGCGCGGCCGCTTTCCGCCAAGCACCCTGCAGGCGCTGCGCGAACGCGGCCATGCGCTGGTCGAGAGTGATCTGACCAGCGGTCTGCAGGCCATCCAGCGCACGCCGCAGGGCTGGCTGGGCGGTGCCGACCCGCGCCGCGAAGGCGTGGTCCGCGGCGATTGATCTGGTCCTGATCGGCCGCCGCGCAGCGGGTGGCGTCACGCGCCGTCTGGCGCCCGGCCCGCATCGGCGGCGACCTCGGCCAGCCGCGCCACGAGGCCGCTGTCGCGCCGGGTGGCGCTGCGCAGCGCCTGGGTCAGCACGGCGGCCGGGCCGGACAGTGCGACGCCGCGGCGGGCGCGCGTCACCGCGGTGTAGAGCAGTTCGCGCGTCAGCACCCGGCTGCTGCGCTCAGGCAACAGCACGAGCACGTCGTCGAATTCCGATCCCTGGGCCTGGTGCACGGTCATCGCGAACGCGGCGTCGTGCGCGGGCAGGCGGGCCGGGGCCAGCGCGCGAAACCCGGCCGCCGCGTCGGCAAACCAGACCTGCAGCCGGCCCTGCGCGTCGGGCAGGGCGATGCCGATGTCGCCGTTGAACAGGCGCAGCAGCGGGTCGTTGCGCAGCACCATCACCGGCCGGCCGACGAACCAGGGCGATCGTGGATCGGCGGCGCCGACATGCGCCATGGCCGGCGCCAGCAGCGCGCGCGCCCAGGCCTGCAACGCGTCGTTGACGGCGTGCAGCCCGCGCCGGCCCTGGCGCAGCGCGCAGAGCACGCGAAAGCGGGCGAACGCGGCGTGCGCCGCGGCCACATCGCCCGGCTGGTCTTGCAGCGTGGCGATGAAACCGGCGTAGCCGGCGTGCAGGCGTTGCCAAGTCGCCGCGCCGGGCGATGTGCTCGGTGATGTGCCGGGTGCATGAGGTGCTGCGCCGGGCGATGCGCCGGGTGAAGCGCCGCGGGATATGCCGGGTGCGTTCGATGCTGCTGTGCCGAGTGGCGTGCCGGGTGATGCGCCAGGTGGTGCGCCAGGTGGTGCGCCGGTGTCGTCGAGCCAGACCAGCGCCGGGTCGCAGCCCGCCTGCAGCCCGGCCAGGGCGGCGTCGGCGCGTTGCGCCAGGATGTCGGCGGCCAGCCGGCCGATGCCCGAGTCGGCCGCGAAGCGGTGGTTCTGCGTCAGCCAGACGATGGCATCGGGCAGGCCGGGTGTGTGAGGGGCAGCGTCGGCGACATTGGGGGCGTCGATGCCGGCGCCGGCGCCGAACGGCTGCAGCGCTGCCACCGGCAGGCCGCACAGCGCAGCGATGTCGGCCAGCGCCGGCGCGCTGTAGCGCGGCGCGGCGCTGAGCTCGGCGAAGACCGCGCCGGCCTCGACGGCGGCCAGCTGGTCCTTGTCGCCGAGCAGCACGATGCGCGCGTCGTCGGGCACTGCTTCGAGCAGCCGGGTGGCGAGCGCCAGGTCGAGCATCGAGGCCTCGTCGACGACCAGCAGGTCGATGTCCAGCGGCCGCCCGGCGTGGTGCACGAAGCCGCGCCCGCTGCCAGCCCCGCCGAGCAGGCGGTGCACGGTCGACGCGCCGGTCGGCAAGCGCGCCTGCAGTGCCGGCGGCAGATCGCCGGCGCGCTCGCGCAGCGCTTCGCCCAGCCGCGCCGCGGCCTTGCCGGTGGGCGCGGCCAGCGCAATGCGGCAGTCGGGCTGCTGCGCCAGCAGACAGGCCAGCAGGCGCACCACGGTGGTCGTCTTGCCGGTGCCGGGCCCGCCGCTGATGACCACCAGACGCTGTCGCAGCGCCAGCGCCACGGCCACCTGCTGCGCATCGAGCGCGCCGTCGGCGCGCGGCGGGAACAGCAGCCGCAACTGGTCGCGCGCCGCGTCGCCGATGGCCCGGTCCAGCGGGCGGCTGGCGCGCCACAGCCGCTGCGCCAGGCGGCGTTCGAAATCGAAGTAGCGCGGCAGGTACAGGCGGCTGTCGGCGTCGATCAGCAGCGGCCGCCCGCCGGGGGCGGCTGGCGTGCCGACCACGCCCGAGGCGTCCAGCGCTGCGCGCAGCTGCGCCGGGGTCTGCGCCAGCTGCGCGGCCAGCGCGTCGAGCGGCAGGCAGACATGGCCCTCGCTGGTGGCCAGGCTGATCGCCCGCGCGGCGTCACGGGCGGCGCGTACGGCTGCCGGATCAGGGGTCGACGCGCTGGCCCAGGCAGCGACCTGCGCGGCGAAGCCGTCGGCCAGCGCCGTGGTGCCGTCATCGGCCAGCACGCTGGGGTCACCCCGCGAATCGGCGCTGTCGTCGCCGAGCCCTGCGGCGCTGTCGTCACTGCCGTTCACGGGGTGGTCTCCGGCAGCGGCTGCAGCAGGTCCGACAGGCGGTCAATGATCGACTGCGGTGGCCGCAGCGTGGCGACGCCGCAAGGCCGGCCCTGCGTGTCGACCCAGCCCGGGCGCACGCCGCGCACGAACAGGTACAGGACGCCGCCGAAATGGCGTTCGTAGGCGTAGCCGGGCAGCCGCTGCTGCAGCAAGCGGTGCACGGCGACAGCGTAGAGCAGCGCCTGCAGGTGGTAGCCCTGCGCGGCCATCACGCCGTCGAGCGCTGCCGGCGCGTAGTCGGCGGCCTGCGGGCCGAGGTGGTTGGACTTCCAGTCGATGACGAAGTAGCGGCCGTCGTGTTCGATGACCAGGTCGATGAAGCCGCGCAGGTAGCCCTGCAGCGCGCCGAAGGCGTAGTCGGGCGCCGGCAGCCCTTGCTCGCGCAGCAGCGCGCTGAGGGCCGCCGCCGGCAGCCGCGCGGCGGGCAGCGTGAACTCGAGCTCGACCAGGCAGCGATGGCGTGGGACATCGGCCAGGCGCAGGGCGGCACCGCCGCCGTGCGTGGATAAAGAAGCGCCGCCGCCGTGCGTCGATGAAGCGCCGCAGCCGCTGGGCGTCGACAGGTGGCTGTGCAGCACATCGTCGAGCATCCGCAGCACCATCGCCGCGAGCGCCGCGCGGTCCGCGCCGCCGGTGGCTGCGGGGCGGGCCAGCGGCCCGGCGGCGTCCAGCGCCGCGGCGACGGCCGC
>JANMAP010000338.1:0-2013 GCA_031359905.1 Burkholderiales bacterium | reverse complement strand
GCGCCAACTTCTTCAAGGTCTACGAGCAGATGAAGCTGCGCCTGAAGGCCAACCCGGTGCCGATCGTGATTCCAATCGGTGCGGAAGAGAATTTCACCGGCGTAGTGGACCTGCGCAAAATGAAGGCCATCTACTGGGACGAAGCCTCCCAGGGCATGAAGTTCAACTACGACGAAATCCCGGGCGAGTTGCTTGAACTGGCCAAGGAATGGCGCGAGAAGATGGTCGAGGCCGCCGCCGAAGCCAACGAAGAGCTGATGAACAAGTACCTGGAAGAAGGCGACCTCACCGAGGACGAGATCACGCTCGGCCTGCGCACGCGCACCATCGCCAGCGAGATCCAGCCGATGCTGTGCGGCACCGCCTTCAAGAACAAGGGCGTGCAGCGCATGCTGGATGCCGTGATCGAGCTGATGCCATCGCCGGCGGACGTTCCCCCGGTGAAAGGCATGGACGACGACGAGAAGCCGGTGACCCGCCGCGCCGACGACAGCGAAAAGTTCTCCGCGCTGGCCTTCAAGCTGATGACCGACCCGTTCGTGGGCCAGCTCACGTTTGTGCGCGTCTATTCGGGCGTGCTGGCCAAGGGCGACAGCGTCTACAACCCGATTCGCGGCAAGAAAGAACGGATCGGCCGGATCGTGCAGATGCACGCCAACAACCGTCTCGAAGTCGACGAAATCCGCGCCGGCGACATTGCCACCTGCGTTGGCCTGAAGGACGTGACCACCGGCGAAACGCTGTGCGACCCGAGCGCCATCGTGATGCTCGAGCGCATGGTGTTCCCGGAGCCGGTGATTGCCCAGGCGGTGGAGCCCAAGACCAAGGTCGACCAGGAAAAGATGGGTGTCGCGCTGAACCGCCTGGCGCAGGAAGACCCGTCGTTTCGCGTTCGCACCGACGAGGAAACAGGCCAGACCATCATCGCGGGCATGGGCGAGCTGCACCTGGAAATCATCGTTGACCGCATGAAGCGGGAGTTCGGTGTGGAAGCCAACGTGGGCAAGCCCCAGGTTGCGTACCGCGAAACCATCCGCAAGACGGTGGAAGACGCCGAAGGCAAGTTCGTGCGCCAGTCCGGCGGCAAGGGCCAGTACGGCCACGTGGTCCTGAAGATCGAGCCCAATGCGCTGGGCAAGGGGATCGAGTTCATCGACGCCATCAAGGGCGGCGTGGTGCCGCGCGAATACATTCCTGCGGTCGAGAAGGGCATCAACGAAGCTGTCACGCAGGGCGTGCTCGCCGGCTACCCGGTGGTGGACGTCAAGGTGACGCTGCACTTCGGTTCGTACCATGATGTGGACTCGAACGAACTGGCATTCAAGATGGCTGCCATCTTTGGCTTCAAGGAAGGCTGTCGCAAGGCTGGCCCAGTCATCCTCGAGCCGATGATGGCCGTCGAAGTCGAGACGCCCGAAGACTACGCCGGCAACGTGATGGGCGACCTGGCGTCGCGTCGCGGCATGGTGCAGGGCATGGAAGACATGGTTGGTGGCGGCAAGGCGATCAAGGCCGAAGTGCCGCTGTCGGAAATGTTCGGCTATTCGACGACGCTGCGCTCGATGTCGCAGGGCCGCGCCACTTACACGATGGAGTTCAAGCACTACTCTGAAGCTCCGCGCAACGTGGCCGAGGCCATCGTGGCTGCACGCTCGAAGTAAAGAGAGGAACAGCCGGACGCAGAGGACGCAGAGGACGAAAAACAGCGAAAGGACGCAGAAAAGAAAATTCAATTCTGGGTTTTACTTTTGCGACCTCTGCGAATCCTTTGCGTCCTCTGCGTCCGGTAATTTGAATCTGTCTGCGATCACACACCCCGCTGTGCCCGTGCGGTGGGATCAGTGATGTGATGCAGACGTTAAACCATACACGGGCATTGCTCTTTGGAGATTGGAATGGCAAAAGGAAAATTCGAGCGGACCAAGCCGCACGTCAACGTGGGCACCATCGGCCACGTGGACCACGGCAAGACCACGCTGACGGCAGCGATCACCTCGGTGATGGCGGCCAAGT
>JANMAP010000262.1:0-6270 GCA_031359905.1 Burkholderiales bacterium | reverse complement strand
CCTTGGCGAGCTTCTGGATCATGTAGGCCAGCTGGCGCCGACCCCAGTCCTCGACCCGGTGCACCTTGCCACCGGCGTTGGTGACCAGACCTTTGTAGCGTTCCAGCATGGCCGGAACCTGTTCGCTTTGATCCGGATGGATCAGCAGAACGATCTCATAGTGACGCATGAATGCTCCTTGTGGGTTTCCGAGGCAGGCCCGGAAAGCCGCCCTGTCAGCGTCGACTGGACAAGGTGCGGCAAGAGAAAAGCCAACGAATGTAACACAGGCCCCGGCCGCGCCCGTTCAGCGGTCATCGGCCGCAGGGTTGCGCAGGGCGTCCACAAACTTCCGCTGCACCGCATCGGCCGGCCGGCCGCACAGGCCGACGACGATCATCACCGCGAACCCCACGGGCACGCCGAAGACCCCCGCGGCCACCGGCTCGATCCCCCACCACTGGCTGTCGGCCGCGGGGCCCGTCAACCCCAGGGCCGAGCGCAGCCCGGGCGTGGTCGTGGCCATGTAGTACAGGCAGACCCCCAATCCGGCCAGCATGCCGGCCACCGCAGCGCCGCCACCGGCGCGGCGCCAGAAGATGCCCAGCACCAGCGCGGGGAAGAAAGCCGCGGCGGCCAGCGAGAACGCCATCGACACGAGCTGCAGGATGTCGGTGCTGCGCAGCGCGGCGATCGACGCGGCCAGCAGCGCGACCACCATCACCATCAGCTTGGACAAGACGACGCGGCGCAGCGCTGGCGCCGTGGGGTCGACGCAGCGGAAGTAGATGTCGTGCGACAGCGCGTTGGCGATCGACAGCAGCAGCCCGTCGGCGGTCGACAGGGCGGCAGCCAGCCCGCCCGCGGCCACCAGGCAGGTCATGCTGTAGGGCAGGCCGCCGATCTCCGGCGCTGCCAGCACGATGGCATCGGCGCCCAGGTGCAACTCGCCGAGCTGCAGCAGGCCGTCGCCGTTGATGTCTCGGATCGAGACCAACCCCGGGTCGAGCTTGGTCCAGCGATAGATCCACTGCGGCAGCTGGTCGATCGGCAGGCCGACAATGTGGTTGAAGATCTCGTACTTGACCAGCACGGCCATCGCCGGCGCTGCCAGATAGAGCAAGGTGATGAAGAACAGCGACCAGCCCACCGAACGCCGCGCCTGCTTCACCGATGGCGTGGTGTAGTAGCGCGTCAGCACATGTGGCATGGCCGCCGTGCCGACCATCAGGCACAGCACCAGGGCGATGAAGTTGACGCGCGAGTGCTCGAAACGTTCCCGCTGCTCGGCATTGCCCTGCGGGTCGCCGGCAAAGGGCAAGGACTGCAGCGATAACCCGCCCAGCGGCAGCGCCTGGGCCCGGGCGCTGTTGCTCTCGAGTTCGTAGCGCGTTCGGGCCTCGGCCTCCGACCGCGGTCGCAACGTCAGTTCGCGTTCCGCCTGCTGGATCTGACCGAGCGGCGCATTGGACGCGCGCAGCGCGGCGACCCGATCGGACAGCGCGCGGGCGTCGCTGTCCATCGCCTGGCGCACGTCGGCGAGCTTGCGCCCGGCGCTCTCGGCACGCTCGCGCAGCAGGCGGACCACTTCGAGCTCGGCCGGATCGCTGAGCAACGCGCGCTCGCGGCTGGCGATCTGTTCCATCTGCGCGCCGTAGCTGAACATCGGCAGCAGATCGCCGCCTTGCCGCACTGACAGCCAGGTCAGCGGGACCAGGTAAGCAACGATCAGCACCAAGTATTGAGCGACCTGGGTCCAGGTGACCGCGCGCATGCCGCCGAGAAACGAACAGAACAGCACGCCGCCGAGCCCGACCATGATCCCGACCTCGAAGCCGAATCCGGTCAGGTGCGAGGTGATCAACCCGACGCCATAGATCTGAACAACGACGTAGACGAAGGACACCAGCACCGTCGCACCGGCGCCGATCAGTCTCGGCGCGGCGCCGCCGTAGCGCGCACCGAGGAAGTCGGGCACCGTGTACTGGCCGAAGCGGCGCAGGTACGGCGCCAGCAGGATGGCCAGTAGGCAATAGCCGCCGGTCCAGCCCAGGATGTACGCCAGTCCAGCGAAGCCCTGCAGGTAGAGCACGCCCGCGGTGCCGATGAATGAGGCCACCGACATCCAGTCGGCGGCGGTGGCCAGCCCGTTGTAGACGGCCGGAACGCGACGCCCGGCGACGAAGTACTCGGCCTCCACGGTGGTGCGGCTGAGCAGTCCGATGCCGGCATACACGGCCACGGTCGCCACCAGGAACAACGCGCCGATCCAGCCGCGCGGGAGGCCATGACGTTCGGCAATCACCATCCCGCCCGTGAACAGCGCCAGGCCGAATGCGAACAGCGCGTAGCGCCAGTGCAGTCGGGTGCTGGAGGCACCAGGCGGCGCGGGCCCGCCCGCCCCGGCCTGCCTCACTGCGCGGCTCGGCTGTCGGCCACGCTGGCAGCAGCCAACGCGCGTGATTCGAGCTGTTCGATCCAGACCACGTACAACACGATCAGACAGAGAAAGAAGAACAACAGGCCCTGGGCACTGATCCAGAAGCCCAGCGGGAAGCCGAGCCAGCGCCAGGCGTTGAGGTCGCGCGCGAACCAGATTCCGAACAGGCAGGCGCCCAGCCACGCCATCACCGCGCTGGCCGTCAGCCACTGCACACGACGCCAGAAGGTCGTCCCGATCTCCATCGATTCATTCTCCAGCACGACCACGACGCGCGGCCGGGTGCCGCCGAGGGCCGACATCGGGATGCTGCGGGAAATCGATACCTGGGGAAACCCGCGGCGCATGCCGCCTGGACCACCCGTCACAGGCACCTGTCGACCGTCTGCTGGCGGGCGATCTTCCTGGATCGCCGAGGCGGCAGCGGCCGCCACAGCCGCGTGCGCCAGGTGTGTCGAGCTGTCAGAAACCGGTCAGCCTGGGGTCCAACACTCGCGCCGCTTGCCCACCTGCAAGGCAAGGTGGCACGACGACTTCACCCACAGGAGATTCCAGTATGGCGATGGCCGGCAGCAAGGCGCCAGGCACGGCAGGTGCAGTGAGTGGCGCGATACGCCCGATGTCTGCGGACGAAAAGCGAGTCATCTTCGCGTCGTCGCTCGGCACGGTGTTCGAGTGGTACGACTTCTATCTGTTCGGCGTGATGTCGGCGATCATCGCCGCGAATTTCTTCACTGCGCTGGACCCCGCGACGCGCGACATCTTCACCCTGCTGGCCTTCGCTGCTGGCTTCGCCGTGCGGCCGTTCGGCGCCATCGTCTTCGGTCGACTGGGCGACCTGGTCGGCCGCAAGTACACCTTCCTGGTGACGATCCTGCTGATGGGCTTGTCCACCTTCCTGGTGACCTTTCTGCCCACCTATGCCAGTTGGGGCATCGCTGCGCCGATCACGCTGATCGCGCTGCGCCTGTTGCAGGGTCTGGCCCTCGGCGGCGAATACGGCGGTGCCGCGACCTACGTTGCCGAGCACGCGCCGCATGGCAAGCGAGGCGCTTACACGGCGTGGATCCAGACCACCGCCACCGTCGGCCTGATGCTGGCGCTGATGGTCATCCTGGGCACCCGGCTGTGGGTGGGCGAAAAGGAATTCGCTGCCTGGGGCTGGCGAATTCCGTACGCGGTGTCGGGCATCCTGCTCATCGTGTCGGTGTGGATTCGTCTGAAGCTCAGCGAGTCGCCGGCCTTCACCAAGATGAAGTCCGAGGGCAAGACCTCCAAGGCGCCTCTGACCGAGTCCTTCGGCCAGTGGTCGAACCTGAAGATCGTCATCCTGGCGCTGGTCGGGGTGACGGCCGGTCAGGCCGTGGTCTGGTACACGGGCCAGTTCTACGCCCTGTTCTTCCTGCAGTCGTTCCTGAAGGTCGACGGGCCGACGGCCAACGTGCTGATCGCGCTGAGCCTGATCATCGGCACGCCGTTCTTCGTTGTCTTCGGCACGCTCTCGGACAAGATCGGTCGCAAGCCGATCATCATGGCCGGCTGCCTGTTGGCGGTGCTCACGTACTTCCCGCTGTTCCACGCGCTGACGGCCTATGCCAACCCGAAGCTGGCGGCGGCGATCGACAAGTCGCCGGTGACGGTGGTGGCGCCCCCCGGCGACTGCAACCTGATCCTGAACCTGACCGGCACGGCGAAGTTCTTTACCGCCTGCGACCTGTCGCGAACCTATCTGGCCAACGCCGGCGTCAACTACGACAAGACCGAGGACGCGTCGGTCAAGGTCACCACCGTCAAGGTCGGCGACAAGGCCATCGCCGCCTACAACGGCAAGGACGCGACGGCCAAGGAAGACAAGGCCCGCTTCGAGAAGGAAGTCCGCGAGGCGCTGAACTCGGCCGGCTACCCGGCCAAGGCCGACCCGATCCCGGCCGGTAGCGGCAACTGGTGGATGATCATCGGGATCCTGACGATCATGGTGATCTACGTGACCATGGTCTACGGTCCGATCGCCGCCATGCTGGTCGAGTTCTTCCCGACCCGGATCCGCTACACCTCGATGAGCCTGCCGTACCACATCGGCAACGGGTGGTTCGGCGGCTTCCTGCCGGCGATCTCTTTCTCGATCGTCGCCGCCCAGGGCAACATCTACAGCGGCTTGTGGTACCCGATCATCATCGCGTCGGTGACCTTCATCATCGGCACGCTGTTCGTCAAGGAAACCAAGGACGTGGACATCTACGCGGACGACTGAGCCTCTGGGAATGTCGTCACCCAGCGCCCTTCGGGGCCTGGGTGAACGAGCGGCCCGGGCTCATCAGCGATCCCCGGGGGCCGACCTCTTCACTTCATCACGTGCACGCCAACCCATGTGGAAATTGCTCGTCGCCTTCGCCGCCTTCGCAGGCTTGGCCATCTTCATACTGACCAAATCGGGCGCGGATGTCGACATGGGCGGCGAAAAGCACAGTGTCGACGCGCCAGCCGCGACCGCGACAGGCGCGTCCGGTGCGGCCTCGAGCGGCCACTGAAGGGCAGCGGCTCTGCGGTGTCCGGACAGCCCGCTAAGCGTCAGCCGCCCAACACGCTGGGAACTCGCGCTTCATCGACGCGAGCGGTGTTGCAGTTGCGGCTCGCTCGGTCTGCAGCCCATCGACCATGACCGGCACGGTGCGCTGCCGCTGCGGCAGCTCGACACCGGCCGGGAATCGTCTCGACGGGTTTGCACAGGCTGAAGGCGCCGGGTTCAGGGCCGCAGCTGCGCCAACCGCTGCCAGGTCTCGACGACCGTGTCCGGATTCAGCGAGATCGACACGATGCCCTCGGCGGCCAACCAGTCGGCAAAGTCCGGGTGGTCGCTGGGGCCCTGGCCGCAGATGCCGACGTATTTGCCGGTGGCGCGACAGGCGGCGATCGCCCGCGAGATCATGGCCTTGACAGCCGGGTCGCGTTCGTCGAAGTCGCTGGTCAGCTGTTCCAGTCCCGAGTCGCGATCGAGCCCCAGGGTCAGCTGGGTCAGATCGTTCGAGCCGATCGACATGCCGTCGAAATGCTCGAGGAACTGGTCGGCCAGGATGGCATTGCTCGGCACCTCGCACATCATGATCAGGCGCAGGCCGTCGACACCGCGCTTCAATCCCCGATCGGCCAGCATCTGGGCCACGCGCTCCGCCTGGCGCACGGTGCGAACGAACGGCACCATGATCTCGACGTTGTTCAGGCCCATGTCGTGGCGCACGTGCTTGAGGGCTTCGCACTCCATCGCGAAGGCGTCGCTGAAGTCACCGCTGATGTAGCGGCTGGCGCCGCGGAAGCCGAGCATCGGGTTCTCTTCGTCGGGCTCGTAGCGCGTGCCGCCGATCAGCTTGCGGTACTCGTTGCTCTTGAAGTCCGACAGCCGAACGATCACCGGCTTGGGCCAGAAAGCGGCGGCAATGGTGGCGATGCCTTCGACGAGCTTGTCGACGTAGAAGGCACGCGGGCTGGCGTGGCCGCGGGCCACCGACTCGACCGCCTTCTTCAGGTCGGCGTCGATGTTCGGGTAGTCGAGGATCGCTTTCGGATGGACCCCGATGTTGTTGTTGATGATGAATTCAAGCCGCGCCAGGCCGACGCCCGAATTCGGCATCTGCGCGAAGTCGAAGGCCAGTTGCGGGTTGCCGATGTTCATCATGATCTTGATCGGACAGTACGGCATCTCGCCGCGCTGCACGTCGCTGACCTCGGTCTCAAGCAGGCCGTCGTAGACGTAGCCTGAGTCGCCCTCGGCGCACGACACCGTGACCAGCGCGCTTTCGTGAAGATGCTCGGTGGCGTTGCCGCAGCCCACCACGGCAGGGATGCCCAGTTCGCGC
>JANMAP010000253.1:0-2401 GCA_031359905.1 Burkholderiales bacterium | reverse complement strand
GAAGGCGATGCCGTCGATGGTGCCGATGATGTCGGCGATCTTCTTGGAGCTGGTGTTGATGTCGTCCATCGTCGAGACCACCTGGGCGACGACCTGGCCGCCGCGCTGGGCCACGGCGGCGGCCGACGAGGCCAGCTGATTCGCCTGGCGCGCCGAATCGGCCGATTGCCGCACCGTGCCGGTCAGCTGCTCCATCGACGACGCCGTCCGCTGCAGCGAGCTGGCGGCCTGTTCGGTGCGCGCGCTCAGGTCGGCATTGCCGCTGGCGATCTCCGCCGCGGCGGTGCCGATCGAATCGCTGCTGGTGCGCAGGTCACCGACCAGGCGGCGCAGCGCGTCCTGCATGCGCGACAGGGAGCCTTGCATGACGCTGATCTCGTCGCGGCCTTCGGCATCGATCGGTTGCGTCAGATCGCCGGCGGCGATGCGTTCAGTGTTGGCGGTCGCACGGCGCAGCGGGCCGGTGACCGATGCCGTGATGAGCCAGCCGAAGCCGATGGCCGCCAGCATGCCGGCGCCGAGCAGCGCGACCATCAGCATCTCGGCCTGGTGAACCTCGGCCTTGACTTCCAGGGTGCCCGCCGCCACACGTTCCTGCTGAAAAGCGGCCAGCGTGTCGATGGAGGCCACGTAGGCTTCGGATGCCGGCAGCATCTTGCTGTCCAGCAGTTGCTGCGCGGCTGCCATGTCGCCGGCCTTCAGCTTGTCCAGCACCTCGCTGCGCGCGCCGACGTAACTCTGCCGCTGGCTGGCGATGGCGGCGATCAAGGCCTTGCCTTTCTCGCTGTCGACGAGGTCGGAGAGTTCCTTCTGCAGCGTGGTGATGCGTTCGCTGGTGGCTTTCATCTGCGGGCTGAAAAAGGCATCGACTTCCTTGGCGCCAGCTGCCTTGGCAATGGCCATCGCGCGGCTGGCATTCAGGTGCACCTGGCCGCGCCAGTCGCTGGCCAACGCGGCGCGTCGCTGGAAGTCGAGCAGGCGCTCCGAGCTGCGGTCGAGCAGGCTCAGGCGCTGGTAGGCGACGCCGACGATGACGATCATCAGCGCGACCACCACGCCGAAGCCCAGCGCCAGCCGCGGGCCGATCTTGATTCGATTGAGTTTCATGCCGGGTGACTCCTGACGAAGGGGGGATGGAGTGGCGCGCCGTGCGCAGGCCGCCTGCAGGCGGGCGCTGCAGTGCGTGCCGCTCAGTGGCGCGAGTGGCGTACCAGCGAGCCGATGTCCAGGATCAGCGCGACACGCCCATCGCCCATGATCGTGGCGCCCGACACGTCGGGCACCTTGCGGTAGTTGCTCTCGAGGTTCTTCACCACCACCTGCTGCTGGCCGAGCAGCTCGTCGACCAGCAGCGCGACGCGGCCGCCCTCGGCTTCGACGACGACCATGATGTTGCAGCTGCCGTCGCTGAAGCGCGGCACGTCGAAGACCCGTTCGAGGTCGACCACCGGCATGTATTCGTCGCGCACTTCGACAACGCGGCCCGAGCCGCCGATGGTCTTGATGATCCCGGGCTTGACCTGGAACGACTCGACGACGCTGTTCAGCGGCAGGATGTAGCACTCCTGGCCGACGCCCACGCTCATGCCGTCCATGATCGCCAGGGTCAGCGGCAGGCGCACGCGCACCGTCATGCCGTGGCCCTCGGCGGAATCGATCTCCACCGTGCCGCCCAGCGCGGTGATGTTCTTCTTGACCACGTCCATGCCGACGCCGCGGCCGGAGACATCGGTGACGACATCGGCGGTCGAGAACCCGGGGGCGAAGATCAGGCCGTAGACCTCCTGATCGGTCATCGAATCCGGATGGCTGGCTTCAGCGATGCCGCGCTCGCGGGCCTTGCTCAGCAATTTCTGGCGGTTCAGGCCGCGGCCGTCGTCGCGGACTTCGATGACGATGCTGCCGCCCTGGTGGCTGGCGATCAGCGTGATCGTGCCCTGCTCGGGCTTGCCTTTGGCCAGCCGGTCGGCGGGCATCTCGATGCCGTGATCGCAGCTGTTGCGCACCAGGTGCGTCAGCGGGTCGGTGATCTTCTCGACCAGGCCCTTGTCGAGTTCGGTCGATTCGCCGACCTGCACCATCTCGACCTTCTTGCCGAGCTTGGCCGCCAGGTCGCGCAGCATGCGCGGAAAGCGGTTGAAGACCAGCGACATCGGAATCATGCGGATCGACATCACCGCTTCCTGCAGGTCGCGGGTGTTGCGTTCCAGGTCGGCCAGGCCGCTGGCCAGCTGCTGGTACAGCGCGGCGTCGATGCCCTTGCCGTTCTGCGCCAGCATGGCTTGTGTGATGACGAGTTCGCCGACCAGGTTGATCAGCTGGTCGACCTTCTCGACCGACACGCGCAGGGTGCTTGACTCGGGCGCGGTGCCGGCCTTGTCGGCCCGGGGCGCGGCGGCGG
>JANMAP010000251.1:0-2510 GCA_031359905.1 Burkholderiales bacterium | reverse complement strand
GAAGGCGATGCCGTCGATGGTGCCGATGATGTCGGCGATCTTCTTGGAGCTGGTGTTGATGTCGTCCATCGTCGAGACCACCTGGGCGACGACCTGGCCGCCGCGCTGGGCCACGGCGGCGGCCGACGAGGCCAGCTGATTGGCCTGGCGTGCCGAATCGGCCGATTGCCGCACCGTGCCGGTCAGCTGCTCCATCGACGACGCCGTCCGCTGCAGCGAGCTGGCGGCCTGTTCGGTACGCGCGCTCAGGTCGGCATTGCCGCTGGCGATCTCGCGCGACGCGGTGCCGATGCTGTCGCTCGCCAGGTGCACGGTCTGCAGCGACTCGCGCAGTCGCGTGACCATGTGGCCCTGACTGCGCAGCAGGTCGCCGATTTCGTCGCGGCGCTGGCTGTCGATGTCGATTTGGAGGTCGCCGTCGGCGACCGCCGCGCTGACTTTCACGGCCCGGCCCAGGTCAGCGACCAGCCTGCGCTGCATGACCCACGACCCGGCGACGGCTGCGCCCGTGGCCAGCAGGCCGAGCGCACCCAGCAGCAGCAGCGTGCGCTGCATGCCCTCGTGCGCCGCGCGGGTCTGCTCGGCACGCAGCGCATCGCGGCGCATGGCGATCTGTTGAACCGCCTTGGCCAGTTCGGCGTGGGTCTTTTCGGCAGCCTGCATCGCGGCCACCCCCATGTTGGCTTCGACCGCCGTCAGCTCGATGGCCTTGTCGGCCTGCTTGCGGTAGTTGTCGATGGCTGCCGTCGCCGTGGCGGCGAGCTTGCTCATCTCGGCATCGCCGCTGTCCTGGGCGGCGCTGGCGGCGATGACGCGCCGGATGCCGTCGATCTGCGACTGCGCCTGCTGGCGGAAGGCCTTGATCTCGGCGTCCTTCAGCGATTCGATCAGCACCTGGGTGCGGTAGATCGACGCATGGACCTGGCCGAGCTGGCTGTGGGCGTCGGACAGCGCTCGCTGTTGCTGCACGTCGGCGTCGACGGCGGCCTGCGCGCTGCCGGCGTCGCGGGCGATCAGCGCGGCGTTGATGCCGCCGGCCGTGAGGGCGACGCCGGCCGCCAGCGCGGGTGCGAGCAGCAGCTTGGTACCCAGTTTCATGGCGAGAACTCCGGGGAGGGCCGAAGAGCGGGCAGGCCGGGGCGCTGGACGCCGCGCAGCGACACGATTACTGGTAGACGCCACCGCAGACTGCGGTGTCGCCCAGCTTTTCGCAGTACATCACCTTCGGCTCGATCTTCTTGCTCACCGGGTTGGTGAACTTGTATTCCTGCCACGCGCCAGTGGGCTTGGCCTTGACCAGTGCGACGCGTTCCTTGACGAAGTACTTGCCATCGATGTCGGTCAGGTCGATCAGGTCGCGGCCGATCTGCTTGGGGTTCGCGCCATGCGCCAGGCACTTGCCGTCCAGGCCGTAGACGACCAGGTACAGGTCGCGGTCGACGAAGGCGCCGGCCTTGTCGTTGATCGCCGCGTAGCCTTTGTCGACGCCCTGGGACTTGATCAACGCGACGCCCTTCTTCACCAGGGCCACCGCGTCGTCCTTGTTGGCGTTGCTGGCCCATGCCGGCGATGCTGCCAGGGCCAGGGTCAGGGCCAGGGTCCCGCCCAGGCTGACGGCCCATGGCGTGGTGCGGAGAGTGGAAAAGCGAGTCATGCAGTGGTTCCCGGATGAAGTGGTGGGGTTGAATCAGGTGCTCAATCGCCGATCAGGCCCATTTCGGCGCTGCTCAGCAGGGCTTCGATGTCCATCAGGATCAGCATGCGTTCGGTTTCGGCATCGCCATGGCCCTGGCGGATCGCGCCGATGCCGGTGATGAAGGCCGAATCGACGCTGGAATGGAGCTGCGGCGCCGGCTTGACATCGTCCTTGCCGAGCTCAAGCACGTCGGACACCGAATCGACCACCGTGCCGACCACCCGGCCGCGCACATTGAGCACGACGACGACGGTGAAGCCGTTGTATTCGACCTTCTCGCAGCCCAGCTTCAGGCGCAGATCGATGATCGGCACGATCACCCCGCGCAGGTTGACCACGCCCTTGATGAAGGCCGGTGCATTGGCAATGCGCGTCGGTTGCTCGTAGGAGCGGATTTCCTGCACACGCAGGATGTCGATGCCGTATTCCTCGTCGCCCAGGCGGAAGGTCAGGAACTCCCCGCCGTTCGACATGGCGGGGCCTGCGTCCTTGGCGGCCAGACCGACGCGTCCGCCCTCGGCGCGAGCGATGTGGGTGGCTTCAGCGATCATTTCCATGGCGGTTCCTCGGGATCTCGAACTGTCTGCGGGTTATCGGCGGTTGGCGGGTGGTCTGAAGCGCCAGCCGGTCAGAAGGTTTCCCAGTTGCCGTCGGCAACCGGGCTGGAGACGGCCGGCGACTCGGCGGCCGCAGCTGGCTTGGCAGCGGCGGCGGCCACCCGCGGTTGGGGCGGGGCCTGCCGCGCGCGTTGCACGGCCTGCGCGGCAACGGCTGCCGGGCGCGGGATGGCGGCGGGCGCGGCGCTGCCGTGCGC